>JBMOOW010000135.1:0-3353 GCA_049323195.1 Pseudomonadota bacterium | reverse complement strand
CGAGGTCGCCGGGGAGGGCGCGCTCGATGTGGTGCCAGCCGTCGCGAACGGCGCCGCGTGCCTCGCTCCAGGCCAGGCGCGAGTTGGCGCGGGTCTTGTCCCAGTTGCGCTCGAGGTCGGACTCCACTTCCTCGAAGCCGCGGCCGCGGTACTTCGGATAGGTCTCGTAGCCGTACTTGTAGGCCGGCTGGTAGTCGTTCCAGTCGCGGTCGGGCTTGTAGTACTCGCGGGTGTTGTAGGTCTTCTTGAAGTGGTCTTCGTACTCGGTCGGGTTGACCGCCTCGGCGATCGAATCGCCGGCCTTCGCGCCGACCACGCCGCCGGCGATCGCGCCGACCAGGCTGCCGACCGGGCCGGCCGCCGAACCGATCGCGGCACCGGTCACCGCGCCTGCCACCGCACCCGTGCCTGCACCGATGCTGTGATCCTTCTTGACGTCGCTCATCGTGGACTCCGTGATTCCTGGGCCGCGTGCCGGGGCGGCCGCGGTCGAACCACCGTAGGCAGCGTCGGGTACAGCAGCCGTGAAGACGTGCGGCGTACGCGCGAACGGTCGCTTAACGCCGCTTGCGGGACGCACGCGCGGGCGGACACGCATGCACGGCGGTGCCTGCTCGTGGCGGGCGCCTGCAGTGCATCGCGCCGGTCGGCGTCGGCGTGGTGCGCCGGTGTGGCCTCGCACATCGGCACCGGTGCGGCCGGTTCATCCGGGCCCTCGCCGGTCGCGCAGGGCAGCGGGGGTCAGGCTACGCGGGTGGTGCCGCACCCAGCCGCCGGGCCAGGCCCGAGACGCGCTGCGCATGCCGCGCCAGTGCGGCCTCGATCACCGCCGCCGGGCCGAGCACGTGCAGCGCGCTGCGTGCGCGGGTCAGCGCGGTGTAGACCAGCTCGCGCGAGAGTACGCGAGTGTCCGCCATCGGCAGCTGCAACCAGACGGCGTCGAACTCGGAACCCTGGGCCTTGTGCACGGTCATCGCGAAGGCGCTGGTGTGCGCGGGCAGCGCGGCGGGATGGAAGGCGCGCGGGCCGTCGGGGCCATCGAACCAGGCGAGCGGCACGCCCCCCTCGCCGCGCAGGCAGACGCCGACGTCGCCGTTGTACAGCCCGTGCCGCGCGTCGTTCTCGGTGACCAGCAGCAGGCGGCCGTGGAAGTAAGCCTCGCGATGCGGGCCGGCGAGCGCGAGCTCGATGCGCGCATTGAGCGTGGCCGCGCCCTGCGGCCCGTCGCGCAGGGCGGTGAGCACGCGCACGCGGTTCGCCAGGTCGAGCGCCGCGCGCGCATCGTGCACCTTGCGCAACTCGCGCCACGGGCCGAGCAGCGCATCGCGGAAGGCCAGCGGATCGGGTGCGTCCTCGTGGAAGCGCACGCCGGGCGTGCCTTCGCGCAGAGACGCAAGCGTGGCAGCTGCATCGCCGCGACGCACGGCATCGGCAATCGGTTCGAGCACCAACGCATCGGTCTGGCGCCAGCCACGCACGAGGTGCACGCGCCGGCCCGCGAGCGGCGCCGCGTCGGACGGCGGTGCATCCGCGGCATCGGCGAGTGCGGCGAGCACGTCGCCGGCCTCCACCGACGGCAGCTGGTCGCGGTCGCCGAGCAGGATGAGGCGCGCGCCGGTGGGCAGTGCCTCGGCGAGCTTGCACATCAGCGGCAGGTCGACCATCGAGGCCTCGTCGACCACCAGCACGTCCACCGGCAGCGGCGACTTCGCGTCGAAGCGCGCGCCCGCGCGGCCCGGGGCGAGGCCCAGCAGGCGGTGCAGCGTGGCGGCCTGCGCGGGCAGCGCATCGCACAGCGCGGCGTCGAGGCCGTCGGCACGCAGCGCATCGCGCACGCGCCGCACGCTGCCGGCCATGCGGTCGGCGGCGCGGCCGGTGGGTGCGGCCAGGGCGATGCGCGGCATGCCGCCGCGCGCGCGCGCCTGCGCGGCCAGCAGCACCAGCACGCGGGCGACGGTCGTGGTCTTGCCGGTGCCCGGGCCGCCGGTGATCAGCAGCACCGGGTGCCCGAGCGCGGCGAGCGCGGCCTGCGCCTGCGCGTCGCTGGCCGCGCGCTGCGGGAACAGGCGCGCGTGCAGGGCATCGACCGCGGGATCGATCGCCTCCGCGCCGCCCGCACACAGGCGGCGCAGCGCGAGCGCGAGGCGCCGCTCGTACTCGCGGTAGCGGCGCAGATAGACGCGCCCGTGCTCCAGCACGAGCGGACGATCGTCCGGCGTCGCGTCGTCGCCGGCGGGCTGCGCCACCCACGGGCACTGCGCGAGCGCGGCGCGCCAGGCCTGCGCGGCGGGCCATTCGATGGGCGGCTCGACCAGCATCGCCGGCACCTCGGGATCGAAGGCCGGATGGCCCTGCGCCACCGCGTAGGAGGCCAGCGCGGCGGCGGCGAGCACCGGCGGCTCGACCTCGCCGTCGATGCGCTGCAGCGCATGCGCCAGCGCCAGGTCGACCGGGCGCAGCGCGCCGCTGCGCTGCAGGGCGTCGAGCAGGCTCATGCGTGGCCTCCGGCGAACAGCGCATCGAGCGCGTCGACGAGTTCGCGCGGCAAGCGCTGGGCATGGATGCCTGGCGACGGCGCGCGGCACGCGTCGACGCCGCGGCAGAACACGTAGCGCACGCCGCCGACGCAGTGCTCGTAGTCGTAGCCCTCGCCCAGCCGGAAACGCAGCCAGCGGTGCAGCGCCAGCGTGTAGATCGCCGCCTGCAGGGTGTACTCGCCCTCGTGCATGGCGCGCTCGAGCGAGGCCGGCGAATAGTCGGGCAGGCGGTTGGTCTTGTAGTCGAGCACGAAGTACTGCCCGCCCTGCGCGTAGACGAGGTCGATCTTGCCCGTCATCAGGCCGTCGAGCCTGCGCCGCGTGCCGAAGCCCTGGCGGTCGGCGAGCAGGCCGTGCGCCTGCACGGTGGCCAGCAGGGCGTCGACGGGCACGTCCTTCAGCGCGAAATGGAACTCCATCTCCGCGCGGCGCGCCCCGAGCGGCACGTCGCACAGGCGCGTGCCCTCCGGCAGCGTGGCCGCGAGCGTGTGGCCGACCAGCGAACCCAGCAGCGGCAGGCCGGCCTCGATGTCGGCCTGCGCATAGCCTTCGGCGCGGAATGCGTCGACCAGCGCGTCCTGCTGCCCGGCCGGCACCTCGCCGCCGGCCCAGCCGGCCCAGGCGGCGAAGTCGACGCGCTCGAGCGCGCCGTGCACCACGTCGCCGAAGCGCGCGCCGACGAAGCGCGGATCGTCCACGGCCTCGCGGACCGGCGCCTCGTCGGCCTCGTCCTCGCGCCCGCCGCGGGGCAGCAGCGTCTCGACCGGCCCGGCGGCCTGGCGGGCCAGCGCGCTGAAGGAGTAGATCGCCCAGTCG
>JBMOOW010000134.1:0-3391 GCA_049323195.1 Pseudomonadota bacterium | reverse complement strand
AGCCAGGCGGCGAGCGCGCGGCCCCACCAGGCGAGCAGGCCGCGCAGGCCGGTGGCCTGGGGCGCGAGGCGGGCGCCGAAGCGCCCGAGGCCGCGCAGGCGGCCCCCGAGTACCGAGGTCATCGTGGCGAAGTCCCCTCCTCCCAACGCAGCGGCGTATAGGCCATGCCCGGAACGGCACTGCCGCCGGTGCGCACCACCACACGCAACGCGGCGATCCTGCCGTCGCGGAGCCGTGCCTGGCTCTCGATACTATACGTGCCGCTTCCGAAGGCCTGCAGCGCCTCCGCGCCCGGCACGCCCGGCAGCGGCTGGCCGGTGGCCGGGTCCCAGGCCTCGCGCCGGCGGACGATGCCATCGCCGTCCATGCCCAGCGCGGTGAGCACCGCGGCGGAGGCATACGCGGGCTCCGGCCGCGCCCGCCCGGTGTAGACGGTCAGGTGCGGCGCCAGGCGCGCGTACTCGTCGGCGCCCACGCCGAGCACCTGCAGCAGTTCGCCGACGCTCTCGAACTCGGCATCCTTCGCGCCGTACGGCAGCCCGGCGCTCGCGTAGTCGGGGTCCTCGGCCCCGCCGGCGGGCTGCGTGAGCGGATCGGGATCGCGCCAGTCGAGGATGGCCCCGGCGATGCGCTCGGCGCGCTCGCGCGGCAGGCCCACGGCCTGCGCGAGCGCGGTGAGCAGGCCGACGTCGGACTGGTTGAGGTCCACCTTGCCGTCCTCGTCCACGATGCGAACGCTGATGTCGGCATCGCCGTAGCGCCAGGCGTAGGCGCGGCCGTCGGGCCGCCATTGCACGCGCGGGTCGGTGGCCGCCACGCGCACCAGCGCGTATTCGACGCCCGCACGCGCCGCGGCCCCGCCGACGGCACCGCCC
This sequence comes from Pseudomonadota bacterium, assembly GCA_049323195.1. Lineage (GTDB taxonomy): Bacteria > Pseudomonadota > Gammaproteobacteria > Xanthomonadales > Xanthomonadaceae > Cognatilysobacter. Next base: position 2,516 of record JBMOOW010000134.1, on the reverse strand, counting down.
ACGATCGCGCGCCCCTGCAGGCCTTCAGTGCGTGCCAGCAGCGCGAAGGCGCCGACCAGTGCGGTCAGCAGCGCGACCAGCCACAGCACCAGCAGCAGCGCGGCGCCGCGGGCACGCGGTGCGGCCGGCCTCATCGCACGCTCCCGCCCGCGTAGGCCCCGGCCAGACGCGGGGCGACCACCAGCGTCGGCCAGTCGCGACCATCGCGACCCACCAGCCGGATCTCCACCAGCAGCGGCAATTGCTCGACCGCCGTCCACTCCTCCTGCCAGTCGCCCAGCCCGCCCTCGGCATCGAGCCCGCGATAGCGGAAGCGCGCCTCGCGCAGGCCGTCGGCCAGCACCTCCGGGCGCGCGTCGCGCTCGGGGACGCTGGTGCCGGCCTGCACGACGGACAGGTCGAGCAGCAGCCGCACGCCGTCGCCGTCCCGCTCGACGCGCAGATCGTGCAGGCTGGGGCCGCCGCGGCCGATGTAGTCGGGCAGGTCGGCGACGAAGCGCATGCGCCCGCCGTCGCCCACGAAACGCATGGGCAGGCCACTGGCGCGGTCGGTATCGAAGCTGGCGCCGCGCGCACCGGCGATGCGCCGCCGCAGGAAGCCCTGCACGGCGCGCAGCTGCTCGTTGGCCTGCGCCAGCTCCTCGCCGCGACGCGTGGTCCCGGTGGCGCCGATGATGGTGGCGAAGGCCAGCGTCAGGCCCGCGGCCAGCAGGGCCGAGGCCAGCAGCACCTCGATCAGCGTGAAGCCGCGCGCGCGCCTCATGGCGCCGCCTCCAGCCCCGGCGGCACCAGGCGCAGGCTGCGCAGCGCGAGCCGCTCGCGCGGGCCGCCCTCGCCCCATTCCATGGACAGCTGCAGTTCCATCATCCGCGGCGCGGACGGATCGACCGGGCCGGGCGGGCGCGCCGGATCGCGCCAGCGGCGCACGTCCAGCACCCATCGGTAGCGCCCGTCCTCCAGCACGCCGTCGCGGCGGCCTTCGCGCAGCGGCCCCTCGAGGTCGACGCGGTCGAGCAGCGACTCGGCCAGCAGCGCCGCGCGCCCCGCGTCGCCAGACCAGCGCACCTGACGGCTCGAGTTGGTGAGGATGCCCAGCAGCATGGTCAGCGCCAGGGCGAGCACGCCGAAGGCGATCACCACCTCCAGCAGCGTGTAGCCGCGGGCATGGGCGCGCCTCACCGGGCGGGACCGCGCGCGACGCGCACTTCGCCGGTCAGCCAGCGCACGTCCACGTCCCAGGCCGCCCCTTCGCGGACCAGGCGCACGCGCCCACCGGTGGATGCGCCGTCGTGGAAGAACAGGATCGCGCCGGCATCGTCGCGCACCTGCGCCTGCCGGGCACCGGTGAACTCGATGCCCAGCGCCGGCGGGAGCTCGCCGCGGCGGCCGTCCGGCGCCTCCCACACGCGCGTTCGCGGGTCGATGGAGAAGCGCTGCGTCTGCCCGCTCGCGATCGCCCGCGTGCGTGTGTAGCGAAGCTGCGAGGCGACCTCGCGCGCCGCGCCGCGCAGCTGCATGCCCTTGAAGCCGCCGCCCATCGCCGAGGCGGCGAGCAGGCTCATCAGGCCGACCAGCACGATCACCACGATCAGCTCGATCAGCGAGACGCCGCGCGCGGGGCGGTGTCGCGGCATGGACCGGCGTCGCGCGGTACCCGGCGCGGGCCGGCACGGGTTCATTCGTAGCGGACGTCCGCGTTGACGCTGTCGCCGCCGGGCTTGCCGTCCGCACCCAGCGAAACCAGGTCGAAGGAAGCGCCGGACTCGCCCGGCACGCGGTACTGGATCGCGTTGTTCCAGGGATCCTTGAGGTCGGCCTCCTTGGCATACGGGCCCAGCCAGCCGGCGACGCCGGTGGGCGCGGCCACGAGCTCGCCGAGCGCGCCGGGCTTGCGGCCGGTGTCCATCTCGAACTGCTCGATCTTGCCGGCCAGCGTCTGCAGCTGCGACTTCACCAGGTTGGTCTTGGCGCGGTCCGAGCCCCCGAGGATGCGGCTGCCCACCACGGTGAGCACCAGGCCGATCAGCACGATCACGATGATGATCTCGATCAGGCTCATGCCGCGCTGCAGGGCGGCGGGACGGGTCGGAAGGCGGCGACGGTGCATCGGGGGACTCGCAGCGGGGGCGGGCTGCCTTATTACCAAATTGCGGCGGCCATGCGGCGGATCCGGGCCCGCCACGTTGCGCGGGGCCCGGCAGGTGGGTTCAGCTTGGTGAGGCGGCGACGCTGCGCGGACAGGCGAAAAGCGTCTGGCCTAAGCCCGGCCGGATCCGTCGCGGGCGACGTATGAGCGTCATGCCTGCGGGGCCCCTGCCCGGCCCTGCACAGTCGGGCCTTCGCGCAGACGCCTCGGGTCAGGCGCATGCGCGACGCGTGCGGTGACGCGTCCGGCCCGGCGCAGCGCGCCGGGCGTTCGGATGGCCTGCGCGGCAGTGCACGCGGAGTAGGGCGCATGCGCGACGCGTGGGGTGGCGCTTCCGGCCCGGCGCAGCGCGCCGGGCGTTCGGATGGCC
>JBMOOW010000133.1:0-3418 GCA_049323195.1 Pseudomonadota bacterium | reverse complement strand
CGCACCACGGTCCTGTTCCGGCCAGTGCAGAAGCCCGCGTCGCCCCCGCGAATCCCCAATCCCGAATCCCGAATCCCGCCCCAAGACCCTCGCCCCCGGCTTCGACCCCACCCAGTTCGAGACGCGCCTGTACCAGCAATGGGAGGCGAGCGGTGTGTTCAAGCCGCGTGGCAGCGGCGAGCCCTACACCATCCTGCTCCCCCCGCCCAACGTCACCGGCACGCTGCACATGGGCCACGCGTTCCAGCACACGCTGCAGGACGCGCTGATCCGCTACAAGCGCATGTGCGGCTTCGACGTGCTCTGGCAGATGGGCACCGACCACGCCGGCATCGCCACCGAGATGGTGGTCTCGCGCAACCTCGCGTTGGAGGGCCGGGGCGAGACGCGCGACTCACTGGGTCGCGAGCGCTTCGTCGAAAAGGTCTGGGAGTGGAAGCAGCAGTCGGGCGACACGATCGAGCGGCAGATGCGCCGCCTCGGCACGTCCGGCGACTGGACGCGCAGCGTCTTCACCATGGATCCCATGGCCGCCGACGCCGTGCGCGAGGCCTTCGTGCGCCTGTTCGAGGAGGGCCTGATCTACCGCGGCCAGCGCCTGGTCAATTGGGACCCGGTGCTCAAGACCGCGATCTCCGACCTCGAAGTCGTCAACGAGGAAGAGGACGGTTTCCTCTGGTCGATCCGCTATCCGCTCGCCGGTGGCGCCACGTACGAGCACGTCGAACGCGACGCCGACGGCAACGAGGTACTGCGCGAGACGCGCGACTACCTGGTGGTGGCCACCACGCGCCCGGAGACGATGCTCGGCGACACCGCGGTGATGGTGCACCCCGACGACGAGCGCTATGCCGCGCTTCACGGCAAGGCCGTGGAGCTGCCGTTGACCGGCCGCCGCATCCCGGTGATCACCGACGACTACGTCGACCGCGCCTTCGGCACCGGCGTGGTGAAGGTCACGCCCGCGCATGATTTCAACGACTACGCCGTCGGCCAGCGCCATTCGCTGCCGCTCATCAACATCTTCACACCCGAAGCGAAGATTATCGGTGGTGATACGCCCAGTTATGGAAGCGTTGCCGCGAATGCAATGAGTGCACTCGAAGCCGGAATTCGCGACGGTACTTGGTTGCATGCTATTCCCGAGCACTATCGCGGCCTCGACCGTTTCGACGCGCGCAAGGCGGTGCTCGCCGACCTGGAAGCGCAGGGCCTGCTGGTCGAGACCAAGGCGCACAAGCTGCAGGTGCCGCGCGGCGATCGCACGGGCCAGGTGATCGAGCCGTACCTGACGGACCAATGGTTCGTGAAGATGGACACGCTGGGCAGGCGCGGCCTCGAGCTCGCCGAGAGCGGCGCGGTCAGGTTCGTTCCGTCGAACTGGATCAACACCTACCGCCACTGGATGGAGAACATCCAGGACTGGTGCATCTCGCGCCAGCTCTGGTGGGGCCATCGCATCCCCGCCTGGTACGACGCGGCCGGCCGCGTCTACGTCGGCCGCAGCGAGGACACGGTGCGTGCCGCGCACGGGCTCGGCAGCGACGTCGCCCTGACGCAGGACGCCGACGTGCTGGAGACCTGGTTCTCCTCCGCGCTCTGGCCCTTCAGCACGCAGGGCTGGCCGAACGAGCAGCTCATGGCCGAGCGCGGCTTCGAGCGCTACGTGCCGTCAAGCGTGCTCGTCACCGGCTTCGACATCATCTTCTTCTGGGTCGCCCGGATGATCATGATGACCGACCACTTCACCGGCGAAGTACCGTTCAAGGACGTCTACATCACCGGGCTCGTGCGCGATGCGCAGGGCCAGAAGATGAGCAAGTCCAAGGGCAACATCCTCGACCCGCTCGACCTCATCGACGGCATCTCGCTGGAGGATCTCGTCGCCAAGCGCACGTCCGGCCTCATGCAGCCGAAGATGGCCGAGAAGATCGAGAAGGCCACGCGCAGGGAGTTCCCGAACGGCATCCCCGCCTTCGGCGCCGACGCGCTGCGCTTCACGATCTGCGCGCTGGCCACGCACGGCCGCGACATCAAGTTCGATCTCGGCCGTGCGGAAGGCTACAAGAACTTCTGCAACAAGCTGTGGAACGCCACGCGCTTCGTGCTGATGAACACCGAGGGCTTCACCGCCTCGGGCGCGCCCACGCCTTCGACCGATGCCGAGCGCTGGATCCTCGCGCAGCTTGCGCGCGTGGCCGCCGAGGCCGAGCAGCACTTCGCCGACTACCGCTTCGACCTGCTCGCCCAGGCGCTCTACGAGTTCGCCTGGAACCAGTTCTGCGACTGGTTCGTCGAACTGGCCAAGCCGGCGCTCAACGGCGACGACGCGGCGGCCGCGGACAGCACGCGCCACACCCTGCTGTTCGTGCTCGAGCGCCTGCTTTCCCTGCTGCATCCGCTGATCCCGTTCGTGACCGAGGAGCTGTGGCAGGCGGTGGCGCCCAGGCTCGGCGTGGCCGAGGCGACGATCATGCTGCGCCCCTACCCGACCGCGTCGGAACTGCCCGCGGGCGACGCGCAGGCCGAGGCCGCGGTGGAATGGCTCAAGGCGGTGATCTCCTCGGTGCGCCGCATCCGCAGCGAGCTCAACGTCGCCCCGTCCCGGCAGGTGCCGCTGCTGGTGGCCGGGGGCGATGCCGCCGACCGCGAGCGCACCGCGCGCTTTCATTCGCAGCTGCGCTTTCTCTGCAAGCTCGACTCGATCGACGTGCTCGACGATGCCGACGCCGCGCCGGCCTGTGCGGCGGGCGTGGTGGGCGAGCTGAAGCTGCTGGTGCCGCTGGAGGGCCTGGTCGACCTGGGCGCCGAGCGCGCGCGCCTGGACAAGGAACTCAAGCGCGTGGACGGCGAGATCGCCAAGTCGCAGGGCAAGCTCGCCAGCGAGACCTTCGTGAGCAACGCGCCCGCGGCGGTGGTCGAGCAGGAGCGCCGCCGCCTGGCGGACTGGACCACGCAGCGCGAGGCGCTGGCGGTGCAGCGGGCGAAGCTGGGCTGAAGGCCGCTACCGCGCGTAGGCGTCGGAATAGCTCGCTTCCTGCGGGCGACGCGAGCGCATGCGTCGCTCGATCTCGTCCGCGTCCACGTGCACCAGCCCGCAGGGGGCGGTGTCCTCGGGCAACCGGACCAGCGCGCCCACGAGGCGGATGTAGACCGGACCTGAACTGCGCCGCCCGTTATGGGTGAAGTACACGCCCTGGTGCGAACGCAACACCACCGCGTTCGCCCCGCCTGCGGATGCCTCCGCCGCGAGCTTGTCCAGCGCGGCCGAGACCTTGACCACGGGCACGCGGCTGTCGTCGGTGATCGCGCTGACCTTGCGCCCGATCTCCACTTCGGCCGAGCCCAGCTTCGCGTGCGTGCAGGGCGGCGTCTCCAGAAGCACCGGCACCGGCGCTGCGGGCTGCTCCGCCCGCAG
>JBMOOW010000132.1:0-3450 GCA_049323195.1 Pseudomonadota bacterium | reverse complement strand
ACGTGCGCAGCCGGGTGATCCGGACCTCGGCCGATGGGCGCGAAGCGCTCATGCTCGTCGAGCGCGTCGATCGGCCACGTCCCGGCCATCGGGAAGCTGGTCCCATCGCGACGCGGGTGCGGGCCAGTCGCTGACGCGCGTTGGCGGAATCCCGCCCTCCCCGTCGTGCGCCCGACAACGCAACGCGGACTCGGTGCATGGCGGTCGTGCGCGCCGAAATCGCAGGGGTGTGTAGCGCGCACGACGGCTTGGCCCCGCGGGCCACGTGTCGCTCACGACGCGAGGCAGTCCAGTTCGCCGTGCCCACGCCGGCGCCCCCACAGGCGCGGCCGCGAGGTGCCGAGCGGCCGCCGCGCCGGGTCAGGGGCGGCGTCGGAGCGCCGGCGTGCGCCGCGCGGGCTCGTCGTCCAATTCCGGGGTGACGCATCCGGGAATGAGCGCCGTCGCACGCACCAGGCGCCACTGGCGTCGGTTCGACTGGCCCACCGGGATGGATGCCCCCGGCCGAATGCAGGGGCTCGCGGCCTCCTCCAGGAAAAAGATCCAGCGAGCGCGTGGGTTCGCCGCGGCCCACTGTTGGGCCCTGTGCCACTGGACGCGCCAGGGTGCCTTGAATCCGAATTCCGCCACCGGCGGCACGGCCTGCAGCAGGTTCTGTTCCCGCCACGCGATCAATCCCATCTCGGCCCCGTGCCCGATGTGCCGGCGGGCGGCGTGCATCACGGTGCGCGCCGATGCCGATTCGTCCACGGCGGGCGCGAGTCCCAGGCCGTATGCGGTCCAGACCGCCCCGGTCATCACCACCGTGGCCACGCCTGCGCGCGCAAGCCTGCATGCCGACAGTAGGACCAGCCCGAATGCGCCTGTGCCCGCCAGCCATCGCAGGAACGTCGCCAGGCGGTCCGCCGGGATGTCGCGCTCGGCCGCCAGCGTCAGCGCCCAATCGCTCCACCCCGCCAGCCCTGCGGTGCCCAGGCCGACGAGGACCAGCGAAACCGCGGCGACATACGCGGCCAGGGCGCGCTGGACCCCCTTGCGCTGCAGCAGCACCGGCAGGAAGGGTGCGGCGGCGACGCACAATGCCGGAAGCGCGGGAAAGATGTAGACCTCGCGCTTTCCCGGGCTCAGGCAAAAGAACACCAGCACCAGAAGGGCCCAGCCCACGAGCAGCCAGGTCGCCTGGTCGCCAGCGCGGACGGCGCGCCACCATGCCGGGACGAGCCATGGCAGCAGCAGCGCACCGGGCAGCCAGAGCGTGACGATCACCTGCAGGTAATACCAGGCCGGTTGCACGTGATGCCATGCGTTGGCGTAGCGCTCGCCCGTCTGCCGCAGCAGCAGCTCGCCGGCGTAAGCGCGCAGTTGCGGATCGCCCGAGCGCAGGACCTCGAACGTCAAGGGTACGAGCCACACCGCCAGCCCGGCGCCGAACGAAGCGGCCAGCACCCACGTGTCCCCGACCCCGCAAGGCCCGGCCATGGCGTCGTAGCGCCGCCGGTGCAGATACCACGGCACCACCATCAGCAGCGGCAGAAACCCCACGCCCTTGGTGACCGTACCGACGCCGGCCGCGAATCCGCCGATCAGCAACCACCGCCGTCGGCCGTCGATCATCAGGTGGCGCACCAACGCCCAGAGCGACAGGGTTGTCAGCGCGACAAGCACCATGTCGATCTGCGCGCGCTTGGCCTGCAGGCCGAACTGCACGCAGGCCCACAGGCCCGCGGCGGCGAAGGCCGCGACGCGCATGGACCACAGTCGGCGCGCCAGATCCCACGTCAAGGCCAGCGTCAGCAGTGCAGCCAGCAGCGACGGCAACAGGAAGGCCACGCGCCAGTCGCCGACGAGCTGGTAGACGGCCGCTTGCATCCACATGAACACAGGTGGCTTCTCGGCATAGAGCTCGTGGCCGCGGCGCGGCACGAGCCACTGCCCGGTGTCGACCATCCCGCGTGCCGCCAGCACGAAGCGCGGCTCGTCCGGCGGCGAGGGATCGCGCAGGCCCAGGCCAGCAGCGAGGCTCAGCGAGAGCAGCACGAACCCGGCCAGCAGCGCCCAGCGGCCCGACAGCCGGTGCCGGACGGAACGGCGCCCACGCGACACGGGTCACTGCCCCCAGGCGGGAACGGGCAGGGCCAACAGGCCCCAGGTCAGGGCGGCATTCACGATGCCGACGAAGACCGCGGCCGAGCCCATGTCCTTGGCACGACCCGCGACGGGGTGCCACTCCGCCCCGAAGCGCTCGATCACGGCTTCGATCGCCGAGTTCACGAGCTCCAGCGCGAGCACGAGCAACAGGCTGCCGACGAGCAGCACGCGCTCGACCGGTCCGTTGCCGAGCCACCAGGCTGCCGGCGCGAGGCCCGCGGACAGCATCACCTCCAGGCGAAACGACGACTCGTGCCACCAGGCGGCCTTCAGGCCCTGCAACGACCAGCCGAGCGCTGCAGCCAGACGCCGGGGACCACGCGGTGCATGTCCATGGGAATCGGCCATCGACCGTCAGCGCTCCACCGGGTTCGGGGTAAGGGTAAACGCGCTCGCCGCGAAGCGTCGGACAGCCTTGGCGGCGCGAGGAAGCCGCATGGCACTAACGTCGGCGCGAGGCAGGCGTACGCGCGCTTCGCAGTTCGAACGCCACCAGCCCGAACGCGCCGAGCATGATCGCCACGTCGCTCAAGTTGAACGAAGGCCAGTAATACGACCTCCAGTACCACTGGATGAAGTCCACGACGTGCCCGCGCATCATGCGATCGAGTGCATTGCTCAATGCGCCGCCGATGATGAGCGCGTAGGGCGCGGCGCGGCGCCAGTCCGGCAGTCGCGTTTTCGACAGCGCACGCCCCAGGGCGACGGACACGATGACCGCGAGCACCGAGAACAGCACCTGCTGCCACCCGCCGGCCTCGCTCAGAAAGCTGAAGGCCGCGCCCGTGTTGTACGAGCGATACCAGTTCCACAGGCCGTCGATGACGGGAACCGGAGTGTATTCGGGCAGGTGCGTCAGTACCCAGGCCTTGCTCCCTTGGTCGATTGCGATCACGGCCGCCGAGAGCAGCAGCCAGACCATCGCGGACCGAACTTTTCGGGTGTCCATACAGCGCTCACATTGTTGTGAAGAGAGATCAGGCCGCTTCGCAGCGCAGGCACGTCCTTCGCTTCGTCCGGAGCGCCCCGCGCGCGGCCCGGTCCGCCGGCACCGCTTCCGTTCGCCTCCGGCCGGTCAGGCACGCCGCAGTTCCGCCCACGCATCGCGCGTCACGCGCATGGCGGACCTGAGGAACAGCACCAGCAGCGCGGCGGCGACCACGATGTCCGCCCACCCGGAGCCGGTCAGCCAGACCGCGCCCGCCGTCAGCAGAACGGCGACGCCTTCCATCACGTCGTTGCGGGAGCACTCCCAGGACGACGCCATGTTGATGTCGCCATGCCGGAAGGGTGTGAGCAGTC
>JBMOOW010000131.1:0-3477 GCA_049323195.1 Pseudomonadota bacterium | reverse complement strand
GCCGGCAGGCTGAGCCCCGCCTGGAACTGCACCATGTTCTTGGCCATCACCACACCCCTCCTTGTCAGGTGGGGTCAGCATGGAATGGCCGCGTATCATGGGATGCGACAGGTGGGGAATCAGGTCCGCCCTTGCCGCCGGCCTGCTGGCCAGCGGCGTCGCACTGGCCGACGCCCACCTCGACCCGCAACTCGTGCAGAAGCTCGCCGCCGCCGCCCCGGGCGAGGAGCTGGGGGTGGTGGTCACCTACCGGCAGTCCGGCCCCGTCACGCCGCTGCAGCTCGATGCCCTTCGGGCGCTCGGCATCGAGCGCGGCCGCACCATGCGCACGCTGCCGATCGCCGGTGTTCTGGCCACCCCGGGCGAGATCCAGGCGCTGGCCCGCCGCGACGACGTGGTCTCGATCTTCTGGAACGCCCCGCTGCGCTACTTCAACAAGGAGCAGCGCGAGATGTCGGGCGCCGCGCGCGTGGTCGCCAACCCGGCCGACTTCCTGCGCGCCATTCCGTTCAGCGGCCGCGGCGTCGGCGTGATGGTCAACGACTCCGGCATCGACGCCACCCACGAGGACCTCAAGCTCGGTGAGCACGTGGTGCAGAACGTGCTGGCGCCGCAGAACGTCCTGGCCGAGATCGCGCGCGAGTCCGCGCCCGGCATCGTTCCCATCACCTACCTCGAGGGCGTGCCGAACACCGACCTCGGCTCCGGCCACGGCACCCACGTCGCAGGTACCGTGGGCGGAACCGGCGAGCGCTCGAACGGGCTCTTCCGCGGCGCCGCGCCGGGTGCGTCGCTGGTCGGTTACGGCTCGGGCGCCGTGCTCTTCATCCTCGACGCCGTGGGCGGCCTGGATTACGCCGCCACCAACCAGTTCTCCTTCCGCGACACGATCCGCATCACCAGCAATTCCTGGGGCAGCAGCGGCAAGTTCGACCCGCTCAACCCGGTCAACGTCGCCACCTACGAGCTGTACAAGCGCGGCATCGTGAGCGTGTTCGCCGCTGGCAACGACGGCGCGGGCGAGGACACGCACAATCCGTATGCGCAGGCGCCGTGGGTGATCTCGGTGGGCGCGGGCGAGAAGGACGGTGTGCTGACCTCGTTCTCCTCGCGTGGCAAGCGTGGCGAAACCGGCACGTTCACCATGCCCGACGGCCGCACCTGGACCTACATCAACGAGCCCACGATCGTCGCCACCGGCGTGGACATCATCTCCACCCGTGCCAACAGCGGTGCGCTGCCAGCGCTGGCCGCCACGCAGGATGCCGGCCTCGCGCCCGAGCACCTGCCGTTCTACACCTACATGAGCGGTACTTCGATGGCCACGCCGCACGTGGCGGGCGTCATCGCGCTGATGCTCGAGGCGAATCCGAACCTCAGCCCCGACCAGATCAAGGGCATCGTCGAACGCACGGCGACGAACATGAGCGGTCGTCTCCCCTGGGAGGCGGGCTTCGGTCACCTCAACGCCTACGCGGCGGTGGCCGAGGCCGCGGGCGTGCGCTCGGGCTGGGGCGCGACCGTCAACGCCTTGCGCACCTTCCACGCCAACGCGCTGCTCGCCCCCGGCGACGCGCCGCAGCCCTTCGAGCTGTTCTTCTCGCCGGTCGGCTCGCTCGAGGACTACACCTTCACCGTGCCCGCCGGCGTCACCTGGGTTTCGGCACGCGCGACCATCAGCGACAACACCCTGGCGATCTCGCTCATCGATCCGGATGGCAACCGCTACGGCTCGTCCATCGCGCTGCCGGCGCTGGGTGAGACGGTGGTGACCGGCGCCCCGGGCAAGCCGGGCACGTGGCGCGTGCAGGTCCGGGGCATCGGCTCGGTGTCGGGCACCGACGTCGACCCCCTCAACGTGACCAACGGCTACGGCGCGCCGGGCTTCGTGAACGGCGAAGTCAGCTTCCTGCGCAGCGGCGGCTACACGGGCATGAACGACGTGGCCAGCCACCCCGCGCGCACGGCGATCGAATTCGCTGTCGCCAACCGCCTGGTCGACGGCTACTCCGACAAGCAGTTCCGCCCGGACTCGGTGCTCAAGCGCATCGAACTGGCGCAGTATCTGATGATGGGCCAGAACGTGCGCCAGCACCTGCCGTTCAACGGCCGGTCGAGCTTCAGCGACATGTCCACCGGCAGCGCGGGCTATGCCTTTGCCGAGTCCGTGGCCGCCCGCGGCGGTGCGCTGCGCGACCTGGCGCATTCGCAGGACCCGGTGATGGGCACCGTCAACGGCGCGTTCCGCCCGAACGATGCGGTCACCCGCGTTTCGCTGGCCTACTCGCTGGTGCAGTCGATGGCGCTGCAGAACGAGGCACGCGCCTTCAGCGGTGAACTCACGGCGTTCTACGACGGCAAGCGCGTGCCGCTGGCCGATGCCGCGTCCATTCCGGCGCCGCTGCGCGGCTATGTGCAGCTCGCGCTCGACCTCGGCCTGATCAACGCGCGGTTCGCGGTGACGCAGGGCCCCTACGACCTGCAGCCCACGCTCAGGGCCTACTTCGATCCGTCGAAGACGGTCACGCGTGCCGACTTCGCGGTGGCCGCGGGCCGTTACCTCACCGCCTACCAGTCGGCCGAGGACTGAGCCCTTCCACGGGCGCATCCTTCGCTTGGGCGTGGCAACCCCCGGGGCGCGAGTCCCGGGGTTTTTTCCTATCCTGATTTGGCCCGGCGGCGCGCCTCGCGCAATGCCGGCACGTCGACCGGGCGGATCTCGCGGATGCGGCAGGGCACCGGAGGCATGCCGGTGGCCAGCGGCGTCACGCGGTCGAAGCGTGCGTGCACCCGCCCGGTGCTGGAACTGAGCTTCACCGCATGCGCGAAGCGCAGGTCGTTGCAGGGCCCGTACACGTCCAGCAGCCAGGCACGCGAAGGTGAGGTCCACACGACCAGCGCCTCGTCTTCCAGCGGTGTCCAGCTGTCGAAGCGGCCGAGGTAGGAGAAGCTGTCGACCGGCGCGCCGGCGTGTTGCCGGTACAGCGCGAGGTTCTGCCCGTCGCGTCGGGCGGGATGGCTCGCACAGCCGGCGAGCAGCGCGATGGCGAGGATCGGAGTGAGGGCACGCACGGGGTCGCCTCCGGATGGGTCGGCGCCATGATGCGCCCGCGGCATCGTGGGACCGTGTCGGTCGCGTTGCACGACCGCGCGCGTTCACCGGCCGTGCGGGTTGCCAACGCCTCGACCGACCCGTAACATTCCGCGTCCCACGACCCCGGTCGTGGCCGTGGCCGGGTAGCTCAGTTGGTAGAGCAGGGGATTGAAAATCCCCGTGTCGGGGGTTCGATTCCCTCCCCGGCCACCATGAAATTCAAGGGGTTGCGTGCAAGCGCAGCCCCTTTTCTTTTTGGTAATTCCTAAGCTTTCCGGACCAAAGTTGGGCGCAGTTCCTGGATCGATGTTTGCTTCAAGAGCTTGAGCAGCAAGGGTTTCAGGTTCTCGTCCCGGTGATTGAACCGGTAGCAAACCTCGGCC
>JBMOOW010000130.1:0-3543 GCA_049323195.1 Pseudomonadota bacterium | reverse complement strand
CCGAAAGCGGACGTCTCGCCCGCCGCAAAATCCAGGGCTCAGGCATTCGCGGGTCTGGTCGCTCTGCGTTGCGGGCGACCGAACACGGTGGCGAGTGGGGTACGCGGAACCACGACGTAATAGCTGACCATGCACACCGCAAGAGTCAGCCCGAGTGCGGTCGCGAACTTGGCGGGCCATGGAATGTCGAGATCCATGAGCATGTACTGGATCGGAATCAGCACAGGCAGGTGGACGACGTATGTCCAGTACGAGGCATCCGCGACGGGGCGAAGCAAGCGCAGCGGCCGATCGAGCAGCGTCCGGCCCAGGCCAAGGCTTGCGATCGTCATCCAGACGCTGATGGTCGCGCCCAGCAGCGCGAGCGTCCACGGGCTCGCGGATGAGGCTTCTGATGGCTGTGGCCGTATGAGGACGAGATAGCACACATATAGGACGAAGCTACCCGCGAGCAGCCACGCTACGTTCGCTCGATGGCGCAATGCGATTGCTGGCCGATCATGCATCAGGTAGCCGAAAATGAAGAACGACCCGTAGTAGGCCAGCGCCCAGAACGCAGGCAGAAGGCTCTCCGGTGCGGGATGGGGCGCGGGGACGGCCGCGAGTGCGGGGACGAGCATGGCCGGCCACGCGGCCAGATGCCACAGGGGGTGGCGGTCGGCGAGCCACGCGCCGATGCGCCCGAAGTCGAGCGCACGCACCGCCCAGAGCAGTATGAGGAACAGCATCAGGTAGTAGAGGAACCACAGGTGCCCGGTCCCGGGTGGCATCGGCGGAAGCCCACCTGCCCGAAGAAGGCCACCGATGGCCTGCAGCAGCGGTGATGGGTGCTCGACGCGCGCTGCGGCGTGCAGCGTGGCCGCCTTGAGCCAGGCGTTGATGCCCGGGAACAGCAACGCGAATGGCACGGCGATGCGAAGCAACCGCGAACGGAACATCCCGGCCAGTCCACGCCGCCGCACCTGCAGCGCGGTGAAGAACCCCGCGACCGCGAAGAACAGCGGCATGCGGAACAGGTGGAGGAACCAGGCGACGCCATCGACGTAGGCGGAATTGAAGCGGTCCGCGGTCGGGAAGAACGCGTGGGCCAGCGGGCTGTAGGCGAGGCCCGCGTGGAAGGCCACGCCTGCAAGCAATGCCAGCGCCCGCAGGTTGTCCATGTAATACAGGCGGTCGCCATGCATGCGGAAGCCTCCGGATATGGTCGCCGAGGACCAGACCAGCGTGCCGTTGGCCACGCCGCTTCAAGGTGCTCGGGCGGGCGTGGCGCCTGTCGTCAGTAGAACGACGTCTTGCGGCAGTGGATCCAACCCGTGACGCCGATTACCGCGGCGCTGAGCACCACCTGCCCCAGGAGAATCGAGACGGCCGGCATGCTCCAGACGACGAACTCCGTTTTGATGTTGTTGCTGATTGCGGGGATCTGCCCGATCAGCATCAGGAACGGGTTCACGAGCACCATCGTCGAGATCATCGCGAACGTGTTCAGCCCTTCGGATTCGACCGCCATCGCGACGCCCAGCGCCACGCTGTAAGCGAGCAGGATGTGGCCGAAGACCAGCAACGCCAGCACGATCAGGCCATCCGGAAGTGGCGTGAATAGGATCACCCCGATCGAACCGAGCGCTATCACGAGAAACGGCACGGCAAACGTCACCAGGCTGCCGATCAGCTTGGCGAGATAGAAATCCAGCGGGGAGACCGGAAGGCTCATCACGAACCCGAGGGTGTGTTCCTTTCGCTCGGCGAGCATCGAGTTGGCGATCGAGAAACAGGCGCCGGCGACCATGACGATCAGGAGCAGTAGCGATCCGATGTAGAAACTCCATTTATGCGCATGGCCGAGGAAACAGAGCGCGACGATGCCAGCGACCACATAAGCGGCCAGTTGCTTCTCGAACAGCTGCCAGTCCTTCACGACCAGCAGGCGGATAACAGGGAAGTTCACGTCCAGCGTTTTCATGCGGTTGCTCCCGCGCGCACGGTGGTGACGAAGATGTCCTCGAGGTTCATGGGATGCAGGCTCTGGATGGTGAGGCCCTGTGCCTGCAGCCGTGCGGGGACGCTTTCGGAAAAGCCGTTGACCTTGAGTTCGAGCATCGAGCCGTTGCGACGGACTGCGGCAAGCTCGGGCCAGGTGCCTGGATCCGGCGTCCAGTCGCCGTGGCAGACGACGCGGCGCCAGGCCTCCAGGAACGTCTCCTTGTCGCTGGATGCGAGCAGGCGCCCTTGGTGCAGGAAGCTGATGGTGTCGGCGAGCTGCTCGACGTCGTGGGTGTTGTGGGACGAGAACAGCACGCTGCGGGTCTCTTCTCGGAGCACGTCCGCGAGTGCCTCGAGCACCTCGGCACGCGCGACCGGGTCCAGGCCCGTGGTGGGTTCGTCCAGCAGCAGCAGTCGGGGGCGCCGGGCGAGGTTGAGCAGCAGCAGCGCCTTCACCCGCTGGCCGTGCGAGTAGCCTCCAACGGCCTGGTCGGCGCGCAGGTCGAAGCGACGCATCAGCTCACCGGCATACGCCTCGTCCCAGCCCGGGTAGATCGCGCGGATCAGGTCCATGTGCCAGCGGAGCGTCCGGCGCTTGTAGAGGCGCATGTCCTCCGAGGCGAACCCGATATCGCGCTTGGCGGCAACCTGCGCGGTAGGCATCGCGAGGCCGAGCACCTCGACGCGACCGGCGTCCGGCGCCGTCAGACCCGTGAGGATCCTCAGGAGAGTTGACTTGCCGGCCCCGTTGACCCCGACGAGACCCATGATCTGCCCCTGCGGCAGGGACAGATCGACGTCCTGCAACGCGAAGTGCGGGTAGCGCTTGCTGATTCCCGTGAGCGTGAATGCGGCGGTCATGGCGGTCCCTGTGGAGTGTCCTGGCCCGGCTCGGGGGCGCTGTCGAGCAGGTGTTTGAGGTCGTCTCGCGTCAGGCCGAGCCGGCCGGCAGCGGTGAGGAGCGTCTGGATGTGGAGGTCGAGCTCGTCCCGGAGCCGGGCGCGAGGCGCGTCGAGCGAGTCCGCGACGAACGAGCCCTTGCCCTGCCGGGTCACGATCACGCCGGCGCGTTCCAGCTCCTGGTACGCGCGCTTGACCGTAATGACGCTGACCAAACTCGCGCTCGCCAATTCGCGAATCGACGGGAGCGCAGTGCCGGGGGGCCAGTCGCCAGCCACGACCTTCGCCGTGATCTGGTCGACAACCTGCTGGTACATCGGCGTGCTGTCGCTGGTGGATAGGAAGAGCTGAGAGGCCATCGGACCGTGCACACTGTGTATGCACAATATACACAGCAGGCGCTAGACGGCAACGACCGCCCGACGAGCGGTTGCTTCGAACAGAGAGCCTGCTCGCCGGCACTGAAGTGGCTTAGCAACATGCAAGGCGGACCGTGGATGAGCCGGGCCGCGCATCAACGCGACGCCAGCCGGGTCCGCTGGGTCGCTATTGCGATGCACGAACCGCGTCTGCAAGCCGGTCCGCGCTGAGCGTATGCACCTATCGAAACAAGGCGCGCACAACGGGAGACGTTGTTGCAAGACATACGTCAGCTTCCGA
>JBMOOW010000129.1:0-3555 GCA_049323195.1 Pseudomonadota bacterium | reverse complement strand
CAGGCCCAGCGCGATGCCGGCGAGGAACAGCAGCGCCAGCCGCAGCGCGAAGTCGACCAGCCAGGCCAGCGCGCGCGGCACCGGACCGGCCACCGGCAGGTGCAGCGCCACCCCTTCGGGCGTCACGATCTCGTGGTGGGTGTCGAGGCGATCCATGCGGTGGTGGGCTCAGGCCCGGACGGCGCGCGCGCCCTCGCGTGGCCGGCCCTGCGCCGCGGCATTGGCTCGCATCGTGCAAACACTCCCCTGTTTCCCTGCCGACTCTACCGGCCGCGCGGGGCTTCAGCCAGCGCCGAGGTAGCGGTCCTTGAGCCGCACGTAGTGCTGCGCCGAGTAGTACAGGCCCTCGACCTCCGCGTCCGACAGCATGCGCACCTTCTTCGCCGGATTGCCCAGCCAGAGTTCGCGCTCGCCGACCACCTTGCCGGGCGGCACCACCGCGCCGGCACCGACGAAGCCGTGGCGTTTCACCACCGCACCGTCGAGCACGATCGCGCCCATCCCGATCAGCACCGCGTCCTCGATCACGCAGGCATGGATGATCGCCTTGTGGCCGATCGTCACGTCGGCGCCGATGCGGGTGGCAAAGCCGCCGAGCTTCGCGTGCGGGCCGTCGTGGCTGACGTGGATCACCGTGCCGTCCTGCACGTTGGTGCGCTCGCCGATGCGCACGAAGTTGACGTCGCCGCGGATCACGGTGCCGGGCCAGACGGAGACGTCGTCGCCGAGCACGACGTCGCCGATCACGGAGGCGGCCTCGTCGACATAGGTGCGCGCGCCGAGGACGGGGAAATGGTCGAGATAGCGTCGGATGGCCATGCGAGGATTGTAGGCGTCACGCCGGCCCGCCCGGCCCGGGCTGCACTCATGGACCTGAAGACCGACGATCTGCCCGCCACGCTGCAGCGCCTGCACGAGGCCTGGCGCCGCGCCAAGCCGGGCATCGCCCAGCGCGAGGCCGACCTGCGCCGGCTGCGCACGGCCTTGCGCGCGCGGCAGGCGGAGATGGACGCGGCGATCCGTGCCGACTTCGGCCACCGCTCCACGCACGAGAACCTCGTGGCCGAATCGCTGGTCACGCTGGCGGAGATCGACCACGCGCTCGCGCACCTGCGTCGCTGGACGCGGCCGCGGCGTGTCTCCGTGGGCTGGCGCCTGTGGCCGGGGCGCGCGCGGGTGCGGCCGATGCCGGTGGGGGTGGTGGGCATCATCGCGCCCTGGAACTACCCGGTGAATCTCGCACTGGTGCCGCTGGTTTCGGCGATCGCCGCGGGCAACCACGTCTACCTGAAGCCGAGCGAGCACACGCCGCGCACCAGCGAGTGGCTGCGTGCCCTGCTGGCCGACGTGTTCCCGGCGGACCGGGTGGCCGTCGCGCTCGGCGGCGCGGACGTGGGCGCCGCGTTCGCCGCGCTGCCCTTCGACCACCTGCTGTTCACCGGCTCCACCGCGGTGGGCCGCAAGGTGCTGGCCGCGGCCGCGCCCCGGCTCACGCCGGTCACGCTCGAGCTCGGCGGCAAGGCGCCCGCGATCGTGTGCCCGGATTACCCGCTCCGCACGGCCGCGCGGCGCATCGCCACCGGCAAGTGGTTCAACGCCGGGCAGACCTGTATCGGCGTGGACTACGTGCTCGTCGACGCGCCGCGCCGCGAGGCCTTCGTGCGCCTGCTCCTGGACGAGCTTGGCGCGCGCTATGCCGACATCGCGCACAACCCCGACTACACGCGCATCATCAACGATGCGCAGTACGCGCGCCTGGCGCATTACGTCGACGAAGCGCGCGAAGCCGGCGTCGAAGTGCACCAGCCCTTCGGCGCAGGCGATGCCGCGATGCGCCTGCTGCCGCCGACGCTGCTCGTCGAGCCGCCCGCGCAGCTGGCCGTGATGCGCGAGGAGATCTTCGGCCCGGTGCTTCCGGTACTCGGGTACTCCACGCTGGACGAGGCCATCGCACGCATCAATGCGCTCGAGCGGCCGCTCGCCCTCTATCCCTTCAGCCACGATCGCCGCAGCGTGGATCGCATCGTCGACGGCACGCTGGCTGGCGGCGTCACCGTGAACGACACGCTGCTGCACTTCGGCGCGCAGGGCCTACCCTTCGGTGGCATCGGGCCCAGCGGCATGGGCGCGATCCACGGACGCGCCGGCTTCGAGACCTTCAGCAAGCTGCTGCCGGTGTTCGAGCAGCATCGCGTGGCCGCCACCGACTGGCTGCGCCCGCCATATCGTGGCCTGATCGATCGGGCGATCCGCTTGCTGGCGCGTTAGCAGGCGCGAACCGGAAGGCGACCGCTTTCAGATGGCGAAGCCTGCGAAGGCCTCGAGCGTCCGCGCCACCGCCTCGTCATCGACATCCACGTGCGTGACCAGCCGCACCTGCGGCAGGTAGCCGGTCGAAACGAGGATGCCGGCCTCGGCCAGGTGCGCCTTCAGCGCTGGCTGGCGCTGCACCGGGATGTCCACGAACACCATGTTGGTGTGCTGCGCCGACACCGGGAAGCCGGCGCCGCGCAGGCCGTCCGCCAGCGCCGCGGCGCGCGCGTGGTCGTCCGCCAGCCGGGCCACGTGGTGGTCGAGCGCATGCAGCGCGCCCGCGGCCAGGATGCCGGCCTGGCGCATGCCGCCACCGCAGACCTTGCGCCAGCGCCGGGCACGCTCGATCAGGTCCCGCGATCCGGCCAGCACCGAACCCACCGGCGCCCCCAGGCCCTTGGACAGGCAGACCGATACGCTGTCGAAATGCCGCGCGATTTCCCGCACCGGCACGCCCAGCGCGACGGCGGCGTTGTACACGCGGGCACCGTCGAGGTGCAGCGCGAGCCCGCGCCGGTCACAGAGCGCGCGCGCCGCGGCGAGGTAGTCGAGCGGGATCACCCGGCCGTGCCAGGTGTTTTCCAGCGCGACAAGGCGCGTGCGCGCGAAGTGCGGGTCCACCGGCTTGATCGCGCGCTCCACCGCATCCAGCGGCAGCGTGCCGTCGGCCGCGTGCGGAACGGGCTGCGGCTGGATGGAACCGAGGACCGCGGCGCCGCCGCCCTCGTACTTGTAGGTATGCGCGTCCATGCCGACGACGTACTCGTCGCCGCGCTCGCAGTGCGCCAGAAGCGCGACGAGGTTGGCCTGCGTGCCGCTGGGCGTGAACAGCGCGGCCTCGAAGCCCAGGTCGGCGGCCACGCGCGTTTGCAGCGCATTGACGGTCGGATCCTCGCGGTAGACGTCATCGCCCACCTCGGCGGCCAGCATCGCCGCGCGCATCGCGGCAGTGGGGCGGGTGACGGTGTCGCTGCGCAGGTCGATCGGCTTCATGGCGGGAAGGCGGGAATGGCGAGCCGCGATCATGCCAGCGGCCGCTAGACTGGGCGCATGGAGATCGCCGCCTGGAAGTTCCGTCAGCACTTCACAACGACTCAGATCGTTGCGCCATTACCTCTCCTGATTCCCCACATTACGCATCCAGCGTTACGAGCCGGTAGGGCAGCGGCGGCGTACGGACCGCGACATAGAGCAGGCGCGGCACCATTGCCGCCATGTCGAAGCGGCGGTTGAAGCGGTAGC
>JBMOOW010000128.1:0-3614 GCA_049323195.1 Pseudomonadota bacterium | reverse complement strand
GCCGGCAGGCTGAGCCCCGCCTGGAACTGCACCATGTTCTTGGCCATGACCACACCCCTCCTTGTCAGGTGGGGTCAGCATGGAATGGCCGCGTATCATGGGATGCGACAGGTGGGGAATCAGGATCCTCGAAATCGGCGAGTGGGCGCTGCGCCACGCCTGCGTGCAGCTCCAGGCCTGGCGCGCCGACGGCGTCGAGGCCTCCATGTCGGTCAACGTATCGGCGCTGCAGCTGCGTCGCGGCGACCTGCCCGGCGTGATCGAACGCACGTTGCAGGAAACCCGCCTGCCCGCCGGGTGCCTGGAGATCGAGCTCACCGAGAGCATCGTCATGGCCGAGGAAACCTGGCCGGCGCTGCACGCGATCCGCGAACTGGGCGTGCGCATGGCCATCGACGACTTCGGTACCGGCTACTCGTCGCTGGCCTACCTCAAGCGCCTGCCAATCAACACGCTCAAGATCGACCGCGAGTTCATCGGCGACCTCACCCGCGACCCCGACGACGAGGCCATCACCAGCGCGGTCATCGCCATGGGCCACTCGCTGGGGCTGCACGTGGTGGCCGAGGGCGTGGAAACCGAGGACCAGCTCGCCTTCCTGCGACGCGTCGGCTGCGACGAGATCCAGGGCTACTGGCTCGCGCGCCCGCTGGAGGCGACCGACTGCCACGCCTTCCTCCGCGGCTGGCACGTCGACGCGACCGCGGCCAGGCCGGCCGTCGCGCCTTGACCGGCGACACCCCGCTGCTATCGTGCGCCCATGGACCGCCTCGATCCCCTCGACCAGCTGCATGCACTCGCACGCCGCATCGACGATCTGGGCGACCGCATGCGCCGGCTGCAGGACGAGAACCGCGGCCTGCGCCAGCGCGAGCAGGAACTGCTCGCCGAGCGCGCTTCCCTGCTGGCCAAGAACGAAGCTGCACGCGTACGCGTGGAAGCGATGATCGCGCGGCTGAAGTCGCTGGAGCAGAACACGTGAGCGCAGCGCGCCGCGCGGGCGGGAAATCACCATGAGCAATGCCGAACCCGTCAACGTCCGCCTGCTCGACCGCGAATACACCGTCGGCTGCACGCCGGACCAGAAGGAAGGCCTGCTGGCCGCCGCGCGCCTGCTCGACAACCGCATGCGCGAGATCCGTGGCGGCAACCGCATGGCGGCGGTCGATCGCGTCGCCGTGCTCGCCGCGCTGAACATCGCGCACGAGCTCCTGCAGGCGCGTCGCGAAGGCGAGCGCGAACAGGAGATCGCGCGCTCGCTGGGCCGCCTCAACGAACGCCTCGACGACCTGCTCGACCCGCCCGGGCGCTGAGGCATGAATCGGCGCCCAGCGACGGCGCGCTGCACGCGTCGCGCACGAAGCGAAGCGCTATACTGCGTCCACGTCCTCTGCCGTGTGCGACGGCGTGTGCAAACATTCGCCTTGTTCCTTAATGACGACACCGGGAGCGTGGCGGACACCTGGCGCGCAAGCCCGCCCGTGAGCGGGAAGCCCGAAGGTGGCCCAGCGTTCCCACTTGAACCCCGGGTTCAAGGTCGTTTCGCACGCATCGGCATGGTGGAGGACGCACTCTTTCCGCCGGTTCCCCATCGCTACGCGAACGCGTGGAACCGCGCCGCATGACGCAACCCCCGACCGATCCCGCGGCCCTGCGCCGCGAAATGCGCGCACGCCGTGCGGGCCTGTCGCCCGCGCTGCGCATCGGCGCCGCCCAGCGGATCGCCGAGCGCCTGCACGCCCTGCCGGGCCTGCCGGGCGAGGGCTATGCCGCAGGCTACTGGGCGGTGGGCGGCGAGGCCGCACTGCACGCCTGGCAGATCGCGCTGCCGCCCGGCCTGGTCTACTGCCTCCCGGTCCTGTGCGAGGACGACGTGCTGCGCTTCGCGCCCTGGCGGGCCGGCGACACGCTGGTCGCCAACCGCTTCGGCATTCCCGAGCCCGACGTCGCGCGTTCGTCGCTGCTTTCGGCCAGCGAGCTCGCGCTTGCGGTCGTCCCGCTCGTCGCCTTCGACGCCGACTGCCATCGCATCGGCATGGGCGGAGGCTGGTACGACCGCACGTTCGCGGCGCGCGTCGGCAATCCCGGACCGCCGTTGCTGGTCGGCGCGGCCTACGAGATCCAGCGCGTTCCCCGGATCGACCCGGCGCCCTGGGACGTGCGCCTGGATGCCGTCTGCACCGAAGCCGCCACCTACCTCCGCGACGACCCCAGCGCATGACCACCCGCCGACGCCACTGGCTCATGAAGTCCGAGCCCGACGCCTTCTCCATCGACGACCTCGCGCGCGTGGGCACCGAGCCCTGGACGGGCGTTCGCAACTACCAGGCGCGCAATTACATGCGCAACGGCATGAAGCCGGGCGACGGCGTGCTGTTCTATCACTCCAACTGCAATCCGCCGGGCATCGTCGGCACGGCGACGGTAGCCAGCCTGCCGTATCCGGACCCGACCCAGTTCGACCGGTCCTCGCACTACTTCGACCCGAAGGCCACGCAGGAGGAGCCGCGCTGGTTCCTCGTCGACGTCGCCTTCGAGCGCAAGCTCGATCGCATGATCACCCTGGAGGAAATCCGCCGCCACGCGGACGACCTCGGCGACGAATTCGCGCTGATCAAGCGCGGCAGCCGCCTGTCGGTGATGCCGGTGAGCGCGGCGCAGTGGAAGCTCCTTCTCTCCCTCGAGTGACGTCATGACCGAAGCCAAGCGCCTGGCCGCCGAAAAAGCCATCGAATACGTCGAGGACGGCATGATCGTCGGCGTCGGCACGGGCTCCACCGTCGCCTACTTCATCGATGCGCTCGGCCGCATGGCCGACCGCATCCGGGGCGCGGTCTCCAGCTCCGAGCAGAGCACCGAGCGCCTGCGGCGCCACGGTATCGAGGTCCTCGACCTCAATTCCACCGGGCCGCTCGCCCTCTACGTGGATGGCGCCGACGAATGCGATCCGCACAAGCGCCTGATCAAGGGCGGCGGCGCGGCGCTGACCCGGGAAAAGATCATCGCTGAGGCCAGCGAGCGCTTCGTCTGCATCGTCGACCCGAGCAAGTGCGTGCAGGTCCTCGGCCGCTTTCCCCTGCCGGTGGAAGTCATCCCGATGGCGCGCAGCCTCGTCGCCCGCCGCATTCTCGAGCGAACGGGCGGCCAGCCGGTCTGGCGCATGGACGCCAGCGAGCGCGGCGTAGTCACCGACAACGGCAACGCCATCCTCGACGTGCACGGCCTCGAGATCACCGATCCGGTCGCACTCGAGAGCGAGCTCAACCAGATCCCCGGCGTCGTCAGCGTGGGCCTGTTCGCCCGCCGCCCTGCGGACATCGTCATCATCGGTTCCGAGCCGCCGCGGGTGCTCTGAACCCGCCGTAGCTCGCCGACGAATACCGGCGGCCACGGCGGGCGCGCCACCTGCGATCCCGGCAGTCAGGCGACGCCGGGCTGCCGCCTGTCGGAATCGGCCGCCGCTGCCGCCCGTGCGGCACGCAAGTCATTACCTGATTCCCCACCTGTCGCATCCCATGATACGCGGCCATTCCATGCTGACCCCACCTGACAAGGAGGGGTGTGGTCATGGCCAAGAACATGGTGCAGTTCCAGGCGGGGCTCAGCCTGCCGGC
>JBMOOW010000127.1:0-3632 GCA_049323195.1 Pseudomonadota bacterium | reverse complement strand
CCTGGCCGGCGATGCGCGCCGGTGGACGCGGTCGGCTAGGCCGGACGCTCGCCCGGCGGCGGCTCGGTGACCTGCGCCAGCAGGCTCTGGCCCACGGCCTCGATCTCGGTATCCACGTCCGGCGCCAGCAGCTCCGGCAGCTTGGCCTTGGGCTTCACGCCCAGGCTGACCAGGCGCCGCGCGCGCGGGATCACCGCCATCTTCGAGTCGACCAGCCGGCGCTTGGCCGCGGCATAGGTGTCCTCCGCCGCGCGCAGTCGCGCGCCGACCTTGTCGAACTCGTCGAGGAAGCCGGTCAGCGCCTCCAGCAGCAGGCCGCCGGCCTTGTTGATCTCCTCGGCCTGCTTCTGGATCTTCTCGCGCGTCCACAACCCGTCCACCACGCGCAGCAGCGCCATCAGCGTGTTGGGCGAGGCGAACACGATGCGGCGCTCGAAGGCGTAGGTCTGCAGGCTTCCGTCGGTGCCCAGCGCGGCCGAGAGCGCGCCCTCGATCGGGACGAAGGCGACCGTCACGTCCAGCGCGGCCTCGCCGAACAGTTTCGGATACTGCTTCTCGGCCAGCTCGCGCACGTGCTGGCGCAGCGCGATGGCATGGCGGTGCAGCGCCTCGTGGTGCGCGTCCACGTCCTCGGCGTTCATCGCCTGCTCCCAGGCGACCAGGTTGACCTTGCTGTCGACCACCACGCAGCGATCGCCCGGCAGGCGCACGACCACGTCCGGGCGCAGCGAGCGCCCGCTCTCGTCGTCGGCCATGGACTTCTGCCGCTCGTAGTGCACGCCGTCCTCGAGCCCGGAGCCGCGCAGCACGCTTTCGAGCATCAGCTCGCCCCAGTCGCCGCGCACCTTGGCATTGCCCTTGAGCGCTCGGGTGAGCGCATGCGCCTGCGCGGCCATGTCCTCGTTGAGGCGGCGCAGCTCGCCCAGCGCGCCGACCAGCGAGGCGCGTTCCTTGGCCTCCTCGCCGTAGACCTGGTCCACGCGCTGGCGGAACTGGTCGAGCTGGGTGGCGAAGGGTTTGAGCAGCGTCTCGATGTCCGCCTTCGACTGCGTGGTGGCGCTGCGCACGTTCTGCTCGAACTGCGCGCCGCGCTCCTCGAAGACCTTGCCGGCCATCTGCGCGAAGTTGGCCGAGAGCCTGGCCTGCGCCTCCTCGATGAAGGCGCGCATCTCGGCTTCGGCGCGATGGGCGTGCGCGAGGTTGGCCTGCGCCTGCGCAAGCGCTTCGCGCATGCGCTCCATCTCGGCCTGCTGCAGGGCCTGCGCATCGCGCAGCGCGGCGAGCTCGGCCTTGCGCTCGGCCAGCTCGCGGGCGGCGGTGGCATGCGCGGCCTTCTCGGCCGACAACGCGTCGCGCAGCGCATCGGCGTTCGCGCGCAGCTCGGCATGGGCCGACGCCGCCTCGCGTGCCGCATCGAGTGCGGCCTGCAGGCGGCCCAGCGCCTCGCCGTCGGCCCGTGCACGCTCGGTGGCCTGCGCCAGCTCGGCCGCCAGGCGGTCGCGCTCGGCCTGCAGTGCGGGCAGGCGCGGGTCTTCGGCACCGTTGCGCGCAAGGCGCATCAGCATCAGGCCGACGAACAGCAGGGCAAGGCCGGTGAAGGCGACGACGGCGAGGGCGAGCGGAGTCATGGCGGCCTCCTGCGGCCGGGCGATGCGCGGCCACAGTAGATGGGTTTTCGTCTCAGTGGCTGAGACAGCGGCTCACGGCAGCGTGCGACGCACGCGCGAGCGGCCGTGGCTACCCGCGGCCGACCCGCTGGCTGTGTAACGTTGACGTATGCACCCTGTTTCATTCAACTCGTCGGTGACATCCATGCAAGGAAGCCGCATGTCCATGACCCTTCCTCCCGTCCCGCAACGCCTGCGGGAGATGCTGAAGGATTATCCCGAGCACATCCAACGGCTGCGGGAAGTGCTCAACCGAATTGTCGAGGCGCCTTCGCATGGGGTCGATCCGTTTGATCGCGCGATATGGCTGCTTGAAGGACGCTTGGAAACCTTCATCGCCGAAGCCCGCGAGGAGCTGAAAGCCGCCGAGGCCTGTGGTGATGAGGAAGCAGTTGAGGCGGCCAAGGCCAAAGAAGCTGTGATGTTTCGTGCGAGATCACCCAATGGGGGGTTGGCCGATCTCGACGATCTGTTTGCGTACTGCCGCGGCTCGCTGGAGAAATAGCATGAACGGGAGGGATTCCCGCCGCAGTCGGGAAGAACATGTCCGCATCTTCGACGAAAGGGTTCTCGAAGATTCGCAGCTGAATTCGCGCACGTCGTTTGAACGCCCGAGAGCGGTCATCCTCGCAGGCCAACCTGGCGCTGGAAAAGGAAACCTTGTAGCCGTTGCTCGCAACGACATGCGCAAGGACGTGGTCGTCGTAGACCCCGACGCCCTCCGAGACTGTCACCCCAGCGTCTACCGCTTCCGCAACGAGACCCCGTACACCTGGCCGGGCCGCCCCAACGCCGGTGCATCAGCCGATAAGGTGATGGGTGCGACCGTCAAGTCGACATGCCGCCGCTTCGTCAGCTGGCGACGTCACGCTAATCTTTCACTATCCCTATCTCGCAAGGACGCTCCATGCCTATACCTCCTCCTCCCGTCCCGCAACGCCTGCGGGAGATGCTGAAGGATTATCCCGAGCACATCCGACGGCTGCAGGAAGTGCTCAACCGAATTGTCGAGGCGCCTTCGCATGGGGTCGATCCGTTTGATCGCGCGATATGGCTGCTTGAAGGACGCTTGGAAACCTTCATCGCCGAAGCCCGCGAGGAGCTGAAAGCCGCCGAGGCCACAGGTGAGCCGGCGGCAATCGAACGCGCGACCGCCAAAGTTGAACTGATGTTCGATGCGCGGTCACCGGGCAGGGGCATGTTGAATCTCGACCCTCTTTGGGCCTATTTCCAGGCACATCGGCGGACAGTCGAATGAACGCGACCCTCGATCGCTTGGACGCGGACACGCATGCGCGCATCCTTGAGGGAGGGATCATCCCCAAGAGCGGCATCAACGAGGCCCTTTCTCACGAACGGCCTAAGGCCATCATTCTGGGCGGGCAGCCGGGGGCGGGCAAAGGTGGGCTGGTCCGGACCACCAAGGCCGAGCTTGCATTCGACGTTGTTCCAATCGACCCCGACGCTCTCCGTGATTTCCACCCCGATGTCGCACGCTTCCGCAGCGAGACCCCGTACACCTGGTCGGGCCGCACCCATGCCGACGCCAGTGCATGGGCCGACGAGTTGCTGGAGGCGACCGTCAAGGGCAGGAAGAACCTGATCTTCGACACCACCCTCAGCAATGGCGAGTGGGCCGCCGGTCTGATCGACGATCTGCAGGCAAAAGGCTACGACGTGGAGGTGCGTGCCATTGCCGCGCATCGTCTGGAAAGCGAATTGGGGGTCGAAAAGCGCTTCACTGAAAAACTGGACCTGGAAGGCCACGCCCGCTACGTCCCCGCAAGCGCCCGCGATGCCATCTACGGCAAGCTCGGCGCCAGCCTGGACACGATCCACGCTAGGGCCTGTTAACACAAACGCAGCCCATCGGCGATCAGTGCAAAGCTGATGAAGCCGACGAACATCACGTCGAGTTTCTCGAAGCGAGAGAAGATGCGGCGAAAGCCCTTGAGGCGCCGGAAC
>JBMOOW010000126.1:0-3673 GCA_049323195.1 Pseudomonadota bacterium | reverse complement strand
GCGCACCGTCGGGCGAGAGCGCGAAATCCTCGACGCCGTCGAGCGCGGTCAGCTCGCGCACCTCGCCGCCGCGCGTGGGCACCGCGCAGACCTCGTAGTCGCCCGGCCAGGCGCGGTTGCAGGTGAACAGGAAACGCGAGCCGTCCGGCGCGAGCATGGGCGAGGAGACCTCCCACCTGCCCGACGTCAGCGCCGTCGACCGGCCGGGCGCGTCGCTCACGTACAGATGCGACCAGCCGCTCTTCTCCGACAGGAACCAGAGCCGGTTGCGGCCGTTGTCCGGGATCCAGCCGAACTCGTTGAAGTTCCAGTTGATCCACGCCGGGTCGGTGAGGCGGTCGCGCACCACGAGCTTGGCGGCCGCGGTGTCGACGCTGGCGATCCAGCGGTCCTTGTTGTCGACCGCGCGCACCAGCACGGCGGCATCGCGGCCGTCGCTGCTCCAGTGGATGGCCGGGCCGGTGCCGTCGCCATCGGTCTCGATGCGCACGTCGCGGATGCCCTCCAGCGGCTTCTGGCCAGCGGCCTTGCGCAGATCGGCGAGCGGATCGGCCTTGATGCCGGGCAGCTGGTCGAACTTGAGCTCGCGCACGGTGCCGGTCGCGATCTCGACCAGCCACAGGCGATGCGGCGCCGGCGCGTTGCGGCCCACGCGCGTGCGCACTTCCTCGAACTCCTCGTAGCCCGATTCGGTGACGTACTTGGGCATCTTGCCGGGCGTGCCGAGGTCGGCCCCCTTGGCATAGGTGACGGCCAGCAGCCAGCGGCCGTCGGGGGACAGTGCACTGTCGACGAGGTTGACGTCCTTGCCCAGGTAGGCCGGCACGGGTGCGCGCGTGGGATCGGCGGCCCGCCAGGCCTCCTCCTGCTCGCGTGCGGCCTCGCGGCGCTCGCGGTCGGTGCGCAGGGTGTCGATGTAGCGCAGCTGGCGGTCGCGCAGGTCATCAGGTTTGAGCGGTTTGCCCGGATCGTCCTCGGTCTTCAGCACCGCGGCCTGCCAGACGCCGCGGCCCTCGCGCCAGCCGAACCAGTCGTTGCCGGCGCGGAAGACCAGCTGGCCGTTCTCGCCCCACTGCGGGCGCGTCTCGGCCGCATCCGTGCGGGTGACCTGGGTGAGCGCGCCGGTGCGCAGGTCGCGCACGAAGATGTCGCCGTTGCGCGAGAAGGCCATGCGCGCACCGCCAGGCTCGACCACCGCGCGCGGGCCGTCGATCGCGCCGCGTTCGGCGCCGTCGACCTTCGCCGCAGTGCCGCCCGCGACCGGCACGCGGAAGGTGTCGCGGATCGTCGCGCCGGTGCGCTTCTGCGTGTAGTACGCGGTGCGGCCGTCCCAGGACCACCAGGCCTGCTCGACCGCATTGCCGATCCAGTCCGGATCGGCCATGGCCTGGTCGAGCGTGATGCGGGGGGTCTGCGCGGAGGCGAGCGGCGCGAGGCCGGCGAGCAGCGCGGCGGTCAGGAGCGTACGGCGCATGGACGGGTCCGTCGAACGAAGTCGGCGGAGGGTAGCAGCCGCTGCCGGGGCGCCGGCTGTGGCGAAGGTCACCGATGCGCGGTCGGGCCCTCGCGGCCGGTGGTCGAGCTGCGCTGCGCGGCATGATGCGCCGCGGCCAGCGAGTCGCCGTCCACCGCGGCCAGGCCGCAGGGCGCCGGCCCGTTGAGGCAGCGCCCGTCGCGCGCGTCGAAGCGCGAGCCGTGCACCGGGCAGTCGAACGAGCACTCGGCACGGTTGAACGAGACGATGCCGCCCAGGTGCGGGCAGACCGCCGAGTGCGCATGCAGCTGGCCGTCGTGGTCGCGGTAGACCGCGCGCTGGGACAGGCCGTCGCGCACGATCGCGCCTTCGCCCGGCGCGATCTCGTCCACCGAAGCCACGTCGCCCGGCGTCACCAGGTCCTTGTACTGCGCGACCATGTTCGCGTTCTCGCTCGCGTACTCGCGCAGCGCGCCGGCGTGCAGGTTGCGGCGCGCCGGGTCGTAGAGCTCGGCATACGGCGCGGGCCGGCCGGTGATCAGTTCGGCGATGGTGATGCCCGCCAGGGTGCCGTGCGTGATGCCATTGCCCGAGTCGCCGGTGGCGATGTACACGTTGCGGCGCTGCACGCCCGGGTTGTGGCCGAAGTAGCCGAGCGAGTCCACGGGCTCGTAGACCTGCCCGCTCCAGCGGTGGCCCACCGCGCCCGCGGCGGGGATCCAGCGCCGCGTCCAGTCCTCGAGCTTCGCCCAGGCGCCCTCGGGATTCGGCTCCTGGCCGACCTTGTGGTCCTCGCCGCCGACGATCAGCCAGTCGCGGCCGTCGATGCGCGCGGTGCGCACGTAGTGGTAGGGGTCCTGCGTGTCCCAGAGCAGGATCGCCGGCAGCGCATCGCGCTCGAGCTCGAAGGCCACCACGTAGGTGCGGTAGGGGCCCTGCTTGGTGTGCATGGTCACGCGGTCGTTGAACGGCGTGTTGGCGGCCACCACCACCGCGCGGGCCTGCACGTGCGCGCCGCGGTCGGTCTTGACCTCGACCACGTCGCCGTCGTCGAGGTCGTGCACGTGGGTCTGCCCGTGGATGCGCCCGCCCAGCCGCGTCACCGCGCGCGCCAGGCCGGCCATGTACTTCGTGGCGTGGAACTGCGCCTGCCGGCGGAAGCGCAGCGCGCGGCCGAAGGCGGACCATTCGCCGGGCGGCGCGTCGACCCGGTCGACCTCGAGCCCCGCGCGGCGCGCGGCCTCGTATTCCTGCTCGAGCTCCTCGCGGTTCTCCGCGTTCTCGCCGAGCACCAGGTAGCCGTCGACGTATTCGAAGTCGGCGTCGATGCCTTCTTCCCGGCAGATGCGCTCGATGCGCGCGATCGCCTCGCGGTGGCTGCGCGCGGCCAGGCGCGCGCCGTCCTCGCCGTGCAGCCGCTCGAGCTCGTGGAAGCGGTCGTCGAGCGCGTCGCACAGGTGCGCGGTGGTGCGCGCGGTCTGCCCGGCGGCGATGCCGGCCTGGTCGAGCACGACCACCTCGCGCCCGGCGCGCAAGAGCTCGTAGGCCGTGGTGAGGCCGGCGATGCCGGCGCCGATCACGCAGACGTCGGCCTGTACGTGGGCATCCAGCGGCGGCGCCTGCGGCACCTGCGCGGTGGCGGACCAGAGGGAGGTGCTGCCGGTCTGTCGATGCTCGCTCATGGCACGGCTCCGCTGCGCGGGAAAACCCCACTGTCCGACGCGGCCGGTGAAACCGCCGTCACCGCGGCGCGGCGTTCGCCCGTGCACGTGCCGGGTATGCTGTGCGTTCGCCCGACCGGCTCCGCGCCTCGCATGCACGCCTACGTCTACAAGAGCCTGCGAAAGGCCGACACCTACGTCTACCTCGCCGCGCGCGACGGCTTCGACGCGCTGCCGCCGCCGGTGCGCGAGGCGCTGGGCGGGCTGGAGTTCGTGCTCGAAGTCGTGCTGACGCCCGAACGCCGCCTGGCGCGGGTGGACGCGCAGCAGGTGCGCGAGGCGCTGGGCGCGCGCGGCTTCTTCGTGCAGGTGCCGCCGCCGCCCGACGCGGCCGCCTACGACGCCACCGAGTTCTACCGGAGCCGCGATGCCTGAACGCATGGCCCGCGGCCTCGCGCCCGCGCTCGTCGCGGCCGGCCTGGTGCTGGTGATCCTCGGCTGGCTGCCGGCGCCCTGGGGCGGCGCCGCCGCGTTGCTC
>JBMOOW010000125.1:0-3719 GCA_049323195.1 Pseudomonadota bacterium | reverse complement strand
GTCGCGCAGCGCCAGCCGCGCGGCCAGCGGCCCGTGGTTCACGCCCGGATAGTCGCGCCGCTGGTTGATCACCCCGCCTTGCAGTTGGATCGCGGCGAGGTTCTCCACCGTGACGGTGGCCTCCTTGCCGGTGGCCCAGTCGGTGTAGACCACGGTGATCTCGTTGGGCAGTTCCCCCCACTGCGCGCTCTCGAAGCGCTCCATGCGCACGATCTCGTCGGGGCCCAGGAGCGGCAGGCCCTCGATCCAGTAATCGTCGCGCAGGAGCTTGAGCTCGAAGCGGCCCCGTTCCGGGTCGAGGTAGAGGATGCCGCCGACGTGGTCGAGCACCTGGGCGATGAAGGCCTCGATCGGCTGCTGGCGCGTCCAGACCAGGTTCAGGCCGAAGCCTTCGGCTTCGAGCGCCCATGCCGCGTTCCAGAAGCTCGCGCCGAGCGTGGACTTCGGATAGCCCATGCCCCAGTGCGGGTCGGTGAGGCACTGCACCAGGATGTGGGCCGGGTTCATGCCGACGGTGAGAGAGGTGCCGGTGTCGGCATCCCAG
This sequence comes from Pseudomonadota bacterium, assembly GCA_049323195.1. Taxonomy (GTDB): domain Bacteria; phylum Pseudomonadota; class Gammaproteobacteria; order Xanthomonadales; family Xanthomonadaceae; genus Cognatilysobacter. The sequence continues at coordinate 3,175 of JBMOOW010000125.1, read as the reverse complement.
GCCCGCACCTCGGCATTCCAGGGCATCCAGGGTTCGTCGTGCCAGCCCACCGTGAAGCGCCGCACCCGCACCGCCCAGGGCTTGAGGTAGGGGTTGTTCGCGGCGAACAGGATCTTGCGCGCCACGATCGACAACACCCCGCGAAAGGCCGGGATGGCCGCGCCCAGGCGGCTCATCAGGTAGTCGTTGCGGCCTTGCGCGGCACTGCCTGCGAGCACGTCGATGTCGCCCACCACGCCGCCTTCGCGTTCGTCGCCGCCGAAGAGCGTGGGCCGATCGATGCGCAGGCGCCCCAGCCCATGGCCGCTCGCCAGCGGCGCACGGCTGGCATCGCCCCAGGCGGTGCGGTCGCCGATCTGGATCTCCTGCACCGCATCCACCGGCCCCTGGCACAGCACCAGGTGCATCCCGATCCGGTAGCGGTAGCCGACGGTCTGCTTCTTGCGGCTGCCGCCCATCAGCGCGGCTCCTCATGGCCTCGGCGCGCGACCTCGACCACGCGTGCGGCCATCGCATCCCCGGTGGCGAGCAAGCTCGAGGCGGGAAGCCCCCGGGCGAGGAAGGCCCGGAAGTCCAGGCCCTGGCGCGCGAACCAGGTGCGCGTGCCGTGCACGCACAGATTTGCTGCGCGCACGTGGGCGATGGTGACGAGGACGTCGGTGCTCATTTCTTGCCGCCCTTCTTCTTGATCGGCTCGGCCTCCAGGTCGCCGTACCACACGACGTTGGCCCCGCGCAGCAGCACCGCGCCGAAGACGACCGGGATCGGTCGGCCCTCCTCGGCCGTGGGCGCGTCGAGGTCGGAGAGTTCGGCGGGTTTCGGGGCGGGCGGTTTGGGCGCGAGGGCGACGGAGACCAGCGCCGCCACGACGATGACGACCAGGTACCACATGGGAGGTTCTGCGGGTTTCAGAAGACGCCCGTCGAGAACGGGTTCTTCGACGGGATGAAGGGGAAGCCGCCGTAGTTGGCGAGGTTGTCAAAGCGCGCGGCGCAGGTGGGCACGCTGTGATCGCAGCCGGCCACGAGGTCGACCAGCGTCTGCGGCGCAAGCACCACCGGGTAGAGCAGTTCCACGCCCGCGGTCGATTCGCTCACGATCATGTGGCGCGCGCCCGCCGGCGTCTGCAACCAGCCGCCGGCGAGCATGCCGGCCACCTCGGGCGGCAGGCTCGCCAATTCCACCTGGCGGCCTTCGGAGCGGAGCACTTCGGTGGTGGCCGAGATCGGTGTCGCCCCGCAGGCGGCCGAATACAGCACGTGCGAGCAGGCGCGGCTGTAGAGCCGCCTGAGACCAATGCGCTTCAAGCTCACCTGGGCGGACTCGCAGCGGATGCGCGCCGCGTCATCGGCCACCTCCACCCCGAGCACGCGGCCCATCCAGCGCGTGCCGGAAAGCCACCAAGTGTCGCCCCAGGCGTCACGTCGGGCTACAGCCAACCGCACCGCGGTCGCCTCGCCGGTGAGGGTCGCCTGCAGCAGATGCCGCACGAGCGCGTGGTCGGGCGGCAGCTTCAACTCCAGCGCCGACTTGGCCGCTTCGGCCCCGAGCGCCAGCGCGCTGCGCTCGAGGGGGCAGCGCTCGTAGCGTTGGCCGCCGATCTCCACGTCGAACTCGTGCGGGGTGAGCCGGAAGGTGGCGCTCGTGCCCTCGAGGGCGTAGAGCTCGACCTCGAACAGGGGGCTCTCGCTCATGGTCAGGACGGGGTGTACGTGATGAGATCGTTGCCGCGCGGCTCGGGCAGCCGGCGCAGGGTCAGGGGCATCTCGACCAGCTCGGGGGTGTGCCAGTGGAGCTCCACCGCGTCGTGGTCGAGCCGGCAGCGCGAAAGACGCACGACGCGGCTGCCGGCCGGGACGGGGGCTTCGAGCCCGGAGCGCAGCACCAGCACGCCGCCGCCGTCACTATCACGATGGCAGGTGGCGGTGAGCACATGCTGGCGCTGGCCGTCGGGATGCACGATCAGCGCACCGGCCGGGCGGTGCCAGAAGGCCGAGAGGTCCTCACCTGTGACGCGCAGGAAGCCGTCTTCTCCATCGGCCTCACGCGTCACGCGCAGCACCGGCGCCAGACCATCGGGCAGCCAACAGGCACCGAGCCGCCCCTGGGCGCGGTACAGCCGCGCACGCCAGCGGGCAATGTCTTCACGCCCGGCAGCCAGAAACCGGCGCTGGAAGCTCGTCGTCGGCCACGGGTCGTCACGGCGGACCCAAGGGTCTGCGGGTGAGAGGTCTTGCCGGGTGACCACGCCCTGCGCCGTGACGGAAGGGTCGTCGCGCCAGTTGCCGTCGGGCCAGACGGGTAGGCCGTCGAGCCAGGGATCGTCGAGCAAGCCATCCATCGGCAGCGGCTCGAAGGTGACCTGCGCGGTGACGCTGCCGGCAATGATGCCCGGCACCCACTGCGCGAACTCGGCCGGCTCCACCGCGAGGCCCTCGACCAGGGGCAGGACGGTCGCGCCCGCGGGGACCGCCCGCGCCAGCGGCTCGGTGAGCCACAGTCGATCCGGCTCCACCTCGGTGAGCGCCAGCACCTGCCAGCCGTCCGGGGCCATCAGCAGCGCGAAGCGCCGATCCGCAGGCCAGTGCAGGCCGTCCTCCTCCAGGCGCAGCTTGGCTGCGGCCGGCGCAAAGCCCGCCTCATCCACCGGCGTCACCGGAAGCAGCCGCGCGCCGGTGTCCGCCGCCGAGGTCAGCCTCGCCACGTGCTGCGGCAGCGGCCACCACGCGAGCCGGCCCAGATGGTCGGCCAGCCACTCGGCCACCAGCGCGTCGCTCGCGCGCCCGTGGCCCACGTGGTAGGTCAGGAAGCGCTGCGGCACGCGCCGCAGCCCCTGCCGCGCCTCGTTGCCCGAGGCGAGCCGTGCCACGCCGGTGGCCCATTGCAGGCGCTCGACCAGGGGCTCGGTCCAGTCGTGGCGGAAGGCGAACACCCCGCGCTGGGCCTCGGGCCAGGGCGTCTCGCCGAAGGCCTCCATCGCTTCTGTGACCATCGCCGCCGCGGCGGTATCGCGGCGCAACACCTCGACCCAGAAGGCCGGGGCGTGCAGCGGCGGCGCGTGCTCCGCCAGCGTCTCGGCCCACAGCGTCGAGAGATGGGGGGCCGGCAGCGGCTGGGCCGAGGTCTCGGCCAGCGCCGTGGCGGCCAGCGCCCCGAAGGCCGCGCGCGAGATCGC
>JBMOOW010000124.1:0-3882 GCA_049323195.1 Pseudomonadota bacterium | reverse complement strand
CGCAGGGCGCAGCCGCGTCAGTGCGTCACTTGACCTCGACGGTCGCGCCGGCGGCTTCCAGGTCCTTCTTCATCTTCTCGGCGTCTTCCTTCGACACGCCTTCCTTCACGGTGCCGCCGGCCTCGGTGAGGTCCTTGGCTTCCTTCAGGCCCAGGCCGGTGATGGCGCGGACGGCCTTGATGACCTCGACCTTCTTGTCGCCAGCCGACTTCAGGATGACGTTGAACTCGGTCTGCTCCTCGACCGGAGCGGCAGCGGCGGCCGGGCCGGCGGCCATGACCGGGGCGGCGGCGGAGACGCCGAACTTCTCCTCGATGGCCTTCACCAGGTCCATCACTTCCATCAGCGACTTGGCGGCGATGGCGTCGACGATCTGCTCGTTGGACAGGGACATTTCGATTTACCTCTGGAAATTGGTTTCTAAAGCGGATTCAGGAAAGAACGTCGACGATCAGGCGGTTTCCGCGACGGCTTCGGCCGGCGCGGCTTCGCCACCACCCTGCTGGTCGGCCACGGCCTTGACGGCGCGGGCGAACATCGCAGCCGGCTCGGACAGCACGCGGGCCAGCATCGCGAGCGCCTGCTCGCGGGTCGGCAGCGAGGCCAGCACGTCCACGTAGGCGGCCGGCAGCAGCTTGCCTTCGACCGAAACGACCTTCGCCTTGAGCTTGTCGTTGCCCTTGGCGGCGTCCTTGATCAGGCGGCCGGCAGCGCCGGGCTCCTCGAGCGAGAACGCGTACAGCAGCGGACCGGTCAGGGCATCCTTGACGCACTCGAACTCGGTGCCTTCGACGGCGCGCGAGGCGAGCGTGTTCTTGACGACCTTGAGGTACACACCCGTTTCGCGAGCCTTCTTGCGCATCTCGGTCATCTGACTGACCGTGGTGCCCGCGTACTCGGCCGCGACCAGGGAGTGCGCCTTGCCGGCGATTTCCGCCAGCTCCGCGACGACTTCCTGCTTCTGGGACAGATTGAGAGCCATTGCACTCCTCCAATTGAACTCCGCGCCCGGCATGTGCCGTCGCGGGACGGGGCGGCGCCTGTCCATGGCACCGGGGAAACCTTCGAGGGGCTTCCCGGTGGTGGCCGTCCAGAAACGAATTTCCAGAAGGGCACCATCTACGCAGGCTGGATGGATTAAGCGGCCCCGCTTCGACCGACGGCGATTCCCTTGCCGTGTGAGCTTCCGTTGCCCGTCGCCGGTCGGCGCAGACCGCACCTGCGGTCTTTGACGGTCACGGCCGCACGAGCGGCCGCGCCTTCAAAAGAGTCGGCCGGCGGCATGCGCCACCGGCCTTTCAACACTTACTTCAGGGCGAGCGAGGCCTGGTCGACGATGACGCCCGGACCCATGGTCGAGCTGATCGCGATCTTCTGCAGGTACTGGCCCTTCGAGGTCGCCGGCTTGGCCTTGATCAGGTCAAGCAGCAGCGCCTGCAGGTTGTCCTTCAGCTTGTCGGCCTCGAAATCGGCCTTGCCGATCGTGCAGTGGATGATACCCGCCTTGTCCGTGCGGTAACGGACCTGACCACCCTTGGCGTTCTTGACCGCTTCAGCCGGGTTGGCCGAGACGGTGCCGACCTTCGGGTTCGGCATCAGGCCACGCGGGCCGAGGACGGTACCGAGCTTGCCGACCACGCGCATGGCGTCCGGCGTCGCGATGACGACGTCGTAGTTCAGCTCGCCGCCCTGCATGCGCTCGGCCAGGTCGTCCATGCCGACCGCGTCGGCACCGGCGGCGAGGGCCTCGTCGGCCTTCGCACCGGCCGGGGCGAACACGGCGACGCGAACGGTCTTGCCGGTACCGGCCGGCAGCACGGTCGAGCCGCGCACCTGCTGGTCCGACTTCTTGGCGTCGACGCCCAGGCGCACCGCCACGTCGACGGACTCGACGAACTTGGCCTTGGTCGACGTCTTGAGGATCTGGATGGCCTCTTCGACCGGATAGGCCTTGCCCGGGACGACGGCGGCCTTGATTGCCTTCTGGCGCTTGTTCATTGCCATGTTCTTAGCCCTCCACCACGAGACCCATCGAACGGGCCGAGCCCGCGATGGTCTTCACTGCCGCTTCGAGATCCGCCGCCGTCAGGTCGGCTTCCTTCTGCTTGGCGATCTCCTCGAGCTGCGCCCGGGTGACCTTGCCCACCTTCTCGGTGTTCGGACGCTTGGAGCCCGACTGGATGCCGGCCGCCTTCTTCAGCAGCACCGAAGCCGGGGTCGACTTGGTGACGAAGGTGAACGTACGGTCCGAGTAGGCCGTGATGATGACCGGGGTCGGCAGACCCGGCTCGAGCTTGGAGGTCGCGGCGTTGAACGCCTTGCAGAACTCCATGATGTTCAGGCCGCGCTGACCCAGCGCAGGACCGACCGGCGGCGAGGGGTTGGCCTGACCGGCCTTCACCTGCAGCTTGATGTAACCGACAACCTTCTTTGCCACGATCTTTCTCCTGGAGTTCGAACGTCAGCGGCTTGGGCCGGTGACTCCTCCTCTTGGTTGAAATCGCGAAGGCGGCTGCGCCGCTTTCGCCCCGCCGGTGTTATCCGGCCGAACGGCCGGATGAACAGCGGCAATTATCCGAACCAAAGGTCCGGGTAATGCTTATTTGGCCTTTTCGACCTGGCCGAACTCGAGTTCGACCGGGGTCGAGCGGCCGAAGATGAGAACCGCCACGCGCAGGCGGCTCTTCTCGTAGTTGATCTCTTCGACGACGCCGTTGAAGTCGTTGAACGGACCGTCGACCACGCGGACCATCTCGCCCGGCTCGAACAGCACCTTCGGGCGCGGCTTCTCGACGCCTTCCTGCACGCGCTGCAGGATCTGGTCGGCCTCGCGATCGGAGATCGGCAGCGGGCGATCGGCGGTGCCGCCGATGAAACCCATCACCTTCGGCGTCTCCTTGATGAGGTGCCAGCACTCGCTGTCGATGCGCGGGATGCCGTTCTCGTCGTTGACCGCGATCTGCACCAGCACGTAGCCCGGGAAGAACTTGCGCTCGGAACGGCGCTTCTGGCCGGAGCGCATCTCCACGACTTCCTCGGTCGGCACGAGCACGTCGCCGAACTTCTCTTCCATGCCCTCGCGCACGATGCGGTCGCGCAGCGCCTGGGCCACGGACTTCTCGAAGCCCGAGTAGGCGTGCACGACGAACCAGCGCTTGTTCACTTCGGTCATATCAACGTCCCAGCAGCAGCTTGATCACCCACTGGATGACCGCATCGAATCCGGCGAGCAGCAGGCTGATGACGACGACCGCCACCATCACTACCCATGTCGTGCGCAGGGCTTCCTGGCGGGTCGGCCAGACCACCTTGCGCAGCTCGAAACGCGACTCGGAAAGGAACTCGCGGGTCTGCGCGCCCTTGGCCGAGGTGGCGAAAACGGCGGCGCCGGCGACGACGCCAGCGACCACCAGCAGGGCCCGCAGCGCGGTCGCCCAGTCCTCGAACCAGTAGAAGCCGAAGACGCCGGCCGCCACCAGCAGCAGCGCCACGACGTACTTGAGGACTTCCCCCGCGCCGGACGGGCCGCGCGCTTGTTCGACCTTGGTGCTCACGTGTCGCGAGTCCCTCGCAAAAGCCCCGCATCCCGCACGGACTTCGGTGTGTTTCGGTGGACGGCCGGTTCCCGCTGACCGTCGAAGTGGCACGCCAGGAGGGACTCGAACCCCCAACCTGCGGTTTTGGAGACCGCTGCTCTGCCAATTGAGCTACTGGCGTATGTCTTTGTGGGCGCTTTTCGAAAAAGGCAACGGCGGCCTGCGCCGCCCTGCCGGTTTCCCTAGCGCCCTGAAGCCGGCTGGCGCCGGCTTCGGGTGGTCCTACATCAGAAGCAAGGTCGCTGGATCCCCGCTTTCGCGGGGATGACGATCTGACAAAGCCGTG
>JBMOOW010000123.1:0-3948 GCA_049323195.1 Pseudomonadota bacterium | reverse complement strand
AACGCCGGCAGGCTGAGCCCCGCCTGGAACTGCACCATGTTCTTGGCCATCACCACACCCCTCCTTGTCAGGTGGGGTCAGCATGGAATGGCCGCGTATCATGGGATGCGACAGGTGGGGAATCAGGAGAGGTGTTGGCCGTGCAGCCAATGCAGCAGTCGGGAGCGACGGTTCGGGGCGAGGCGTGACCACGCCTGTGCGGACATCTATGACAGCGCGTAGAACGCCGTCGCCCGACGGATGAAGGCCGGGTCTCAGCCGCCCACGAAGGTGACCGCCAAGGCATCACGCCAGTGCGGTAGCGCTTCGCCGAGATCCGTCTGGAGGGCGTCGGTGGAGAGGACGGAATAGGCCGGCCGCCGGGCCGGCGTCGGATAGTCGGCCGTGGCGATGGGCACCACACGCGGCCGCCGATCGATGAGGCCATGGTGCAGCGCCTCCTCGAAGATCGCGTCTGCAAAGCCGTGCCAAGTCGTCGTGCCCGACGCGACCAGGTGACGGGTCCCTTCGGGGACGGCATCAGCCTGTGACAGCAGACGCGCCGTGATACCGGCGATGAGCCATGCCGGCGTCGGGCACCCGGTCTGGTCCGCCACGACGCGCAGCTCCTCGCGCTCGGCGCCGAGGCGCAGCATGGTGCGCAGGAAGTTGTGCCCGTGCATGGCATAGACCCATGCCGTGCGCAGGATCAGATGGCGCGCACCCGATGCGCGGATGGCCTGCTCGCCCTCTAGCTTGCTGAGCCCGTACACGCCGAGCGGCGAAGTCGGGTCGTCCTCACGATAGGGCTGCGCGGAGGCACCGTCGAAGACGTAGTCGGTGGAGTAATGCACCAGCATCGCGCCCGTCGCGGCGCAGGCCCGCGCCATCGCCCCGGGGCCGCGCGCGTTGGCGGCGAGGGCCGCGTCCACCTCGGACTCAGCGCGGTCGACAGCGGTATACGCGGCGGCGTTGACGACGACGTCAGGCCGAAACGCGCGGATGAATTTCGCGACTGCGTCAACATCAGCTACGTCCAGCGCCGCATCCGCATCTTCGCCGTTGCGGGTGGTCGTCACGAGCTCGGCGAAGCCGAGCGCCCGGCGCAGATCGGTACCGAGCTGCCCATTGCCGCCGGTGAGCAGGATCTTCATGGCGCGTAGGGCGGCAGGCGCTCGACTGGCAGGTCGGCAAGCAGCGGCGCCTGTGCATCCTTCGGGGACAGGAGCGGCTCGGCGACGGGCCAGTCGATGGCGAGGTCCAGATCGTCCCACCGGATGTTGGCGTCAGCCTTGGGATCGTAGGTGGCGGTGCAGAGGTACGTGAATACCGCACGCTCGCTCAACGTGACGAACCCGTGTGCGAAGCCCTCCGGGATCCAGAGGTGACGCTTGTTCTCGGCGCTCAGCACGACCGCGGTCCATCGGCCGAAGGTCGGCGACCCGCGACGGATATCGACCGCGACGTCCCAGACCTCGCCTTCCACCACCGACACGTACTTGCCCTGCGGCTTCGGCCACTGGTAGTGCAGCCCGCGCAGGACACCGCGCCGTGAGGACGAGACGTTGCCCTGCACGAAATGCGGCGCGATCGCATGCGGCGCGAGCTTGTCGAGGTTGAAGGACTCGAAGAAAAAGCCGCGGTCGTCGCCGAAGACCTGCGGCTCGACCACCACGCAGCCCGGCAGGTCCGTCTCGATGAGCCTCACGGAACGAAACCCCGCTCCGGCAGCGCCATCAGGTAGCGCCCGTAGCCGTTCTTGGCCAGCGGCGCGGCCAGGCGGCGCAGCTCCTCGTCGGAGATCCAGCCGTTGTTCCAGGCCACTTCCTCGGGACAGCACACGCGCAGGCCCTGCCGCGCCTCGATGGTCTCGATGTAGTTGCTCGCCTCCAGCAGGGACTGGTGCGTGCCGGTATCCAGCCAGGCGTAACCGCGGCCCAGGCGCTCCAGGTGCAGCGTGCCTTCGTCGAGGTAGCAGCGGTTGAGGTCGGTGATCTCCAGCTCGCCGCGTGGCGAGCGCTTCAGGCCCGAGGCGAACTCGCTGGCGCGGCCGTCGTAGAAGTACAGGCCGGTGACGGCATAGTTCGAGCGCGGCGACGCGGGCTTTTCCTCGATGCCGACCACACGGCCGGCCTCGTCGAACTCCGCGACGCCATAGCGCTCGGGGTCGTTCACCCAGTAGCCGAACACCGTGGCGCCCCCGGTCCGCGCATCGGCACGCTGCAGCATGGCGGTCAGCCCCGGGCCGTGGAAGATGTTGTCGCCGAGCACCAGGCAGCTCGGCGCGCCGTCGAGGAAGCGCTCGCCGATCAGGAACGCCTGCGCCAGGCCATCCGGGCTGGGCTGCACCGCGTACTCGATGCGCATGCCCCACTGCGAGCCATCGCCCAGCAGCTGGCGGAACAGCACCTGCTCGTGCGGCGTATTGATGACCAGGACGTCGCGGATCCCCGCCAGCATCAGGACGCTGAGCGGGTAGTAGATCATCGGCTTGTCGTACACCGGCAGCAGCTGCTTGCTGATCGCCTGCGTGATCGGATAGAGCCGGGTGCCGGAGCCGCCGGCGAGGATGATGCCCTTGCGGCCGCTGGTACTCATGCCTGCCCGATCCGCTCGAGGCGGTAGCTGCCGTCGAGCACCCGCTCGACCCAGGGCTGGTTGTCCAGGTACCAGTCCACCGTCTGCTCGATGCCCTGCTCGAAGGTCACGGTCGGCGTCCAGCCAAGCTCGCGCTCGATCTTCGATGCATCGATGGCATAGCGGCGGTCATGCCCGGGTCGGTCGGCGACGAAGGTGATGAGCGATTCGCGCTTGCGGCCATCGGCCAGCGGGCGACGGGCATCGAGCAGGCGGCAGATCGCACGCACCACCTCGATGTTCTCGCGCTCGGCGTTGCCGCCGACGTTGTAGGTCTCGCCCACCTGCCCGGCTTCGAGCACCCGGCGGATCGCGGCGCAGTGGTCGCCAACGTAGAGCCAGTCGCGCACGTTGCGGCCGTCGCCGTAGACGGGCAGCGCCTCGCCACGCAGGGCGCGGGCTATGATCAGCGGGATGAGCTTCTCCGGGAACTGGTAGGGCCCGTAGTTGTTCGAGCAGTTGGTCGTGAGGACCGGCAGCCCGTAGGTATGGTGGAACGCGCGGACCAGGTGGTCCGAGGCCGCCTTGGAGGCCGAGTACGGCGAGTTCGGCGCGTAGGGGGTGGTCTCGGTGAACTTGCCGGTCTCGCCCAGGGAGCCGTAGACCTCGTCGGTGGAGACGTGCAGGAAGCGGAACGCATCGCGCGCCGGGGCGTCCAGCGACTTCCAGTAATCGCGCGTCTGCTCCAGCAGCGACAGCGTGCCGACGACGTTGGTCTGGACGAACGCGGCCGGGCCGTCGATCGAACGGTCGACGTGGCTCTCGGCCGCGAAGTTCACCACCGCGTCCGGCCGGTGCTCGGCCAGCAGGAGGCCGACCAGCGCGGCATCGCCGATGTCCCCCTGCACGAACACGTGCCGCGCGTCGCCCTCGAGCGATGCCAGCGTGTCGAGGTTGCCCGCATAGGTCAGGGCATCGAGGTTGACGACATGGATGCCACGGGCGACGGCGTCCAGAACGAAGTTGCCGCCGATGAAGCCGGCGCCGCCGGTCACGAACCAGGTGGTCAAGAAATCGCTTCCTGCAGGTCGGAAATTCGGGATTCGCGGATCAGAACGGTTGTGCACACATATTAGGCGTATAAATCAGAGTGAAGCTAACGTAAGGCATTGTCTTTGCAAGCATTTTTTCGCCTCACTCCCATCCCTATTTCGGCCTTTCCTGCAGTTCTGTTGAGATACCGCCGCCTTTCAACGTAATTGTATCGGTAATCCCCCCGCCCGTTAGCTGACGCCAGAAGTGGAATTTTCTCGTACGCTTTCCCGAGGAGGTTCCATGAAGAAGTCCCGTTTCACCGACAGCCAGATCATTGCTGTGCTCAAGCAGGCCGAG
>JBMOOW010000122.1:0-4033 GCA_049323195.1 Pseudomonadota bacterium | reverse complement strand
CCACATCTACGGCGCCCTGCGCGGGCGGGCCCTGGCCGGCGCCCAGGGCTTCGAGCAGGCGCGCATCTTCTGCCGCGAGTTCCATGCCGAGCTGGTCGCCATCGCCGGCCACTACAAGGTGTCCGAGGACATCCCGGCCGCGCTGCTCGGCAAGCCCGTCCAGGTCTGGCTGGAGAACGGCCAGCTCAGGATCGAGGCGCAGGACGCGTAACCCGTCACACGCCGGCACGCTTTGAGGCATGCTGTCGCCCGCACCGGCCGTGCCGGCGGGATCGCAACGAATCCGGAGGAACCAGAAGTTGGCCGAAATCATCGTAGTCACGTCGGGCAAGGGCGGCGTCGGCAAGACCACCACCAGCGCCAGCCTCGCCACCGGCCTCGCGCGCCGCGGGCACAAGGTGGCCGTCATCGACTTCGACGTCGGCCTGCGCAACCTCGACCTGATCATGGGCTGCGAGCGCCGCGTGGTGTACGACTTCGTCAACGTCGTGCACGGCGAGGCCGCGCTGAAGCAGGCGCTGATCAAGGACAAGCGCTTCGACAACCTCTACGTGCTCGCCGCCAGCCAGACGCGCGACAAGGACGCGCTGACCCGCGAGGGCGTGGAGAAGGTGCTGGGCGACCTCGCAGCCGAGGGCTTCGAGTACATCATCGCCGACTCGCCGGCAGGCATCGAGAAGGGCGCGTTCCTGGCCATGTACTTCGCCGACCAGGCGGTGGTCGTGGTGAACCCGGAAGTGTCGTCCGTGCGCGACTCCGACCGCATCCTCGGCCTCCTGGCGTCCAAGACGCGCCGCGCCGAGCAGGGCCAGCGCGTGAAGGAGCACCTGCTGCTCACGCGCTACAGCCCCAAGCGCGTGGAAACCGGGGAGATGCTCTCGATCGCCGATGTCGAGGAGATCCTCGGCCTCAAGGCCGTCGGCGTGATTCCCGAGTCCGGCGACGTGCTCAACGCGTCGAACAAGGGCGAGCCGGTCATCCTCGAAACCTCGTCCGACGCGGCGCAGGCCTACGAGGACGCGGTCGCCCGCCTGCTCGGCGAGAACCGCCCGATGCGCTTCATCACCGCTGAGAAGAAGGGCTTTCTCAGCAAGCTGTTCGGAGGCTGAGCATGGGCCTCTTCGACTTCCTCACCGCCAAGAAGCAGACCGCGAACGTCGCCAAGGACCGGCTGCGCATCATCGTCGCGCACGAGCGCGCCGGTCGCGGCGGCCCGGATTACCTGCCCATGCTGCAGCGCGAGCTGCTCGAGGTGATCCGCAAGTACGTGAACGTAGACGCCGGGGCGGTCAAGGTCGACCTGATCGGCGACGGCGACAACAAGGTGCTCGACATCTCCGTCGCGCTACCGGAAAACCAGCCCCAGCCCGCGCCCTGAATCCCGGCGCACGGCCCTTTCGATGCCCCGCTCCTGCGGGGCATCGTCGTATGGACCCCATGCTCACCCTTGCCGACATCGACATCGACGCCGTCACCGCCCTGCTCGCCCGCTACGGGCTGGCCTTCCAGCGCGTGCCCGACGGCCAGGCGATTCCGGGCAGCTACTGGGGCGCGTCCGAGGCCGGGATCATCGGCTCGACCGTCTACGCGCGTGGCGACACGCCCGTGCACTCGCTGCTGCACGAGGCCGGGCACCTGATCGTGCTTGCGCCGGAAAAGCGTGCCCTCGTGCACACCGACGCCACCGACTCCGTCGAGGAGGAGAACGCGGTCTGCGTGCTGCAGGCCCTGATGGGCGACGCCCTGCCCGGCGTGGGCGCCGACCGCGTGCTCGCCGACATGGATGCCTGGGGCTACACCTTCCGCCTCGGGTCGGCCCGGGCCTACGTCGAGCAGGACGCCGAGGACGCCTGGGGCTGGCTCGCGCGGGCCGGGCTGGTCGACCCGGCCACGCGCCGGCTTCGCTGAATGCCGCCGTCGCGCGGGTCTGGCCGGCTTGCACCGGCTGCGAGCGGCCTCTAGCCTGCCGGCACCGCGCATCCGCGCACCGCACGCCTCCGGAGTTCACATGAAGCCCGCACGCGCCCTCCTCGCGCTCGGCATCGCCACCGTCATCGGCCTGTCGGGCTGCAACCGCCAGGCCGCCCCCGACGCGACCGGAACCGCCGCGCCCGACCGCAGCAACGAGACCGCCGACGAGTTCATCGCGCGCGTCAACGAGGAATACAGGAAGATCTATCCGGAGCTCACGGCGGCGCAGTGGCTTTCGTCCACCTACATCGGCGACGACAGCCAGCTGCTCTCGGCCAAGGCCAACGAGCGCTACCTCACCCAGCTCAACAGCTGGATCGAGCAGGCGCGCCGCTTCGAGGGGCAGAAGATGTCGCCGCAGACGGCGCGGGCGATCCAGCTGCTCAAGCTGTCGGCCGCGATGCCGCCGCCGAAGGACCCGGCCAAGCTGGCCGAGCTCACGCAGATCGCCACCCGCATGGAGGGCATGTACGGCAGTGGCGAGTACTGCACGGGCGAGGGCCCGGCGCGCTCCTGCCGCCAGCTTGGCGACCTCGAGGACGTGCTGCGCAGCTCGCGCGACTACAACGAGCAGCTCGACGCGTGGCAGGGCTGGCACACCATCAGCCAGCCCATGCGCAAGGACTACACGCGCTTCGTGTCGCTCGTGAACGAGGGCGCGCGCGACCTCGGCTTCGCCGACGCGGGCGAGCTGTGGCGCTCGGGCTACGACATGACGCCGGCGCAGATCGCCGCCGAGACCGACCGCCTGTGGAGCCAGGTCAAGCCGCTCTACGAGCAGCTGCACTGCTACACCGGCGCGCGCCTGGACGCGAAGTACGGCGCCGACAAGGGGCACGTGGCCGGCAACATGCTGCCCGCGCACCTGCTGGGCAACATGTGGCAGCAGGACTGGGGCAACCTGTGGGACCTTCTCGCGCCGTACCCGGGCGCGGGCAGCCTGGACATCAGCGGCGCGCTGGAAGCGCAGTACCAGCGCAATCTCGCCGCCGAAAGCGCGAAGCTCACCGGCGAGCGCACGCCGGCCGCGCTCGCGCAGGCGGAGCAGGACGCGCGCCTTCTCACCGCACGCCAGATGACCGAGCGTGCGCAGGAGTTCTACACCTCGCTCGGCATGCCCAAGCTCCCCGAGAGCTACTGGACCAAGACCCAGTTCATCAAGCCGCGCGATCGCGACGTGGTCTGCCATGCCTCGGCCTGGGACATGAACATGTCCGGCGACGTGCGCACGAAGATGTGCATCAAGCCGAACGAGGAAGACTTCACCACGATCTACCACGAGCTGGGCCACGTCTATTACTACCTGGCCTACAACCACCAGCCGCCGCTGTTCCAGACCGGCGCGCACGATGGGTTCCACGAGGCGATCGGCGACACCATGGTGCTGGCCATGACGCCCGGCTACCTGCAGACCATCGGCCTGGCCGGCGAGCAGCAGCAGAGCAACGAGGCGCTGATCAACGCCCAGATGCGCATGGCGCTGGCGAAGGTGTCCTTCCTGCCCTTCGGCCTGATGATCGACCGCTGGCGCTGGGGCGTGTTCGACGGCTCCATCAAGCCGGACCAGTACAACAAGGCCTGGTGGGACCTGAAGGCCAGGTACCAGGGCGTGGCCCCGGTCACCGCGCGCGGCGAGGAGTTCTTCGATGCCGGCGCGAAGTACCACGTCCCGGGCAATACCCCGTACACGCGCTACTTCCTCTCTCACGTGCTGCAGTTCCAGTTCTACAAGTCGCTCTGCGATGCGGCCGGCCACAAGGGACCGCTGTACGAGTGCAGCTTCGCCGGCAACCCCGCGGCGGGCCGGAGGTTCTGGGCCATGCTGCAGAAGGGATCGAGCCAGCCCTGGCAGGCCACCATGAAGGAACTCACGGGTAGCGCGCGCATGGACGCCTCCGCGATCCTCGAGTACTTCGCGCCGCTGCAGGCCTGGCTCAAGCAGCAGAACGAGGGACGCACCTGCGGCTGGAACGCGAACGCCACGGCCACGGCCGCGGCGGCGCCCAAGGCGGCGCCGGCACGCGGCTGATCGACGCGACGGGCCGGCGCGATGCCGGCCCGG
>JBMOOW010000121.1:0-4211 GCA_049323195.1 Pseudomonadota bacterium | reverse complement strand
TGGCTCTGGATCTGGATCGCCTCCTGGGCGTTGCGCAGCCGCTCGGTGACGAGCCGCCACTCCTGTTCCAGCCGGGCGAGGTTGGCCTGCGCGGCCTTCACGTCGATGAGTCGGTCGATCAGCGAGACGCCCGCGGCGTCGTTCTCGGCCGCCAGGCGTGCGCGAAGATCCCGGTAGCTGCGCCCGATCGCGGCGCGCCGGTCTTCCGCCGTGTCGGTGCCGGTGAGCTGGGCGAGTTCCTCGCGTGCCTGGGCCAAGGCCTCGGCCAGTTCCCGCTCGGCCTGGGCGGCGGCGCGGGCGTTGGCCTGTTCGATGTCGGCGCGGCGGTCGTTGAGGACGATGAGGTCGGCCTCGAGCTTGGCGATCTCCGCTTTGGCTCGCAGGCGGTCCGATTCGGCAGCGCGGGGGTTGGTCGCGACGGCTTGCTGCGCGACGAGTTCCTGCCGGCGGCGGGCGATCTCGGCGTCGAGTTCGCGCTGCTCGAGCGCGGTCTTCTGCGCGTGGTAGTCGCGGAGGGAGACCAGCCGGTCTTGCAGCGCCGCGTCGAGCGTGCGCTGCTGGCGCGACAGAGCGTCCTCGAGCAAGGCGAACTCGGCGTCGAGCCGAGCCTTCATCAACGCAGCCTGAGCGCTCGCCGTGTCGCGGGTCTTGCCCGGAGCCGTGAGCCGTTGCAGCAACGCCGGGTCGGCCTGCACCTTGGGCGCCTGCACCTCGATGGGCTTGGGGTCGAACAGGCTGTCCCGGAACTCGGCCAGTTCGTCCAGCCGCCGCACGAGGCTGCCCTTGAGTTCGGCGATGAGGGCCTTGGCCCCGGCGGTGTTGCCCTGCAGCGCCTGCACGGCCGCGGCCACGCCGGCGCCGATCGCCTCACCCAGGGCGACGAAGGCCTTGCCGACCGTGGCGGCACCCAGCGCCAGGGTCTTGAGCACCAGCACCACGCCATCCAGGATCGCGCGCAAGGCACCGCCCTGCTTGGCCGACTCGACCATCCCGCCGGCCATCTCGTTCATGGCCGGCAGGAACGCCTCGATCACCCGGTTGGCCAGACTCGTCGCGGCGAGCCGCAGCTTGGCCAGCGAGTCGTTGAACACCTCGGCCTGCGCGGCGGTGTCGCCGCCGATCTGCACGCCGAGCGCTTCCATCTCGCCGGTCAGGGCCGCGATGCCTTCGCGTCCCTGGTTCAGGAAGGGGATGAGTTCGGCGCCGCTCTTGCCGAAGAGCTGCACCGCCAGCGCCGACTTCTGCGCGCCGTCGGGCATGGCCTTGAAACGGTCGGCCAGATCGAGCAGCACCGCATCGGTCGCGCGCAGCGTGCCGTCCTGGTTCTTGAACTCGACACCCAGCGCTTTGAGGCGCCGGGCGGACTCCTCCGAGCCCGTGGCCGCCTCGAACATCGTGGTGGCGAGCTTCTTGAGCCCCGTCTCGAAGGTCTGCGCCGAGACACCGGACAGTTCCGCCGCCGGCACCAGGGTGGAGAGCGATTCCACCGTGATGCCCACGCGCTGCGAGAGCTTGTTCAGCGCATCGGCCGAATCCAGCGCCGACTTCACCATCGCGGCCAAGCCCGCCGCCGACAACGCCACCCCCAGGTTGGCCAGCACGCCGTTGACCCGCCGCGCGGCGTCAAGCAGGCCGCCGAGGTTGCGTTGGATCGAGCCGAAGGCCGCGCGCGTCTCGTCGACGGCGCGGATGAGGATCTGGGCGCGGGCGGTCATGGCGCCTCCGGCCGGTTGTGACGCTGACCCGAACCCCGGTTGCCGTGATGAATGCAGTATAGTAAAATGACTGCACTGATTTCAGTGTTTTGGAGTGTCGTCATGGCCATCCTGACGGTTCGCAATCTGCCCGACGAGGTGCATCGCGCCTTGCGCCTGCGCGCGGCCCAGCACGGGCGCAGCACCGAGGCAGAGGTGCGCGCCATTCTTGAAGAAGCGGTGAAGCCGCAGGGGCGGTTGAAGCTGGGATCCATGCTGGCCGACATCGGCCGGCACCTCCGGCTCAGCGACGAGGAGGTCGCGCTGCTCAATCAGCGCGACAAGTCGGCTCCCCGGGCAGTGGATCTGGAATGATCCTGCTCGACACCAACCTCATCTCCGAGCCGCTGCGCTCCGCGCCCGAGCCGCGTGTCGTCGCCTGGCTCGACGCCCAGCCGCTGGAGACGCTGTTCCTGTCCGTCGTCACCGTGGCCGAGCTGCGCTACGGGGTGGCCCGCCTGCCCAACGGTCGCCGGCGCAAGGCGCTCGTCGAACGCCTGGAGACCCAGGTGCTGCCCGCCTTCGCCGGTCGCATACTGGCCTTCGACCTGCCGGCGACCCAGGCTTACGCCGACCTGATGGCCAAGGCGCAGGCCGCCGGGCAGCCCATCGGCATGGCCGACGGGCTGATCGCGGCGATTGCCAGGACCCATGGCATGACGGTCGCCACGCGCGACACGGCGCCGTTTGCCGCTGCGGGTGTTTCCGTCATCGATCCGTGGCTTGAGAGTCGACCGTGACGACCTGACGCCACCATCAGCCAGTCAGTAATCACCGAGAAGGAGGTCCGATGCTCTCGTTTGCCACCGAGTTTCCCGTCGACCCGGACCGACCCACGGCGGACTTCCTTCGGGCGATGGTGACCTGGATATCCGGGTCTCCGCATACTGGCTTGTCTGCCGAAATGCTTCGGGATCTGCCACAGAAGGACGAGGCGCATGTCGAGAACGGCAACGAGAAAGTTCAGTCGCTCGTCGCAAGCTCTCCCGACGTCGATCTCGCAGGCATCCGCTACAGCAGGCACGACGATGATCTGGAATGGCTGACGACCGTCGTGTTTTCGAGAACGTCGTCCGACGCTTGGGTGGGCATCCGCGTCGAGTGCGAGTCTCAGCATGCCGCGGCTCGGCTGCCGTCGGCGAAGAAACCTGTCGTGGTGAGGACCGTGCTGGAATCCCTTGGCGGAGCAGCAGATGGTCCTCTGCCGATTCGCGATACTGCGCACATACTGGCCAATACCGACATCGATCTTGCCGCCAAGCTGATTCGCGGCGACGCCGGCTGCCGACTGCCCATCGTCTACGTCAGCGCACGGTTTCAAGGCGGGTACATTCTCGACGTCGATCGTCTCGCGGCAGACCTGTCCGGCATGGCGCATGTCGTCGTCGAGCCCAACAGGCCGTTTTCCGTGCGCCTGCAACTCGAAGTCGATTCCGAGAACGTCTATGGCGGCACGATCGGCATCTACTGGCCAGAGGGTGGCGGGCGTCGAGCCTTCTTCCTGGGCGGCGATTACTCGACACCGGGTCATCTGGCGGGCGCCATCAAAGATGAAGTCCGGGCTGCGTTACTGAATCGACGTCCGATCGCCCGGTGCACTTGGGCCTACGTCCGCGAGACCGCGTCCCGACAGGCCATCCAGTCGCTCAAGGCCTCGGGTTCCAAGGCGATCGACGATTACGTCAAGACATTCGACCAAGAGATCGAGGCCAAGAACCAGCGCCTCGAAGATGCCGAAAGGGAGATCCAACGCCTACGCAACGAACTCCGGGTGCATGAGGCTCGCGCAGGGACCGCGAGTGGTGGCCTGCTCAGGCTTGGGCGGGAGCGAGATCTCTATCCGAACGAGATCCTCGGCATACTCCTCGACGCGATCGAAGATGCCGCCACCCGGGTTCAGCACGACAGTCGCCGACAACATGTGCTGACGTCGATCCTCGAAGCCAACCGGCTGGAGGAGAATCCCCTTGAAAGTCGTCGCGAGCAACTGAAGAGACTGCTGCGAGGGACGAGCACCATCGACGGAAGATTGCGACGCGAGTTGGAGGACATGGGTTTCTCCATCTCGGAAGACGGGAAGCACTTCAAGCTCGTCTTTCAGGGAGACGACCGATACACCTACACGCTGTCCAAGAGCGGTAGCGATTGGCGAGGCGGACTGAACGCAGCCAGTGACATCGGAAAGCTGTTGTTCTGAGTCCGTCGTTCATCGACTGCGCCCCAACTCCCGCTCGATCGCGCGCGCCAAGGTCGGCAACGCACGTTGCACGCCTGCCGCGAGATCGAACCGGCGCTTCAGATCCACCCGCCGCACCAGCACGGCGATCGGGATCTCCTGGCCGCGCTGCAGGCGCTTGACGCCGCTGCGCTCGCGCTCGGCGCGCTTGAAGCGGTTGAGCTGCGCGGTGTTCTCCCGGATGTTCTCGGCCATCAGCAGCACGCGGCCGTCCTTCTCGA
>JBMOOW010000120.1:0-70000 GCA_049323195.1 Pseudomonadota bacterium | reverse complement strand
GAGCCAGTCCTCCACCGACGGCGGCAACAGGTGGGATTGCCCGGGCTGGTACGGCAGGTAGGAGGTCGACATGCCGTGATTGTCACTCATCAGAGCGGCGGCGGGGCTCTGCCGCGCAGGCTCCTAGCCCGGCGGAACGGGAGCCGCGGCGGCCGCCGGCCGCCCGGCCAGCAGCGGATAGGGGTTGATCGGCGTGCCGCCGTGCCAGCGCCTGTCGGGCCCGAGCAGGGCGATGGCGAAGTGCAGGTGCGGCCCTTCCGGGCTGGCATTGCCCGTGGAGCCCACGTAGCCGAGCACGTCGCCGCGCTTCAGCCGCATGCCCTCGGCGATGCCCGGCGCATAGCCCTGCAGGTGCGCGTAGTAGTAGACGTAGCGCTCGGCATCGTCGAACTGGTAGAGCGTGATGCCGCCGGCGTCGCTGTCGAACAGCTTCACCACGCGGCCGTCGACCGCCGCGAGCACGGGCGTGCCGGCGGGGGCCATGATGTCGATCGCGTCGTGCGAACGGCCCGCTCCGCGGGCCTGCGTATAGGTGTCGACCAGCTGCGCGGGCGTGACGCCCGCGACCGGGATGACCATCGCGCCGCCGGGCGCCGGCACGGCGACGGGCGCGGTCGGCACGGGCGCCGGCGTGGACCGTGGTGCCGGCGCGGCGTCCGCCGCCGGTGCGCGCGCCGCCACCGGTGCCGCGGCGCGGCCGGGCTCGTCGCAGGGCCGCGTGCGCAGCAGGTAGTAGACGACGTTCGCGCCCAGCAGCGCGCCGGCCAGGAACAGCAGGAGCCCGCGCAGCGCGCCGCCGCGCTGGCCCTGCCTCGACGTAGAACGCGGATCGCGCATGGCTCCTCCCGCCGCTTGCTGCGGCCATCCTCGTCGCCCGCCCCGCGCCACCGCGTGAATGTTCACCGCCGCGTTTCGGCGCGGCGGCGATGATCGGAGGCTGCAGGAGGTCCCATGCGCATCGCCGACGCCGTCTACACCCGCCAGGAAGACATCGACCGCATCCAGGCGCTCATCCTCGAGCTGGACAACGACGCCCGCGTCGCCCTCACGCTCGACGACGGCACCGAACTGCGCGGCATCGTCGCCTTCAAGCCCAGCATCCAGCAGTTCTTCGACCGCAACGGCCGCGAAGGTTCGAACGCGATCGTGCGGCTGGACCAGCCCGCACTCGAAGCGCCGGAGAAGGCCGGCTGGATCGACGTCTTCCTCGACCGCGTGGTGGCCCTGCGCCACCTCGACCGGCACGAGCTGGAGCCCTGGCATCCCGCGGCAGGCCCCGCGGCGCCTGCCGCCGATCGGGATGGCGGCGAGTCAGGTAGGCCAACACGCTGAACGCCCGCGCTTTTTGACACCTGCTTCACGGACGCGGCCAAATCCTCGCGCCCCTGTCGCGGGAGGTGGTCGGAGGTCGTATGTCGATGCAGGAGCCGGAGGAGTCGCAGCAGCCGGCGCTCGACGCCTACTGCCGCATCCTCGACCTGCTGCCCGCCGCCGCCAGCGTGTTCCGCACCGACGGGCGCCTCGCCTATTACTCGCCCCAGGCCGCGGTGCTGTGGGGCCGGCGCCCGCCGCTGTCGGGCCCGGACGTTCCCACCTACTGCGGGGCCTGGCGCGTCCATGCGCTGGACGGTGAAGCGCTGCCCCCGGGGCAGTTGCCGGTCGCGCGGGCGCTGGCCACGGGCGCGCCCGTGCACGGCCGACACCTGCAGATCGAGCGCCCCGACGGCAGCCGTCGCATCGTGGTGGCCTATGCCAGCCCGATGCTCGACGAGGCGCGCGCGCTCACCGGCGCGCTGGGCCTGTTCGTCGACGTGACCGACCGCCACAACGCCAGCCATGCCGAGGCCGAGCGCCTTCGCCAGCGCGAGGAGCTGCGGGTGGCCCTGGCCTGCGACATCCGGGCCGGCCTCGACCCGCTGCGTCGCAGTGCGCAGGATCTCGTCGCCCGGGCCGACCCCGCGGCCTGCGGGCCGGCCGCGGCCGTCGACCGCCAGCTGCGGCACGTCACCGGGCTGGTCGACCGCCTGCTCAACCTGGAAGTGGACCTCGACGACGCCCTGGCTTGATCTCCAGCGGCGGTGAGGCCACCCTGCGGGCGCGATTTCCCGCCCCATCGCGCCCGGTCATGCCGCCCACCCGCCCCGCTGCCACCCCATCGCGCCCCGCCGGCGGCTCCGGCTGGGGCGACCGTCGCCGATGAGCAGCGCCCGCGCGCTGCTCGATCGCCTGTTCGCGGGCGGCACCGGCGCACTGGCGCTGGTCGCGACCGACGGCCGCCTGCTGCGTGCCAATCCGCCCTTCCAGGAGCTGCTGGGCCTGCCCGAGGGCAGTCCGTATGGCGACGTCGGCTTCGCCGCCACGGCGGGCTGGCCGTGCATTGCCGCGGCGATGCAGGGCGCGCCCGACGCCACGCAGCGGATGTCGCTGACCCTGCCGCGGCGCGACGGCGTCGGCCCCAGCCTGCCCGTCGACGTCCTCGCACTCGAGCTCGACGGCGAGCGCTGCGCCCTGCTGCAGTGCGAGAGCGCGGACGCGCTGGCCCGCGCGCGCGCCGAGCGCGACCGCCTCTTCGCGCTCGCGCCGGACCTGGTCGCCCTGCTGGATGCCGATGGCCGCCTGCGCGAGGCCAATCCGGCCTGGACGGTGTCGCTGGGCTGGGAGACGGGGCAGCTGCTGGGCACCGCATTGCCCGATCTGGCCCACGAGGACGACCGAGGGCGGCTGGCGGCCGCCCTGCGGGCCAGCGCCACCACCCCCGACGTGCTGCGGGCGCGCCTGCGCTCGCGCTTCGGTGGCTGGCGCTGGTTCGAATGGACGATCTCGGCCTTCGACGACGGCCGCGTCTACGCCACCGCACGCGACGTCACCGGCCAGCTGCGCGCCCGCGAGGCGCTGATGCGCCACCGCGACGAGCTGGAGGCGCGCATCGCCGAGCGCACCGCCGAACTCGACGACGCCCTCGCCCGCCTGCGGCTGCATGCCGACAACTCGCCGCTGGCCACCATCGAATGGGATCCCGCGCTGCGCGTGAGCTACTGGTCGCACCGCGCCACCGAAGTCACCGGCTGGCATCTGGACGAGGTGGAGGGGCGCCGCCCACGCCAGGCGCCGCTGTTCGACGCGGATGCCGCGAACGCCTTCGAGGCCCAGATGGGCCGGCTGCTGCGCCGCGAGGTCGCGCGCCAGGCCCACACGCACCGCGTGCGCGCGCGCGACGGCCGCGAACTGGTCTGCGAATGGTTCGATTCCGCCGTGTACGACGCGCGCGGGAACGTCGCCTCCATCCTGTCGCTGGTGCAGGACGTGACCGCCCGCGAAGCCGCCGCGGCCGCGCTGGCCGACAGCGAGGAGCGTTTCCGGCTCGCCTTCGAGCAGACCGCGGTGGGCATGGCGCACCTCGACCTCGACGGCCGCTGGCTGCGCAGCAACCGCCGGCTCGCGCAGATGCTCGGCCATGGCGAGGGGGCCCTGCCGCCGCAGGGGAGCCTGTTCGACGCCATCCATCCAGACGACCGCGCCGCCGACGCGGCCGCGCTCGCCGCGCTGCGCGCGGGCGAGGTCGAAAGCTGCCGTCTCGAACGCCGCCTGCTGCGCGCGGGCGGCGGCGCGTTCTGGGCGCAGCAGACGCTGTCGCTGCGGCGCGAGGCGGATGGCCGCCCGGTGCACTTCATCCTCGTGGTCGAGGACATCGACGCGCGCAAGCAGGCCGAGCAGGCGCTGCAGGCCGCGCGCGAGGACCTGGAGGCGAAGGTCGCCGACCGCACGCGCGAACTCGAGCGGCTGATGGCCGCGCTCGAGCACCAGGCCCGGCAGGACCCGCTCACCGGCCTGCCCAACCGCCGCGGGCTGATGGACCGCCTCCCGCGCACGCTCGAACGCAGTGGCCGCCAGCAGGGCGGCGTGGTCGTCATGTTCGTCGACCTCGACCGCTTCAAGCAGGTCAACGACAGCCATGGCCACGAGGCCGGCGATGCCCTGCTGCGCGAATGCGCCGCCCGGCTGGTCGCCACCGTGCGCAAGACCGACATCGTCGCGCGGCTGGGCGGAGACGAGTTCGTGGTGGTGCTGGAGAACGTGCGCGCGCCGGCCGAGCAGGCCCGCCGCGTGGCCGAGAAGATCCGCCTTGCCCTGGCGGCACCGTTGCTGCTGGGCGGGGTGCCACTGGCGATCTCCGCGAGCATCGGGGTCGTCGTGCACGAGGGCGGGCGCGCCACGCCCGAGGACCTCATCGCCCGCGCCGATCACGGCATGTACGCGGCCAAGCGCGGCGGCGGCAATGCCGTCCGGCTGCGCGAGGCAGAGGCCGGGGCCGGCTGCGAGGCGGCCGGCGCCTGACGCGGGCCCTGCCCCGCGGACGCCGCCTGCCGGAAAAGAAGAAAGCCCGGCCGGAGCCGGGCTTTCTCGAATCGACCTGGACGGTCAGCGGAGGATTACTCCGGCTGCACGGCCTCGGCCTGCAGGCCCTTCTGGCCCTGCGTCACGGTGAAGGTGACGCGCTGGCCTTCCTTGAGGCTCTTGAAGCCCTGGGTCTGGATGGCGCGGAAGTGGACGAAGACGTCTTCGCCGTTCTCGCGGCTGATGAAGCCGAAGCCCTTGGCGTCGTTGAACCACTTCACGGTGCCGGATTCACGGGACATGTGCAACTCCTTGGAACGAACTGGATGTAATGCCGCGCGGGGCGGCGGTGGCGCTGTTCACAAGGAGTGATCTAGCAACGATGTAGCGGATCTTCGATCTACAGCATCGGGTCACAGGTCACGTGACCCCCGGAGCAGCGGAGCTACCGTAGAGCTTGCGTGAGCCGAATGCAATGTCCGTCCGTCGCCCGTTCAGCCCGCCGGCACCCGAAGCGGCAGCTCTGCCGGCAAGCATCGGCTGCGCGCGCGACATCCGGGCCCGTCAGGCGACCGACGCCTCTCGACGCCGCACTCGGGCGCTCACCCGGAGACACCGGCATCGCGCAAGGCTTCCGGACGCAGCCGCCGGTCGAGCAGGACGGGACGCCGCGCGGTCCGGCAGCGGCCGCACGCGCCGCCGGTCATGGCCGGCTCGGCGATAATGGCCCGCCGCGGCACCGCCGCCCTCGCCGACCCGCCATGACCGACGCCCTGCCCGACCGCCTCTCCACCGACCCGCGCAGCCCGCACCACGACGCCGCCCTGCTCGAGCGCGGCATCGGCATCCGTTTCAATGGCGCAGAGCGCCGCGACGTCGAGGAGTACTGCGTGAGCGAGGGCTGGATCCGCGTGGCCGCCGGCCGCGCGCGCGACCGCCGCGGACAGCCGATGACGCTCAAGCTCAGGGGCAAGGTCGAGCCCTATCCCCTGCTGCCGGAAGCGGGCGAAGCGGAAGGCTGACCCGGGCTTACGCCTCCCCGGCCGGGCCGGGGGCGCGATCGTCCCCTGCCCGCTGCCAGGGCCAGCGGCCGTCGAGTTCGACTTCCAGCGAGATGCTCAGGAAGGTGCGGATCAGCACGATCGCACCCAGCACGGTGACGCTGTCGAGCGTGGGCTCCACCGCCACGGTGCGGATGATGTCGCCGGCCACCATGAACTCCAGGCCGAGCAGGATCCCGCGTCCCACGTCCTGGCGGAGCCGCCGGTAGGCATCGACCGCCGGCGCGCGCCGGCGCGCGGTGACCCAGCGCAGCAGCGCCCAGGCCAGGCCGATCACGATCACCAGCGCGCCGCCGGCGTCGATCACGAGGCTGAGGCTTTCGGCCAGGCGCTTGAACTGCACGGGATCCATGGGGTGAAGGGCGACGCGGACCGGGCCGACTATGCGGGCACGGCCCTCGGCGCCGCGCCGAGAGGCGGGCACCGCCGTCACGGATCGGCCCGCGGCGGCTTCAAGGCCGGGCCGCACCGCCGTTAACGGGCGGGATACCGCACCGGCGCGACCGCCCCGTCCATGTCGAACCTCACCGAAGAGCAGGCCCGCGAGTACATGCACAAGCTGCTGGCGGCGATGGCCCGCGCCGGCGGCTCCGACCTGTTCATCGCGCACGACTTCCCGCCGAGCATGAAGGCCAATGGGCAGATGACGCCGCTTGGGCCTTCGAGGCTCACCGGCGCGGTCACGCAGAAGCTCGCGCAGGCGCTGATGAACGAGAAGCAGCGCGCGGAGTTCGCCGCCGAGCTCGAATGCAACTTCGCCATCGCGCTGCCGGGCGTCTCGCGCTTTCGCGTCAACGTGTTCGTGCAGCAGGGGCACGTGGGCATGGTGCTGCGCACGATCGCCGCGGAGATCCCGAACTTCGAGACGCTCAGGCTGCCTGAGGTGCTCAAGGACCTGGTGATGGCCAAGCGCGGGCTGATCCTGGTCGTGGGCGGTACCGGCTCGGGCAAGTCGACCTCGCTGGCCGCGATGCTGGACCACCGCAACCGCACCAGCGCCGGGCACATCATCACGGTGGAAGACCCGGTCGAGTACGCGCACGCCTCGCAGAAATCGCTGGTCACGCACCGCGAGGTTGGCGTGGACACGCACAGCTGGCACCACGCGCTGAAGAACACCCTGCGCCAGGCGCCCGATGTGATCCTCATCGGCGAGATCCGCGATGCCGAGACGATGGAGCACGCCATCGCCTTCGCCGAAACCGGGCACCTGTGCCTGTCCACGCTGCACGCCAACAGCGCTTCGCAGACGATGGAGCGCATCATCAACTTCTTCCCGGAAGAGCGCCGCACGCAATTGCTGATGGACCTGTCGGCCAACCTGCGCGCGATCGTCTCGCAGCGGCTGGTGCGCACCGAGGACGGCCGCGGCCGCGCGGCGGCGATCGAGATCCTCATCAACACGCCGACCATCGCCGAGAAGATCTTCAAGGGCGAGTTCAACGAGCTCAAGGGCATCATGGCCAAGTCGCGCGAGCTGGGCATGCGCACCTTCGACTGGGCCCTCTTCGAGCTCTACAACGACGGCACGATTTCCTACGACGAGGCCATCCGCAACGCCGACTCGGCCAACGAGCTGCGCCTGGCGATCAAGCTCAAGAGCCGGCGCGGGGAGCCCACGGGCGCCACGGGCACGACGCTCACGCTCGATGCCGCGCCCTCGCCCGAGGAGGTGGAGGCGATGCGTCGCGAGGAGCTTCGACGCCAGCAGGAAAAGCGCGAGCAGATGGAACTCGAGCGCATGCAGCGCGAGAAGCTGGCGCAGCGCGGGCCCACCGGCTGACCCGGCCCCACGCGGCGTTTACGGCCACCGCGCGAGCATGGCCTGCCGTTCCGGAGAGGTTCCGTGCCCGACTGGGAAACGTACGCGCCCGCCGCGGGCGTACTGCTCGCGGCCCTCGCGGCCGGCTACGTCCTCCACCGCATCCTGCGATCGGTAGCGCGCCGCGCGCGCCAGCGCCGCGACCGCCTGGCCGCGCGCATCGTGCACGTCCTCGCGCCGCCGGCGTCGATCGCCCTGCCCCTGGTGCTGCTGGTCGCCGCCTCCGCCGCCGTGCCGCTGCCGGAAACGTGGGCGGCGACGCTGCAGCGCGCGGCGGGGATCGGGCTCATGCTCTGCCTGACCTGGCTGGGCGTGCGCACCGTCGGTGCGATTGAGCGCCGCATCCTGATGGAGCATCCGGTGGACGTGGCCGACAACCTGGCCGCGCGCCGCGTGCAAACGCAGACGCGCGTGCTCGGCCGCATCGCGCAGGGCACCGTGGCGCTGCTGGGCGTGTCCGTCGTGCTGATGGGCTTTCCTGCGGTGCGCCAGCTGGGCACCACGCTGCTGGCCTCGGCGGGCGTGCTCGGGCTCGTGGCCGGCATCGCGGCCAAGCCGGTGTTCGGCAACCTCATCGCCGGGCTGCAGATCGCGCTGAGCCAGCCCATCCGCCTCGACGACGTGGTGATCGTCGAGGGCGAGTGGGGTCGCATCGAGGAAATCACCAGCGCCTACGTGGTCGTGCGCATCTGGGACGAGCGGCGCCTGATCGTGCCGCTGCAGTGGTTCATCGAGCACCCCTTCCAGAACTGGACGCGCTGCAACGCCGAGCTGCTGGGCGCGGCGCACCTGTGGCTGGACTACCGCACCCCGATGGACGCCGTGCGCGCGGAGCTTTCGCGCATCTGCGAGACCGATGGGCGCTGGGACGGGCGGGTCTGCGTGGCGCAGATCGTCGAGGCCGACCACGCCACCATCCAGCTGCGCATGCTGGTCAGCGCGCGCAATTCCGGCGACCTGTTCGACCTGCGCTGCGCGGTGCGCGAGCGGATGATCGACTTCCTGCTCGCGCGCCATCCCGAGGCGCTGCCGCGCATGCGTGCGGACATCGTGCGCGGCGTGGCGGCGGTGGATGCGACCGACGTGCGTGCCGAGGCTGCGGGTCGTCGCGAGCGCGCCGACGCGGCGGAAACGGCCTCCCCGGGCGCGGAGGCGGGGGAAGCCGTGCGCATGGCGCCGCCCGGCCGCGCGCACTGAGGGGTGGGCGACAATCCGCCCATGCGCATCGCCTCCCTGCACCTGCATCCGCTCAAGTCCTGCGCGCCGCTCGATGTCGGCAGGCTCGAGATCGCGCCGCGCGGGCCCGCGCGCGACCGCCGCTGGCTGGTCGTCGATGCCGACGCACGCTTTGTCACCGGGCGCCAGCACAGCGCAATGGTCGGGATCCGGGCCAGGCCCGCGCGTGACGGCCTGCACCTGGATGCGCCGGGCATGCCCGGCCTGCACGTGCCCACGCCGCCGGTGGACGCGCCGCGCCTGGACGTCGCCATCTGGCGCGACGTGGTGGGCGCACAGCGCTGCGGCGAGGAGGCGGACGCATGGCTCTCGCGCTACCTCGGCATGCCGGTGTGCCTGGTCCACATGGACGACGCCACCGAGCGCGCGGTCGACCCGGATTTCGCCAGGCCCGGGGACGTGGTGAGCTTCGCCGACGCCTATCCGCTGCTGGTGATCTCGCAGGCCGCGCTCGATGCGCTCAATGCGCGGCTGCCGCGCCCGGTGCCGATGGCGCGCTTCCGCCCCAACCTCGTGGTGGAAGGCTGCGCGCCGCATGCCGAGGACGGCTGGCGCCGCGTGCGCATCGGGGAGGTCGAATTCGAGGCGGTCAAGCCGTGCACGCGTTGCGTGTTCACCACGATCGATGCGGCGACGATGGCACGCGATCCCGAGGGCGAGCCGCTGCGCACGTTGGCCACCTACCGGCGCGCACCCGCGGGCAGCGGGCTGTCGGGCGTGGTCTTCGGGATGAACCTGATCCCGCGCGGCACCGGCACGCTGCGGCGCGGGGACGCGGTCACGATGCTGGCCTGAGCGAGGCGACCTCGTCGGCCTCCGCGCGTTCGATGGGATAGACCTCGGATACGGGGCAGCGGCCGGCGTCGGGCATGTCGCGCAGCCTGCGCCCGGTGTCGAACGCACCGGCCACGCCCGACGCGGCCAGGTCGCCGGTGAAGATGGCCTCGTCCCCGGCGAAACCGCAGACCATCGCATTGCCCACGCGCGATACCAGGTTCAGGTGCACGGCATCGGTGAGCCCCTGGCAGCCGGCGCCGAGTTCGACGCGGTAATAGCGATGCCCGCCCGAGCGCACCGGCGAGACCTCGACGATCAGCCCCTTCGCGTCCTCGCTCCAGCCGCGCATGTGGTTGGTATTGACGCAGTAGGACGGCGAACCGACGAAGCCGCGCCGCCGCTCGCCCGTGACCGTGACGTTGCCCAGCACGGCCGGCTGGCCGGCGCGCGCGCCGTCCATCGCGTGGGCGGCGTAGGTGCGGGCGTCGATGCGCTGGACGTGGGCGATGGGGCAGGCGCGCGGCCCGGCCACCACGGCCTCCTTCGCGCGCCCGCAGGCCCAGCCACCGGGGCTCACCAGCGTCGCCTGCGGTTCGTCGGCGATGCCGGGGCAGCGCAGCGCGAGATCGAGGCGGAAACGCGACCCGTCGGCCAGCCTCACCGCCAGCGTGTGGTCGTCGCTCTGCACCATCTCCACCACGCTGCGTGCGTCCGCACAGGCCGGGGACGGCGGCGGCCCGCGGTCGGCGGCGCCGGACGGGGCGGCGAGCGCGAGCAGGGGCAGAAGGGCGAGGCGACGGTCCATCGTGACAGGTCCTTTGTGGGTCGCGCCAAGCCTAGCGCGGCGGCCGGTGGGGCGCACCGGTCGGCGCGCGGGCCGATAGACTGCGCGCACTCCAGGGGCCCGCATGAACGCCGACGGCATCTCCTTCCATCATCGCTGGGCCTTCTGGCTCGGCTGCGCGCTGATTACCGCGGGCGTGCTCGCCCACGTCCCGATGTTCATGATGGGCCGGCACACGCACTGGCAGATGGTCGGCATGCCGATGACCACCGAGATGTGGCTCGGCATGACGGCCATTCCCGTGGGCCTGGCACTGTCCTGCTACGGGCTGATGCCGCCGCGCGCCCGCCGCGACCGCCTGGCGCAGGCCGGCCCTGCCCTGCACTTCCACGTGGCCGACGGCGTGCCGCTCAACCGCGAGCACTGGAAGCTGGTCGCGGTGCTGGTGGTGACGCTCGCCATCGACGTGATGAAGCCGGCCACGCTCGGCTTCGTGGTGCCGGGAATGAGCACCGAGTACGGGATCAGCAAGCCGACGGCCAGCCTGCTCGCGCTGAGCGCGCTCACCGGCACCACGGTGGGCTCGGTGGTCTGGGGCCGCATCGCGGACGCGTTCGGGCGGCGTGCCGCCATCCTGCTGTCGGCCCTCATGTTCGTGGGCACCGCGATCTGCGGCGCGATGCCGAGCTTCGGCTGGAACCTCGCCATGTGCTTCCTGATGGGCGCATCGGCCGGTGGCCTGCTGCCGATCACCTTCACGCTGATGGCGGAGACGGTGCCGGCCGCGCATCGAGGCTGGCTGCTGGTCGCACTGGGCGGCGTGGGCACGTCGGCGGGTTACCTGATCGCCGCCGGCGCGGCGGCGACGCTGGAGCCGCTGTTCTCGTGGCGCGTGCTCTGGCTGCTGGGGCTGCCGACCGGCGCGATCATCCTCTTCCTCAACCGCTACATCCCCGAGTCGCCGCGCTTTCTGTCCAATGCCGGGCTCGGGCACGTGGCGCGCGCGGTGCTGCGCAGGTTTTCCGGCGGCGCGACGCACGCGGTGGAACGCGACGACGCAGCGCACCCGGGCGCGCCGCAGATCGAGGAACACCATGCCGCGCAGGGCCTGCGGCAGTTGCTGCGCGGCCGGCATGCACGCATCAGCTGGGGCCTGCTGGTCTGCGGCACCGCCTGGGGCCTGGTGAACTTCGGCGTGCTGCTGTGGCTGCCGGTGAACCTGGCCGAGCTCGGCATCGACCCCAAGGCGGCGAGCGCGCTGCTCGCGAAGTCCGCCGTGTACGCGCTGCCGGGCATCGCCGTGGTCATCTGGCTCTACCATCGCTGGAGCAGCTATCGCGCGCTGGTGCTGTTCATCGGACTCACCACGCTGTCGCTGCTGGCCTTCGCCGCGCTGGACCTGCTCGGCCTGCGCTCGGAGCCGCTCACCATCGTCGCCACCGCCGCATTGCTGGTCAGCGTGAGCGGCGTGATCGCGATGCTGATCCCGTATGCGGCCGAAATCTACCCGGTGCACCTGCGCGGCACGGGCTCGGGCGTGATCGCCGCGAGCTCGAAGTTCGGCGGCATCGTCGGCGCCGGGCTGGGCGTGCTCGGCTTCTTCACCCATTTCGCGCTCTCGGCGCTGCTGATCGCGATACCGATGGCGGTCTCGGCCGTGATGCTCTGGCGCAGCGGCGTGGAGACGCGCGGCGTGCGGCTCGAGGACATCCAGCGCCGGATCGCCGGCCTGAGCGCGGACTCCGGTCGCGCCTAGGCGGCGCGCCGGATCCTGCCGTCCAGCGGGTGCGCATGGCCGCCCGCTCACCGGCGACGGCACCGGCTGATCGCCCCGGCACCGGCACTGCCGCCTGCGCCACCGCCGGCCTGACGACGATGAACCGTTGTGGGCATCGCGGGAAAACGGGCGGAATTAAGTTCCACGCAACAGCTTCGTCCCATTGCCTTACTGCACCCCTGCCGATCCTGCTCGCGGGCCGGCACCCGGCTCGTTCCATCCCATTTTTCGAGCAGCAGGAGAGGCGACATGGCCAAGCAGAACCAAGGCGGCAGCCAGGGCGGCAAGCAGGGCGAGAGCAATCGCGGATTCGCATCCATGGACAAGGAGCAGCAGCGCGAAATCGCCTCCGAGGGCGGTCGCGCGGCGCATCGCAGCGGCAATGCGCACGAGTTCACGTCCGAAGAGGCACGCGAAGCCGGCCGCAAGGGCGGCGAGGCCAGTGGTGGCGGCAGCCGCGGCGGCGGCCAGGGCAGCCGCGAACGCTGAAGGCAGGGCGTAACACCGGCGCGCGGAACCCCCCGGTTTCGCGCGTCGTGCTGTCTGCAGGCAGCGCGCGGGCATGCGCGCGATGCCTGAGCATCGACATGCGCGCAGGCTTCATTCGCCTCTCACCGCGCGCGGCGGACCGTAATGCGGCCACGTTCCGGAATCGCCACCATGCGTCTTGTCGTCCTGCTGTTCGCGCTGCTCATGCCACTCACCGCGTGGATGAACCAGCAGGGCGTGTTCGGCCCCACCAACGGCGAGGTCTCGGATCGCTATCCCACGCTGCTGGTCGCGGCGGGCTATGCGTTCTCGATCTGGGGGCTGATCTTCCTGCTCGATCTCGCCTACGCCATCTGGCAGCTCGGCGGCCCGCGACGCAGGGAGCGTGCGCTCACGCTGGCCGCGATGCCGGCCGCCGCCGGTTTCCTGCTGACGACAGTGTGGATGCCGCTGTTCTCGATGGGCCTGTACTGGATCTGCCTGGCCGTGATCTTCGGCGCGCTGGCCTGCATGGTCGCGGCCGCGGTGCAGGTGGTTCGCCATGGACAGCCGGGCCGCGATGCGATCGCACGCTGGGCGCTCGGGCTGCACGCGGGCTGGCTGTCGCTCGCGGCCTTCCTCAACCTCGCCCAGGTGCTCGTCGCCGAGCGGTTGCTGCCGGCCGACCGCATGCTGGGCTGGAGCCTGCCGTTGCTGGTCGTGGCGGCCTTCACGCTGCTCGCGGTGAACCGCGCGCTGCGCGGCCTGTTGCCCTACGTGCTGGCCGCCGTGTGGGCGCTGGTCGCGGTGTTCGTGAAGCAGTCCGGTTGGAACCTGCCCGGCGCCGACGTCATGGCCTGGGCCGCGCTCGCGGTGGCGGCCGTACTCGTCGCGCAGACGGTGTTCCTCCATCGCCGTGGCCTGCCGGCACGCCTGGCCACGCATTCGACCGCGCACTGAGCGGCGACGCACGCCCGGCCGCGCAGCGCGGCCGGGCGTGTCGACCGCGGGTCAGCGGCGCATCGACACCGGCATGCCGGTGGTGACGACCTTCGCCAGCGCCGCCGCGCTCCAGTTGGTCATGCGGATGCAGCCATTGGATTCGGTCTTGCCCACCTTCGCCGGGTTCGGCGTGCCATGGATGCCGTAGTGCTCCTTCGACAGGTCGATCCACGTGGTGCCCACCGGATTGTTCGGCCCCGGCGGGATCTCGGCCTTGCGGTCGGTCTTGCGGCTGCCGGCGATGAGCTTGGGGTCGTAGTGCCAGACCGGATCGCGGGAGACGCCGAGGATCTTCCAGTCGCCGATGGGCAGCGGGAACTGCTGGCTGCCGGTGGTGACGGGGAACGCGCCCAGCACCTTTCCGGCGGAGTCCTCGAGCAGGAGCTGGGCATCGGACTCGTCGACCACGATGCGCGCCGGTGCGGGCAGGTTCTCCCCGGGCGCCACGTGCGGCACGGTGATCTTCGTACCGGCGGTTGCAAGGTCGGCCTGCGGGTTGAGCTTCTTCAGCAGCGCCGGGCTCATGTGGAACTTCTCGGCGATCTTCTCCTCGACCGACTCGTAGGGGAGCGCGTCGAGCTTGGCCATCTCCATCGGCTGCGTGGGCACCTTGCCGAAGGGACCGGCCACGTCCTCGGCGGTCAGGGTGTACTCGACGAGGATGGGCGCGGTGTCGACGTTCAACTTCTCCCACGTGGCGGCGTCGAGCTTGCCGCTTTCGGTGATGCCCTGCGCGCGCTGGTAGGCGCGCACGGCGCGCGCGAGGTTGCCGCCGGCCGCGCCGTCGATCTCGCCGGGCGAGAAGAACGCGCGTTCCAGCAGCACCTGCGCGCGCAAGGGGCTGTCCTCGGGAAGTTCCGCGTCGGCCGCGGCGGCCACCACGGGTGCCGGCGCCGGTTGCACGGGCGTGGCGGTATTTCCACCGGTGGCCGCGGGCAGCGGCTTGCCGGGCGCCCCCGGCTGGCCGTCCTGCATGCCCGGCGTGCCGGTGGCCGAATCGGGCGCGCCGGCGCCAGTGGCCGCGGTGGGCGGGGGGGCTACGTCCTGCGCGGGGGCTGTGTCGGCCGCGGGCGAAGGCGTGCGCGTGCAGGCCGCGAGCCCGCAGGCGGTGAGCGCGCCGGCAAGCGCGAAGGCGAGGCGATGGGGTCGGATCATGGTCATGGCGATGGCCCTGTGCGGATCACCGCATCCTTCCCGCGCGCGGTCGGGCGGGCGTGAAGCTGCGCCGCGGCGGGCGCGGAGCGTTCACCGATGCGAAGCCGGCGTGGTCGTGCGATCTTGCGCGGCCGTGCCGCGTCCTGTGTGGACGCGGCTGGGTTCGCGCGTGTCCTGCGCAGCCGCCGCGGTCGCGATGGCATGGTCGAACACGCCGCGCCATGCATGCACGGCGAATCGAACGCGCCCTACGGCCGGACCTGTCGAGGAGCTTCTCGCTGGTGAGCCTGTAAAGCGCGATCGTGAGCTACGCGATCGCGATGGGCACGGACATCGCCAGCGGGAGTCATCGCAGGGAGAAGGGAAAGGGCGACGACCGCGGCCGCCGCCCTGACCGCCACGCGATCAGCGGCGGAAGGTGATGTTCTCGATGCCGCCGGCGCGCGCGGTGGAAAGCGCGGTGGCGAAGGCCTGGTAATCGGCCTCGCGCGAGGCGGCGATCTCGACGACGGCCCGCGGGCTGCGCCGGGCCAGTGCAGCCAGCTCGGCCTGCAGGGCATCGCGGGTGAGCGCGCGGCCATCCAGCGCGAAGCCACCGCTGGCGTCCACGCTGAGTTCCGCGCGGGGCGGTACCGCGTCGACGCGCTGGCTGTCGGCGGGCAGGCGCGTGGACAGCGTGCCGGTGACGGCCGGCGCGGCGATCATGAAGATGACCAGCAATACGAGCATCACGTCCACCAGCGGCGTGATGTTGATCTCGGCGATGCGGGCATCTCGGTCGGACGCGGAATACGCGGACACGGCCATCGGCTTCTCCTCGCAAGGGCGGGAACGCCCGCTTGCAAGCTAGCGCCGCATCGGCGGCCGCGACCTCGTTCGCCGCAGGCGCGTTGCATGACGTTCAGGTCGTGCCGCCCCCGGTCGATGCACTGCGAAACCTTCGCGCTTACGGACGCGCATGCCCTACCTGCGCAGCGCACGATTCGTCTCCCATGGCGCGGGATTACCAGCCGACGCCCGGCGGGTACTTGGCGATCACCGGCGAGAGGTCGACCAGCATCCAGTAACCCTCGCGCGCTTCGAACGACGGCGGCAGCGTTTCGGCGCGCATGGGCTTGCCCAGCGGCGTGACGCAGGAGGCCAGGTGTACGGACACGGCCTGCTGGGCCGCGTCGGTGATGGCGCCCAGGCTGGACGCGCGGGTGGTGCACCCCGGGAAGTCCGGCAGGGTGATCGAATACTGGCGCTCGGCGTCGCGCTCGATGAAGGCGTAGTACTGCATGCGGCGAACCCTGCTCCTGCCGGTGGCAAGCGGCCGTGATGATACCCAGCCCGAGGCGACCGCCGGCGCACCGCGGCCTGCCGTCCGTCCGCCATCGGCCGTCCCTGCCCGGCCCTCCACGCCTGCTCGACCCGGCGGGGGCTACGACGGTGATGCCTGCCCATCGAGGCCGGGCCATGCATGCGAACACACCGACACGCAATGATCCCGATGCGATGCGGCCACCGGCCGGCCGCCACGGCGGGGGCAGGCCGCGGATGCGCACCATGATCCCGTCGCGCAGGCGCATGGGCCTGCGCGCGACGCGGGAGCCGCCCGGAAACCGGCCATGGACCGGCTGACACCCACCGTCGCCGCCCTGTTGGCCGACACGCTGCTGGTGCTGCACGTGGGCGTGGTGGCCTTCGTGGTTGTCGGGATGGTCGCGATCCTGGTCGGCGCGCGACGCTGGCGCTGGGTGCGCGGTCGTCGTTGGCGCGCCGTGCATGCCGCGCTGATGGGCGTGGTGGCACTGCAGGCCTGGCTCGGCGCCGTCTGCCCGCTCACGACCTGGGAACAGGGGCTGCGCCGCCACGCCGGGCAGGCGACGTACGGCGAATCCTTCATCGAGCACTGGCTGGCGCGGCTGATCTTCTACGAAGCGCCGTGGTGGGCCTTCGTGGCGGCCTACACGGCCTTCGCGGCCCTGGTGGCGCTGGCCTGGTGGCGTGTTCCGCCGCGGCGACGGCGGCGCCGCTAACGCGACACGCACCCGGTGCTCGCCGTCGCCTAACGCCGGCGATGCAAGGCTGGTCCTCCCGTCCCGAAGGAGCGCGACATGGCCGGCCCAGGCAAGTCTCCCCTCGAGTCCGACCGCGGCGTCGCCAGCGGCAGCCGCGAGAACATGACCGGCCCGCAGCAGCCGCAGGCCACCGCGAACCGTCTCCACGGCGTGGATCTGGAAACCCGCGGCGAGTACTTCGAGGACGAGCAGCGCGACCGCGACAGCAACGGTTCCGGGCGCTACGACGACTCGGTGGCCCATCGCCGCGGCGGCCGCCGGGGCGAGGACCGCGCGGGCACCACCCGCGGCGACTGAGCGGCACGGCGACGGCGACGCCCGCCCGGGGCGTCGCGTCCGCACCAACACGGCGCCCACGATGTCGCCGGAAGCCGACTTGCCGGATACTGCCCGCAGGACCCCCGCGGGACCTGCAGGCATGAGCGGCGCGCGCAGCCACCTCGACGACATCCTCAACAACGCCACGGCGGCGCTGCTGATCACGGATGCCGAGTCGCGCTGCGTCTACATGAACCCCGCGGCCGAGGCGGTCACCGGCTACACGCTCGAGGAACTGCGCGGGCGCGTGCTGCACGAGCTCATCCACCGCGCGCGACCGGACGGCGACCCTTTGCCGATCGGCGACGGCTTCGCGGGCTCCGGTCCGATGCGTGGCGAGGGCGTGTTCATCCACCGCGACGGCCACGCTTATGACATGGCCTACGCCGCGACCGTGATCCGCGAGGGCGATGCGGCCGTGAGCATGGTGCTCGAGGTGCGCGACGTCACGGAGCAGAAGCGCGTCGAGGCGCGGCGCGTGCTGCTGGCCAACATCTCCGACGACATCGCGCGCGGGGCCGCGCTCGACGACGTGCTCGGGCACGCCGCGGAAGGTCTCGCGCGCCTGCTCGACGCGCGAAGCTGCGAGTTCAGCGAGGTCGACGAGGCGGCCGGGATCCTGCAAGTCGCCATCAGCTGGCGGCATGGCCGTCCGCCCCTGCGGGGCCGCCATCGGCTGGACGAGATCCTGCTCGGCGACTACCCCGAGGCCCTGCGTCACGGCGACTCGGTCGCGGTCGACGACGTGCAGGCCGATGAGCGCGTCGACGGTGCGCGTTACGCGGCGCTGGGCATCGGCGCGTTCGCCATCGCA
Organism: Pseudomonadota bacterium; assembly: GCA_049323195.1. Lineage (GTDB taxonomy): Bacteria > Pseudomonadota > Gammaproteobacteria > Xanthomonadales > Xanthomonadaceae > Cognatilysobacter. The sequence goes on along the minus strand of JBMOOW010000120.1, from coordinate 52,388 downwards.
CCCTTCCTGCGCGATGGCGAGTGGCGCTTCGCCGTCTCGGTCACCGACACGAGGCCGCGACGCTGGCGCGACGACGACCTGCGGCTGCTTCGCGCCGTGGCCGCGCGCGTGTTCCCGCACGTGGAGCGTCGCCGCCACGACGAGGCGCTGCGGGCGAGCGAGGAACGCTTCCGGCTGATGGCCGACTCCGTGCCACACCTGGTGTGGATCCTGCGCGGCGACGGCAGCGTGGAATTCGTCAACCGCCAGTGGGTGGACTACACCGGCCGCAGCATCGATCCGCATGGCCGCGGGCCCGCGATGACGGAGTTCGTGCATCCCGACGACCTGGCCACGTCCACCGCGGCCTTCGAGCAGGCACTTGCCACCGGCCAGGCCTTCACGCTCGAGCACCGCATGCGCGCGGCCAACGGCGACTACCGCTGGTTCATCGTGCGCGCCGAGCCCTGGCGCGACCCCGCCACCGGCGAGGTCGTGCGCTGGTTCGGCAGTTCCGCCGACATCCACGACCTCAAGCTGGCCCAGCAGGCCCTGGCCGACGCCGACCGTCGCAAGGACGAGTTCCTGGCCATGCTGGCGCACGAGCTGCGCAACCCGCTCGCGCCCATCGCCACCGCCTCGCACCTGCTCGATCGCGTGGCCGACGACCCGGTGCGCGTGCGCGAGGTGGCACGCGTGATCGGCCGCCAGGTCGGCCACATCCGCGAGCTCGTGGACGACCTGCTCGACGTGTCGCGCGTCACCCGCGGCCTGATCACGCTGCGCCAGGACCTGCTGGACGTGTCGACGATCGTGGCGGGCGCGGTCGAGCAGTCGCGCGCCGACGTGGATGCGCGACGGCACGTGCTGCGGATCTCGCTGCCCGACGCGCCCCTGTGCGTGCGGGGCGATGCCACGCGGCTGATCCAGGTGCTGGCGAACCTGCTCAACAACGCCGCGAAGTACTCGCCGGAAGGCTCGCGCATCGACGTGGAGGGCTGGCGCGAAGGCCAGCGGGCCTGCATCGCGGTCACCGACACCGGCCAGGGCATCGATGCCGCGCTGCTGCCGCATGTCTTCGAGCTGTTCTCGCAGGGCCGACGCACGCCCGAGCGCGCGCACGGCGGCCTGGGGCTGGGCCTTGCGCTGGTGCGCCAGCTCGTGCAGCTGCACGGGGGCCGCGTCACCGCGCACAGCGACGGCCCGGGCCGGGGCAGCCGCTTCGAGGTGCATCTTCCCGCCGTCGATGCGACGCCGGCACGTGGCGATGCCGCTGCGCTCCCGGACACCGGCCGGCCGCTGTACGTCGTCGTGGTCGACGACAACCGCGATGCCGCCGTCACGCTCGCCGAGGCCCTGCGGCTGCTCGGCCACCAGGTCGAGGTGCATGCCGACGCACGCTCGGTGCTGGCCGCGCGCTGGCCGGCCGCGCCCGACGTCTTCCTGCTCGACATCGGCCTGCCGGGCATGGACGGCCGGGCGCTGGTGCGGGCCCTGCGCGGGCGCGCCGAGCTGGCGGACAGCCGTTTCATCGCGATCACCGGCTATGGCAGTGCCGACGACATCGCCCGCTCGCGGGCGGCCGGCTTCGACCATCACCTGGTCAAGCCGCTGGACCTCCAGGCCCTACTGCAGTTGCTGAGCGCGAGCGCACGGGAAGCGGTCCACGGTCGCTGACGTTGGTCAGGGTGACGAACGCCACGCGGCGCATGCAGGGCAGGCGCCTAGACTCGCGCCATGCTCCGCGCCCTGCTCCTGCTGCTGATGCTGGCGGCGCTGGCCTGGCCCGCGCATGCACGCACGGTCTACCGCTGCGTGCAGGGCGGCACCGTGAGCCTGGCCACCGCACCCGAGCCCGGCTCGCGCTGCGAAGCCCGCCACGTGCCTGACGACGCGGTGAAGCTTCCCAACCTCTGGGGCGCGCTCGGCCTGGTCCAGGGCACGCTCTACGAGCGCGAGCAGGACGGCCGGACCGTCTACAGCACGCGCAACCTGCCGGGCTCGCGCAAGGTGCTGTCCTTCACCGTGCAGACGCCGCCGGGCGAGCCCGCGCACGAGGGGCTGGGGCGCGTAGGCCCGGCGCGGGTGGACCGCTTCGCGCCGCAGTTCCGTGCCGCGGCGAAGAAGACGGGGGTGGACGATGCCTACCTGCGCGCGATCGCGCATGCCGAAAGCGGCTTCGATCCGCAGGCCGTCTCGCCCAAGGGCGCGCGCGGCGTGATGCAGCTCATGCCGGGCACCGCGCGGGAGTTAGGAGTCACCGATCCGCATTCGCCGGTGCAGTCCATCGACGGCGGCGCGCGCCACCTGCGCCAGCTGATCCGCCGCTACCGCGGCGACCTGGTGCTTGCAGCCGCCGCCTACAACGCCGGCGCAGGCGTGGTCGCCCGCTACGGAGGCGTGCCGCCCTACCGCGAAACGCGCGCCTACGTGGAGAAGGTGCGCGCGCTGTACGCGCGCTACCGCCGGGCACTGGGCCTGTCGCCCCGCGCCCTGGACGGACGCATACCGCTGACCGCCGCGAAGTAGCACCGCGCCGCGACGCGCGCCCGGAAGGCGGCGCCCGCCGTCAGTCCACCACGGCGCGCCCGGGTGGCGTCACCGCATGGCGCATGCAGTGCCGGCCCGCCGGATGGCCCACGTCGAAGGCATGCGTCTGGCGGGAGGCCCGGGCGAAGCGGGCGCAGAGCTCGTAGCGGCGCGCATCGATCACGCGGTACTCGTAGGGCGTGCCCGTCTGAGGATCGGCGAGCGAAAGCCGCTCCCAGTCGCGCCCTTCCGAGATCTCGCCCAGCGACGCAGGCAGCCAGCCCTCCAGCCGATAGCGCGCCTCGATGGCCGATTTCAGGCCCGCCAGATCGCGCTCGCGGCGCTCGTCCATGCGCCGCAGGCGCTGCTCGCCGGGCGTGCCGATCGTGAACACGGCGGCCACGATGCTCGCCGCCACCGCCACGCCGGCCGCCACCAGCAGCCAGGTTCCCGTCCCCCGCGTGCTCATGCCCCGGCCTCCTCGCGGCGAAGATCGTGCAGGTACCAGCCGAAGATGGCACCCGCCAGCACGGCGACCACGAGCACCTTCAGCAAGAAGCGCAGCGTCGCCTCGCCACCGAGCACGTGGTAGACCAGCGTGGTCATGTCGCCGATCAGCACCGAAGCCGCAAGGAACAGCGTGAGGTAGGTGAGCCAGCGGCGCACCGGCGAGAGGCGCTTGATCGGATGGCGCGCCACGTCGCGCGAAACGCGGTGGGCGACGAAGGCGAAGACCGGGAACGCGATCACCAGCGCCGACGCGGCCCAGCGGATGGAGTTGTCGGTCGCGGCGATGATGTAGTCGGCCGAGGCGGCGTCGGGCAGTGCGCGATCGATCAGGTCGAACAGCAGGCTGCCCAGGTTCCAGGTGCCGAAGTAGAGCGTGGCGAACATCACGAGGTAGGCGAAGGCCTCGCGTGCCGAGAGCGAGGCGCGCGGACGCGGTACCGGCACGGGGAAGTCGACGTCGGCCCAGGCGTCGAGCACGCCGCGCGTCTGCTCCGCGCTCCAGCCGGCGCGCGCGAGCGCCTCGCCGATCGCCGCGCGCGGCTGCCCGCGCATGAGCGCTTCGCGCACGAAGGTTTCCAGTTCCTGGGTGGCGTTGGGCATGCGGGCCTCAGTGGGTGGGTATCGGGGATGCGGTCGTCGGCACGTAGGCGACGCAGCCGCGGCCTTCGGGGCGGTCGATGCCGCCGATGCGCACGCAGGACACCGTGGCGTCCCAGCGGAAGGCGCGACCGGTGTACGGATTCCGATGCGGGCTGCTCGCGAGCGCCGACGCCACCTGCACCGGTGCGATGCCCGCGGCGTGCAGGCCGAGCACGGCGAGCACCGCGCGACGGCGCGCCTCGAGATCCGCCAGGCGCCGGCCGTAACCGGCATAGGCCGGCGGCGCGATGCTGCCGAGGATGCGGCCGACGGGGTTGTAGATCGAGTACGGGAAACGCGTACTGTCCTCGATCCAGGCATCGAGCTGCCGCAGCGAACGCTGCAGTTGCGGATACGGTGCACCGCTGGCATCGGCGATGCGGCGCATCATCGCGGCATTGGCGTTGCTCGTGGCCTGGGGCTTGAACAGGGCATTGAACGATGGTGCGTCCGCACCACGGGCCTGCAGCTTTCCACGTGCGTCGGCGTCGGTGCGCCGCATGAAGTTGTCGCCCAGCTTCCACTCCCAGGCCAGCACCCCGAGCAGCGAACGCTCGCTGGCGGATACCGGCAGCTTCCATGCAGGCGGGATCGCTGCGGCGATTGCGGTGGCAGGCAGGCGCTGCACTGCGAGCGCCCCCAGGGCCAGGTTCCGCTGTACCGCTGCCGTGGCGACCATCTTGGTGAGCAGCGTGTCCGCGCCGGCCAGGCCGCCGCGCCAGAACCGCGCATCGGCCTCCAGCGCTTCCAGCACGGCCGCGGCATCGCCGGCGCCTGCGTCGACGAAGGCCTGCATCAGCAGAAGCTCCTGGGCTTGCAGCGCAAGCGCGAACGGCGCCGGGCGCCAGTCCATCGGCGACCGCGGCGGCGGGCCCTCGTGCCAGCCCCGGCGTGCGAGCACCTGGCGATAGGCCGCCAGCAGCGCGGCCTCGCGCGCGATCCAGGCCGGCATGTCCGGTTCCGCGGCGGCCAGCAGGCTCGCGCAGTCGTCGCGCCGTGCGCTGCACGCGCCCAAGGCATCGTCCAGGCGCTCACCGCGGGCGGCGCGCCTCGACCGCGCGTCGCGTCCGGCGGCGGCCACGAGCCGTGCCGCATCGTGCGGGCCGGCTTGCTCCACGGCTGTCGCCCCCAGTGACGCCAGCCCCGCCAGCGCATCGTCGGCCGGATCGACGGGGCGTGCCGACGCCAGGATCGCCTCCAGCGCCCTCGCATCCTCCGATGGCGCCTCGTCGCGCCGGTTCACGAGCAGCACCACGGCCGCGAGCATCAGCAGAAGCAGCACGATCGCCAGTGCGCTCCAGAGCAGCGCCCGCAACGCGCGCGGCATCGGCTTGCGGGTTCGACCCGGCGCGATCCGCATGTCCATCCCCTGGTCCATCGCATCCCTCCCCGCGGCCTCCCCGCCGCGCGCCGATCATGGCACGGCCCCCGGCAGCCGGCGTGGGGCGCTGAATCCCCGCCGGCCCGCGCCCGCATGCGCCTGAGCCCGTCCTGCCGAGGTGCGGGATAATTGGCCGATGCCGCCGGGCCCGCCCGGCCCTTCTCGCACCCTGCCGCGTCGGCCCCGTGCCGGACGTGCGCCGACCGTGGATCCGACGATGAACACCGCCCACCGCAAGCCCCTTCCCGGCACCTCGCTGCACTGGTTCGACGCCCGCGAGGCGGTGGAGGCGATCCAGCCGGGCGCATGGGACGGCCTGCCCTACACCTCGCGCGTGCATGCCGAGAACATCGTGCGCCGTGCCGAGCCGCACCGCATCGGCGATTACCTGCGCCAGCTCGTCGAGCGCCGCCGCGACCTCGACTTCCCCTGGTTCCCCGCACGCGTGGTCTGCCACGACATCCTCGGCCAGACCGCGCTGGTTGACCTCGCCGGCCTGCGCGACGCCATCGCCGAGCGTGGCGGCGACCCGGCGCAGATCAATCCGGTGGTGCCTACGCAGCTGATCGTCGACCACTCGCTCGCGGTCGAATGCGGTGGCTTCGATCCGGATGCGTTCGCCAGGAACCGCGCGATCGAGGAGCGCCGCAACGAGGATCGCTTCCACTTCATCGAGTGGACCAAGCACGCCTTCAGGAACGTCGACGTGATCCCGCCGGGCAACGGGATCATGCACCAGATCAATCTGGAGAAGATGTCGCCGGTGGTCTACGTGGCCGACGGCGTGGCCTTCCCGGATACCTGCGTGGGCACCGACTCGCACACGCCGCACGTGGACGCGCTGGGCGTTATCGCCGTGGGCGTGGGCGGCCTGGAAGCCGAGAGCGTGATGCTCGGCCGCGCCTCCTGGATGCGCCTGCCCGAGATCGTCGGCGTGGAGCTCACCGGCCGTCCGCAGCCGGGCATCACCGCCACCGACATCGTGCTCGCGCTCACCGAGTTCCTGCGACAGTCGAAGGTCGTCGGCGCCTACCTGGAGTTCCGTGGCGAGGGCGCGCGCGCGCTCACGCTGGGCGATCGCGCGACGATCTCCAACATGGCGCCCGAGTACGGCGCCACCGCGGCGATGTTCTTCATCGACGACAACACCCTCGACTACCTGCGCCTGACCGGCCGCGACGAGCAGCAGGTGCAGCTGGTCGAAACCTATGCGAAGGCGGCCGGGCTCTGGGCCGATGCGCTGGTGGACGCCCAGTACGAGCGCACGCTGACCTTCGACCTCTCGACCGTCGTGCGCAACATGGCCGGCCCGTCCAACCCGCACCGCCGCCTGCCGACCACGGCGCTGGCCGAGCGCGGCATCGCCCGGGACCTCGAGGCCGCGCGCGCGCAGGAAGCCAGTGGCTTGATGCCCGACGGCGCGGTGATCATCGCTGCGATCACCAGCTGCACGAACACCTCCAACCCTCGCAACGTCATCGCGGCGGGGCTGCTTGCGAAGAAGGCGAACGAGCTCGGCCTGGTGCGCAAGCCCTGGGTCAAGACCTCGCTCGCGCCGGGCTCGAAGGCCGTGGAGCTCTACCTGCAGGAGGCGGGCCTGCTGCCGCACCTGGAAGCGCTGGGCTTCGGCATCGTCGGCTTCGCCTGCACCACCTGCAACGGCATGAGCGGCGCGCTGGACCCGGCCATCCAGCAGGAGATCATCGAGCGCGACCTGTATGCCGTCGCGGTGCTCAGCGGCAACCGCAACTTCGATGGCCGCATCCACCCCTATGCCAAGCAGGCCTTCCTGGCCTCGCCGCCGCTGGTCGTGGCCTATGCCATCGCCGGCACCATCCGCTTCGACATCGAGAAGGACGTGCTGGGCACCGGCAGCGACGGCCGCGCGCTCACGCTCAAGGACCTGTGGCCGACGGACGAGGAGATCGATGCCATCGTGCGCGAGCACGTGCGCCCCGAGCAGTTCCGCCGCGTCTACGAGCCCATGTTCAAGCTGCGCGTGGAGCACGGCGAGCCGGTGAAGCCGCTCTACGACTGGCGCCCGATGTCGACCTACATCCGCCGCCCGCCGTACTGGGAAGGCGCGCTGGCCGGCGAGCGCACGCTGCGCGGCATGCGCCCGCTGGCGGTGCTGGGCGACAACATCACCACCGACCACCTCTCGCCCAGCAACGCGATCCTCGCGAACTCCGCCGCGGGCGAGTACCTCGCGAAGATGGGCGTGCCGGAGGAGGACTTCAATTCCTACGCCACGCACCGCGGCGACCACCTCACCGCGCAGCGCGCCACCTTCGCCAACCCGAAGCTGCTCAACGAGATGGTGCGCGCCGAGGACGGCACAGTGCGCCAGGGCTCGCTCGCGCGCATCGAACCTGATGGCACGGTGACGCGCATGTGGGAGGCGATCGAGACCTACATGGAGCGCCGGCAGCCGCTGATCATCATCGCCGGCGCCGACTACGGCCAAGGCAGCTCGCGCGACTGGGCGGCCAAGGGCGTGCGGCTCGCGGGCGTGGAGGCGATCGTCGCCGAGGGCTTCGAGCGCATCCACCGCACCAACCTGATCGGCATGGGCGTGCTGCCGCTGGAGTTCCAGCCCGGCACCAGCCGCCTCACGCTGGGCATCGACGGCACCGAGACCTTCGACGTCGTCGGCGAGCGCACCCCGCGCGCCACGCTCACGCTGCTGATCCACCGCCGCAGTGGAGAGACCGTCGAAGTGCCCGTGACCTGCCGCCTGGACACCGCCGAGGAGGTCTCGATCTACGAGGCTGGCGGCGTGCTGCAGCGCTTCGCGAACGATTTCCTCGAAGGCAACCGCAACGCGGCCTGATCAAGCCCTCCCCGGGAGCGAAGGCCCGCTGCCAGTGAGCAGCAGGCTCATGCTGAACCGGGAGCCCCTCTCGCCCCGGGGGGAGGGGTTGCGGTGAGGGGTAACGAAGCGGTCATCCCCAGCCAAAGCACTTGCCCGCCCACTGCGCCGCATTGATACTCCGATGGCAATCTTTGCCATCAAGGCCCGGCTATGGCCACCATGAACATCTCCCTCCCCGATCCGCTCAAGCAGTTCGTGGACGAGGAAGTCCGCGAGGGCGGTTTCGCCAGCACGTCGGACTACATGCGCGACCTGCTGCGCCAGCGGCAGCGCGCCAAGGCCGAGGAGGCGTTGCGGCAGGCCATCGCCGAGGGACTGGCGTCCGGCCTGGCCGTTCCCGTGGACGCGGCCAGGTTCGACCGCATGCGCAAGGATCTGCGTGACCGCTGGGCTCGTGAAGGCAATTGAGTGGCGGCCGCAGGCCGAAGCGGACGCCTCGGAAACCGCTTGGCGCTACGCCCTGCACGGCGGACTGGCGCTGGGTGAGCGATTCCTCGACGCGCTGGACACCACGCTCGCGCACATCGCCGCCTTCCCCGAAATCGGCTCCGCGCGCCATGCTCGGATGATCCCGGTCCTGCCGGCGCCGCTGCGCCTTCTACACGTACGCGGCTTCGACAGGTATCTCGTCTACTACGTGGATCAGCCTACCCATATCAGCGTCGTCCGGATCTGGCACGCCTCCCGGGATCTCGACGCCCTGAACGACACGCCCGCCGACGCACTGCACGTCTCTCCGGACCCCACCGAATGACCCTTGAGCCCGCCTCGCCCGCCCTGCAGAAGTTCCAGACGCTGCTGCGCGAGCTCTTCCAGTACGACTGCGCCGACCTCGACTTCGGCATCTACCGCATCCTCAACGAGCGTCGCGCCCTGTTCGAGGACTGGCTCACCACGCGCCTTCCCGCCGCCGTGAAGCAGGCACTGGCGGGCGGTGCCGCCGCGCAGGTGGACGGGCAGGCCAGGCGCCTGGCGGAACTCGCCGCCGAGCTGCGCGAGGAATACGAGGGCGAGAGCATCATTGACGGCGACGGCCGCCTGCGCGACGACATCCGCGGCCGCACCGCCCGCGAGTACCGCGAGCAGTGGGAAGCCCGTCAGGCCGCCGGGCAGCCGCAGGACCGCGAAGCCGAGATCTACAACCGCCTCTACGACTTCTTCCGCCGCTACTACGAGGACGGCGACTTCCTCAGCCTGCGCCGCTACGGCGCTGAGGACGCCTATGCCCTGCCCTACAACGGGCAGGAAGTGATGCTGCACTGGGCCAACCGCGACCAGTACTACGTCAAGACCGGCGAGCATTTCACCGACTACCGTTTCCGTGCCGGAACGGGTGCGGACGCCTGGCACGTGGAGTTCCGCCTGCAGCGGGCCGAGACCGACCGCGACAACACCAAGTCCGCCGAAAAGCGCTACTTCTTCGCCGACACGGCCGCTGCGCAACTCGACGCCGCCACACGCACGTTGACCGTTCCCGTGCAATGGCGCGCGGCCACGTCCACCGAGGCGACCACGCTGCCGGCGCGAAACGCGCAGGACGCCATCAACGCCGACGTCGAGAAGAAGCTGCTCGCCGCGAAACCTGTAAAGGCCCAGCCCGCGCTCAAGGCGGCCCTGGAGGCCGAAGCGCCCGGCAGCGGCGACACCCCGCGCACCGTGCTCGCCCAACACCTGCGCCGCTACACCCGGCGCAACACCAGCGACTTTTTCATCCACAAGGATCTGCGCGGCTTCCTCACCCGCGAGCTCGACTACTGGCTCAAGGCCGAAGTCCTGAAGCTCGACACGCTACTGGCCGGCGAACAACCCGCGCGCGCCTGGCTGCAGACACTGGCCTGCCTGCGCGAGGTGGCCACCACCATCATCGACTTCCTCGCCCGCGTCGAGGACTTCCAGAAGCGCCTGTACGAAAAGCGCAAGTTCGTGACCGAGTGCCACTGGTGCATCACCCTCGATCACGTCGAACGTGCGGGGCTCACCGAGCGGCTCGTGGAGATCCTCAACACCACCGAGGGCGGCAAGGCGCAGAAGGCGGAGTGGAAGAAGCTCTTCGCGATCGACGAAGTGAAGGCAGAGGGCGGGAAGCCGGGGTGGAAGGAGAAGGTGACGGCGGAGTTCTTGCGGAGTCAGCCGTTTCTGGTACTCGACACTGCGCACCTCCCCACGGACCTGGAATTGGAACTGCTCGAAAGCATTGGAGACGACGAAAACAGTACCAGCGGCGTGATGATCCGCGCCGACAACTGGCAGGCGCTGAACCTAGTTTCGGCACGTTATCTTGCCGATGTACAGTGCGTATATATCGATCCGCCTTTCAACACGGGGCTCGGTGACTTCTACTATCGAGATGCATATCGGCATTCGAGCTGGCTCTCGATGATGCAGGGATGCACGGCCGCGCTTTACGAATTGCTGTCGCCCAGTGGCACGCTTTACGCGCACATCGACTACTATGAGAAAGAGCGGCTGAAGCTATTGCTCGACGAGCGATACACCTACATCACAGAGATCATCTGGCGTATCGGCTGGATATCGGGGTACAAGAGCACAGCAAACAAGTTCATCCGCAACCATGACACGATCTACCAGTACGGCAAGAGCGGAAATGTATTCTTCAACAAACAATACATCCCCTATCCTCCGGGATATGTGAGGCGTGATGGCAATGCGCCGGACGGGGCTGGCTATCCGCTTGAAGACACATGGAATTGTTCGGAGATCGACGCGCTCAATTCAATTCAAATCGTCAGCTTCAGCAAGGAAAAGGTCGGTGACCAATCGCTGACGCAGAAGAATGAAGCCCTCGTCGAAAGGCTGATTACGTCCTCCTCGAATGTCGGGGATTACGTAGCTGATGCGTTCGTCGGCTCGGGAACGACCGCTGCAGTCGCCTACAAGTCGGGGCGCAGGTGGGTGGCAATCGAGATGGGTGAGAATTTTGACCGATATGCGCTGCCACGCCTAAAGAAGGTCTTGTTTGGCGACCGTTACGGGATTTCGGAAAAGTACGGCTTCCCCCGCGGTGGGGTATTCAAGTACCTCCGCCTCGAATCCTACGAAGACACCCTCTCCAACCTCCGCGTCCGCAAGGCCGAGGACACGCAGCCGGGCTTCGACTTCGACGCGGTTCCGGAGAGCTATCGCCTGGGGTACTGGCTCGACGTGGAGACCGCCGGCAGCCCCAGCCTGCTCGACGTGGAGAAGCTCGAGCGCCCGTTCGACTACACGCTGCGTGTGCACGACGGCCGCGAGTCGCGCGAGCAGGCGGTGGACCTAGTCGAGACCTTCAACTACCTCATCGGCCTGATCGTCCGCCGTCGCCGCGTGCTGCACCGCGACGGCCGGCGCTACGTGCTGGTTCTGGGCCGCACCCGCGCCGACGACGCACCCACCGCCGTGCTCTGGCGCGACATCGACGGCTGGACCACGGACGACTTCGCCGCCGAGCGGGACTGGCTCGCCGCACAGGCGCCGTTCGAGGACGCCACCGTGATCTACGTCAACGGCGATTCCGCCCTGTCCGGCGCGCAGTCGCTCGACCCTGTCTTCCACGCGTGCATGTTCGCGCCGGTGCACTGAAGCTATGTCCGCCCTCGACCTGCGTGCCCGTGTCACCGCCCAGCGCGAGGCCATCGCCACGGTCTGCCGCCGCCGCCACGTGCGACGGCTGGAGCTGTTCGGCTCGCTCGCTCGCGGCGAAGGCCATCCGGGCAGCGACGTGGACCTGCTGGTGGACTTCGAGCCGCTGCCCCCGGGCGCGTACGCCGAGGCCTACTTCGGCCTGCGCGAGGACCTCGAACAGCTGTTCGATGCCCCCGTGGATCTCGTGGTCGAGCGCGCCATCCGCAATCCCTTCTTCCGGCAGGCCATCGAAGGCCAGCGCGAGGCGCTCTATGCGGCTTGAATCCGCCAAGTACCTGTTCGACGTGCAGAGCGCCGCGCAGCGCCTGCACGACTTCGTGGCGGGGAAGCAGTGGGAAGACTACGAACGCGACGCGATGCTGCGCGCGGCGGTGGAGCGCCAGTTCGAGATCATCGGCGAGGCGCTTGCCCAGCTCGGCCGGCGCGACCCCGCGCTGCTGGCGCGCATCGGGGACCATCGTCGCATCATCGCCTTCCGCAACATCCTGATCCACGGCTATGCGGACGTGGACGATGCATTGGTCTGGGACATCGTGCAGACGCGTTTGCCGGGCTTGCGTGCGCAGGTCGATGCCCTGCTCCAGGGGGCGGGCTGATGCCGCGCGCAAGACGCGCCGCAACAGCAACGGCCACCGCGCCTGCCGCCACCAACCCGGCGGGCTCGGCATCGCTCATGACCGCGCGATTGGAGCAGCGCCTCGTGCTGCTGCGCTGGGCGCTGCACCTGCTCGGCCAGCCGGACAACCGCACCCTGTTGGCGCGCTGTGCCGCCGTGCAGGAGGGCGTGGGCGTCGACGGCGTGTTCCACGTCACCCGGGCACTGATCGGCTACGTGCGCGACGCGGCCCTGCAGAAAGACCTTCTGCGGTTCGACGCCAACATCCGCGCCCACCTCGAGCGCATCAACCGCGCCCGCGCCGCGCAGCCGCTGCAGCTGCGCTACTTCCAGGTGCTCGCGCTGCTGTTCACGGAGCTTTACCTGGACCGGCTCGCCAACGCACCCGGCGCCCTGCTCGACAGCCTGAACCGCTTCGCCGCGACGCAGGCCGATTTCGCCGGTGCGCGGCCCTTCGGCCGGGACGATTTGCGCAAGCTGGCCTTCTGGATGGCCACCGGCAGCGGCAAGACCCTGCTGCTGCACTTCCACGTGATGCAGTACCGGCATTACTTCCCGGGCCCGGTCAACAACATCCTGCTGATCACGCCCAACGAAGGCCTGTCGGCCCAGCACATCGCCGAGGCGCGCGCCTCGGGGATCGCGATCGAGCGCTTTGACCCGGAGCGCCCCCCGCTGGTGGGCGCCAGCGACGCGGTACAGGTGATCGAGATCACCAAGCTGGTGGACGAAAAGAAGGATGGCGGCGTCCGTGTGCCCGTCGAGCAGCTGGTCCGTCGCGACGTGCCGAATCTCGTCTTCGTGGACGAGGGCCACAAGGGCAGCGGTGGCACCGTGTGGAAGGGCTACCGCGACGCGCTGGGCGCGAGCGGCTTCACCTTCGAGTACAGCGCCACCTTCGGGCAGGCGCTCAACGCGGCAGGCAATGAGGACCTGCTGGCCGAGTACGGTAAGGCCATCCTCTTTGACTACTCGTACCGCTACTTCCACGGCGACGGCTTCGGCAAGGACTTCCGCCTGCTGAACGTGGACAGCGAGGACGAGGACATTCGCCGCCGGCTGATGGCCGCCAACCTGCTCAGCTACTACCAGCAGCTGCGCGTGCATGCCGACGGCACGGACTGGCGGCCGTACGGCATCGAGAGGCCGTTGTGGGTGTACGTGGGCGCGCGGGTGGACAGCGGCAAGACGGGCGGGTCGGACATCGCCGCCGTGCTGCATTTCCTCGATGCGTTCCTGACCAACCGCCGCGGCGAATCGGCGCGGCTGGTCAAGCGCCTGCTGCACGATGCGCGGCTGTTCCGCGGCGAGGACGGGCGTGCCGCGCTTCACGAGGCCCTGGACTGGCTGCGCGGCCGCTATCCCGAGAACGCCGACTTCGACGCGCTGCTGGCGGATGTGCTCTCGCGCGTCTTCCACGTCGAAGGCGCTGCCAGCCGCCTGCAGGTGCAGCCCATCCGGGACGCGGACGGCGAAATGGCGCTGCGTGCGGAAGGCGCCGCCCGGCCTTTCGGCGTGGTCAACGTGGGCGACACCAGCGCGCTCGAGAAGCTGCTGAAGGCCGACGGCGTGACCGTGCTCGACGACGTGGTCGGCGGCTCGCTGTTCCGGGAGATCGACCGGCGCGATTCGGGCATCCACCTGCTGATCGGCGCGAAGAAGTTCATCGAAGGCTGGAGCAGCTGGCGCGTCAGCAGCCTCGGCTTGCTCAACGTCGGCAAGAAGGAAGGCGCGCAGATCATCCAGCTGTTCGGGCGTGGCGTGCGCCTGCTGGGCCTGGGCCGCAGCCTGAAGCGCTCTTCCGCACTGCCCGGCATCGAGCATCCGCCGGACATCCGCTGGCTCGAGCAGCTCAATGTGTTCTCGGTGCATGCCTCGTACATGCGGACGTTCCGCGAGGCGCTGCTGCGCGAGGGCGTGGACGACCTGCCGTCCGTCGTGATCGAGCTGCCGCTCTGGCGCCTGGATGCGCACGACGCGGGCGTCGCCGACCTGCCCTATTTCGAGCCACCGGGCGAATCGCGGTTCCGAACCGAGCGCGTGGTGGGCCTAGGCCTGCAGGCGAGAATGCCGGTGCGGCACGATGCGACGTCGCGCTTTTCCCACTACCGGGGTGGCAGCGCGGGCCTGGAAGGTGGCACGGGCGAGCGAGCGCCCCCGCGCGACCTTCCGCCAAGCCTGCTCGGACTGGTGGACTGGACGCGCGCCTACTTCCGTCTGCTCGAGAAAAAGCGCGTGCGGGGCTGGACTAACGTCGTGCTGCGGCCGGTGCAACTGCGCGAGCTGGTCGCGTCGCATTGCCAGTTCATCGCAGACGATGATTTCTTCAAGCCTGCGGATGACGCCGCGCTGGGCCGCCTGCAGGAAGCCGTGTTCGAGGCGCTGGAAACCTGGTTCGAGCGTGATTACCGCCGCCAGCAGAAGCAGTTCGAGACGCAGCACATGCGCGTGACCCGGGTCGGCGAAGCGCAGGCGCAGTACCGCCCGTATCGCGTCGTGGTGCGGGTGGACCGGCAGCCGTTGATCGCCGAGCTGCAGCGCCTTGCGGCTGACCTCGCGGCCGGTCGCCCGCCCGCGGCAGGCGACTTCCCGCAGATCGCACGGTCCGGTTTCGACCGGCATCTCTATCAGCCCCTGCTCGTCGCCGAAGACGAGAGCGTGGAGGGGGTGAGCGTTTCGCCCAAGGGTCTTAGCCGCTCGGAACACGACTTCGTCGATGCGCTCCGGGTGCACTGCGAGGCTGGACGGCTGCCCGCCGGTCAGCGCCTCTACCTGCTGCGCAATCAGTCGCGCGGGCACGGGCTGGGCTTTTACGAGAGCGAAGGTTTCTTTCCGGACTTCATCCTGTGGACGACCGACGGACGGCGCCACCGCGTCGTCTTCGTCGAGCCGCATGGGCTGCTCAACGAGAGCCGCGGCGGCGACAAGGTGACCGACTTCCACACGCGCCTGCGCGATTACGTCGCGCCCGGGCTGGCGGCTGCCGGACGGAGCGACATCGAAGTCGATGCGTGGATCGTTTCGGAAACGCCGCTCGCGGAACTATGCGACCGCTGGGGCGTGCCGTGGACTGAGACCGACTTCGCGGCCCGGCACATCCTGTTCCCGCAGGCCGATTACGCGCACGTGATCGCGGCGATCCTCGCCGCGGGGCCCGCCCCATGACCGTCCTGCGCTGCACGGCCAAGCTGCTCAAGCGCCTGCGCCAGTCTCCGAAGCTGCCGGAGCCTTCGCCGCAGCTGAACCCGCTCGGCGAGTGGCATGCGGATGTCGACTTCTGGAACCGCAAGCCCTTCGTGCTGGTGCTCAACGCGTCCACCGGCGCCACGCTCGTGCTCAACGGCAACGCCGCGGGCCTGAAGGCGCTGCACGAGCGCGCCGCCCTGCAGTTCGCTTCGCTCTGCGCGTACTTCGGCATCGAGGGGCCGCGGGTGGACGCCGAAGCCGCGGCGTTCGCGTCCGGCTTCAGCTTCGGCCAGGCGCGCGACCGCAGCCTGCTGGCCTCGATCAACGGCCGCCGGACAGAGGCCTGGCTCGGCTTCGAATGGCGCGACGAGTCGCTCGCGGAAGCGGCTGCCGGGCTGTGGGAGCACGGGCTGTTCAAGCATCCCTCGCTCGGTCGGAACGAGCAGTTGCGCTCGGACCATCACCGCACGCTCGACCTTCTTCGGCAGCGCCTGTGTGCGCCCGCCGACCTGCCTAAATTCCGC
Organism: Pseudomonadota bacterium; assembly: GCA_049323195.1. GTDB lineage: Bacteria > Pseudomonadota > Gammaproteobacteria > Xanthomonadales > Xanthomonadaceae > Cognatilysobacter. The sequence continues at coordinate 36,507 of JBMOOW010000120.1, read as the reverse complement.
GCGGCGCAGCGGTAACCGCCCGCGTCATCCGCCATCGCACCACCGCCAACACCTGCCGACCCGATCATGACGCACACCCCCCAGCTCCGCATCCCCGCCACCTACATGCGCGGAGGCACGTCCAAGGGCGTGTTCTTCCGGCTCGAGGACCTGCCGGAGCCCGTCCGCGTGCCCGGCCCTGCGCGCGATGCACTGCTGATGCGCGTGATCGGCTCGCCCGACCCCTACGGCAAGCACACCGACGGCATGGGCGGTGCGACCTCGAGCACGAGCAAGTGCGTGATCATCTCGAAGTCGACGGTGCCCGGGCACGACGTCGACTACCTCTACGGCCAGGTGGCCATCGACAGCGCCTTGGTGGACTGGAGCGGCAACTGCGGCAACCTGTCGTCCGCGGTCGGCCCGTTCGCGATCGCCCATGGCCTGGTCGATCCCTCGCGCGTTCCGCGGGACGGCCACTGCACCGTGCGCATCTGGCAGGCCAACATCGGCAAGACGATCGTGGCGCACGTGCCGATGGCGGACGGCGAAGTGCAGGAAACCGGCGATTTCGAGCTCGACGGCGTGGCCTTCCCCGCGGCGGAGATCCCGCTGGAGTTCGTCGACCCCTCCGATGACGGCGACGGCGACGGCGGCGCGATGTTCCCCACCGGCCGGCTCGTCGACACGCTGGAGGTGCCGTGCGTGGGCACGTTCGAGGCGACGCTGATCGCCGCCGGCATCCCGACGATCTTCCTGCGCGCCGCGGACCTGGGCTTCGACGGCACCGAGCTGCAGCCGGCGATCAACGAGGATGCGGCGTTGCTGCGCAGGCTGGAGGCCATCCGCGCCCATGGCGCGCTTCGCATGGGCCTGATCGACGACGTCGCGAAAGCCGCCACCCGCCAGCACACGCCGAAGATCGCCTGGGTGGCGCCGCCGCGCGACTACGTCGCCTCCAGCGGCAGGCCCGTGCGCGCGGCCGACGTCGACCTGCTGGCCCGCGCCATGTCGATGGGCAAGCTGCACCACGCCATGATGGGCACGGCATCCGTGGCCATCGCGACCGCCGCGGCGGTGCCGGGCACCCTGGTCAACCAGGCCGCCGGCGGCGGCGAACGCGCGATCGTCACCTTCGGCCATCCCTCCGGCACGCTGCGCGCCGGTGCCGAGGTGCGCTGCGTCGACGGCCAGTGGTGCGTGACCCGGGCGGTGATGAGCCGCAGTGCACGGGTGCTGATGGAAGGGCAGGTGCGCGTGCCGGCCGACGTGTTCGGCTGAGCCCATACGCCGCGCATCGCAGCCATGCGCCGGTGGAGAACTGCCGCTTGGTCGCCAGGATGTGAAGACGGGCGTGACATGGCTGTGGCCATGATCGGCCGACGTCTTCACAGGTGGACACATGCGCGGTCCGTCCTTGCCGAGCAAGCCGCTCAGGCACACCGCCACCGCAGGTGCGGTGGCGGCGATCGCGGCCGCGGTGTCGGGCGTGGGCCATCGCACGCGGCGCGTGCGCATCCTGCTGCGACAGCTGGCCAGGCTGCGCCGGCGCGTGCAGCGCCTGAAGAAGGTCGAGCGCCTGGCCGGCATCGGCGAGTACATCTGGAACGTGGACACCGGCGCGATGTGGTGGTCGCCGGCCAGCTACCGCATCTTCGGCATGGACCCGGCAAGCGGCGTCGACATGGACCGCGTGATCGCCGCGGTGCACCCCGACGACCGCCGCATCGCCATCGCCTCCATCGCCGCGGTGGTCGGCGGCGAACACCGGCCCGAGGTGTCGGTACGCATCGTGCGACCGAACGGCGACGTGCAGCGCATCGTCACCACCGGCGAGCGCGTGGTGCAGCAGGGCGGGCGTCGCGTGATCGGCTTCATGAAGGACGTGACCGAGCTCGACGTCATGCGCAGCCGCCTGCGCGAGGCGGAGGCGCAGTACCGGGCGCTGTTCGACGACAACCCCGTGCCCATGTGGATCTTCGACCATGCGCAGGGCGCGCTGCTGGCGGTCAACGCCGCCGCCGAGCGGCTGTTCGGCTACGGCCCGGGCGAGATGGCGGGAAGGCCGATCGACTGCCTGCTGGCCGAGGAGGAGCAGCCGCAGGGCACCGAGGCCCGGGCCAGCCGCTGGCGCTCGGGCGCCGTGATCACCTGCAGGTGCCGCGACGGACGCCGCGTGCGGCTGGCGCTGTCGGTGCACGACACCCACTTCGGCGGGCGCGCGGCGCGGCTGGTGGGCGCGCAGGACGTCACCGAGCGCGAACGCAGCGAGGAGCGTTTCGCGCTGATCGCGCGTGCCACCAGCGACGCGGTCTACGACCTCGACCTCGAGACCGGCACGATGTGGTGGAGCGACTCGTTCTACGCGATGTTCGGCTATGCCCGCGGTGCGGTGGAACTCTCGCTGCCGGGCTGGAGCATGCTCGTGCATCCCGACGACCTCGAGCGGGTCACCGCCAATCTCGAGCGGGCCCTGGGCTCGGGCGCGTCGGAGTGGCGCGAGGCCTATCGCCTGCGCCGCAGTGACGGGCGCTATGCGCAGGTGAGCGAGCGCGGCTTCATCGCGCGGGGCCCGCGCGGCCATGCACTGCGCATCGTGGGCGGACTGCTCGACGAGACCGAGCGCCGCCAGCAGGAAGCGGACCTGCGCCTGCTGCGGCGCGCGGTCGAATCCACCGACAACGGCGTGATGATCAGCGATGCGCGCGCGCCGGACCTGCCGGTGGTCTATGTCAATCCCGCCTTCGAGCAGATGACCGGCTACACGCGCGAGGAGATCGCCGGCCGCAACTGCCGCCTCCTGCAGCGCGGCGACCGCGACCAACCCGGCCTGGACGCGATCCGCCGCGGCATCCGCGAGGCGCACGAGGTGCGCACGCTGCTGCGCAACTACCGCAAGGACGGCAGCCTGTTCTGGAACGAGGTCTACATCGCGCCGGTACGCGACGACCGCGGCGCGCTCACCCACTTCGTCGGCATCCTGCACGACGTGAGCGAGCGCCGCCGCTACGAAGAGCAGCTGGCACACCGCGCCACCCACGACGAGCTCACCGGCCTGCCCAACCGCGTGCTGCTGGAAGACCGCCTGCAGCAGGCGTTGCACACCTCCGACCGCTACGGCACCGGCACGGCGGTGGTCTTCATCGACCTCGACGACTTCAAGATCGTCAACGACAGCCTGGGCCACGACACCGGCGACCTGCTGCTCAAGGAAGTGGCGAGGCGCCTGGCGGGCGTGGTGCGCGAGACCGACTCGGTGGGCCGTTTCGGCGGCGACGAATTCGTGGCCGTGCTGAGCTCGCCGCAGCATGGCGAGCGGCCTTCGGACATCATCCGGCGCATGATGGACGCGCTGGCCGAGCCGGTGATGCTGGGCGAGGTGCAGCATTCGATCACCGCCAGCGTCGGCTACTGCTGCTACCCCGAGCACGGCGGCGACGTGCAGACGCTGCTGCGCCATGCCGACCTCGCCATGTACCAGGCGAAGGTGCGCGGCCGCAACCGCGCGATGGTCTACCGCGACGAGTTCGACGCCCATGCCTCGCAACGGCTGCAGCTGGTCAACCATCTGCGGGAAGCATTGGAGAGGGAGGAGTTCGACGTGCTGTTCCAGCCGCAGTACGACGCCGACGGCCGCGCGCAGGGGCTGGAGGCGCTGGTGCGCTGGAAGCACCCGGCGCGCGGCGTGCTGCCGCCGGCGGAGTTCATCGGCGCCTGCGAGGACAGCGGGCTGATCGTCGAGCTCGGCCGGCGCGTGCTGGAGCAGGCCGCCGCGCATTACCGACGCCTGGTGGATGCCGGGCTGCCCGGGCTGCGCATCGCGGTGAATGTCTCGGCCGCGCAGTTCAACGACGACCTCTACCTCGACATCGAGCACCTGGTGCGCAGGCTGGACCTGCCGCCCGGCGCGCTGGAGCTGGAGCTCACCGAGAGCGTGGTGATGCATTCTCCCGAGCGCGCGATCGAGCTGATGCGTCGCCTCGACGCGCTGGGCGTGGGCTTCACCATCGACGACTTCGGCACGGGCTATTCGAGCCTGGCCTATCTCAAGCGCTTCCCGATCCGCCGGCTCAAGATCGACCGCTCCTTCGTGCAGGACCTCGACCGCAACGCCCAGGACGCGGCGATCTGCCAGTCGATCATCGGCCTGGCGAGGTCGCTGGGCATCGCCACCGTGGCCGAGGGCGTGGAAACGGTGCAGCAGGAGCGCTGGCTGCTCGAGAACGGCTGCAACGAACTGCAGGGCTACCTGCTGGGCGCGCCGCAGTCCTTCGACGACCTGCTGCCCGGCCTGGTGGCCGGCAACGGCATGCACTAGCGAAGGCTGCCGCTCGGCCGCGCGGAAGTAGACTGCGCCGCGCATGAACTGGCTCGCGCACCTGTACCTGGCCCGGCAGAGCGAGGACGCGATGCTGGGCGCGCTGCTGGGCGACTTCGTCTTCGGATCCAGCGGGCTGGAGCGCTACGGGGCGGTCGTGCGGCGCGAGATCCTGCTGCACCGTCGCATCGACGCCTTCACCGATTCGCATCCGGCGGTGACCGCGCTGCGGGCGCGCTTCCCCGACGGCCGCCGGCGCTATGCGGGCATCGCGCTCGACGTGTACTTCGACCACCTGCTCGCCCGCGACTGGGCGCGCTGGTCCACGACCCCGCTGGACGCCTTCACCGCGCGCGCCTATGCGATGCTCGATGCGCATGACGCGTCGCTGCCGCCGCGGCTGCAGGCGATCGCGCCGTCCATGGCCGCCCGCGACTGGCTGGGCGGCTACCGCCACCGCGGCAGCGTCGACCTTGCCGTGAGGCGCATCGCCGGCCGGCTCTCGCGCCATGGCGAACGGCTGGTGGGCTGCCTCGAGGACCTGCGCGGGCTGGAAGCCGAGGCCGGGAGCGCGTTCGAGTCGCTGTTTCCGGCGCTGTGCGGGTTCGTGGAGGCCGAACGCGCGCAACCGGCCGGCCGCGGCGGACCTCAGCCGCCCACCACCTGATCGCGCCCGCCGCGCTTGGCCTCGTAGAGCGCGGCATCGGCTCGACGCAGCAGCTCGTCCAGCGACTCGCCCGGGCGGCGCGTGGCCAGGCCGATGCTCACCGTGAGCGGCATGTCGGGCACCCGCCCCTGTCCGCGCTCGCGCAACCCGCTGCGGATGCGTTCGGCCACCGCGCGCGCCTCCGCCGGGCCGGTCCGCGCCAGGCCCACCACGAACTCCTCGCCGCCATAGCGCCCCACGGCGTCGCGCTCGCGAAGCGCGCCGCGCAGCACCTCGACGAACAGCCGCAGCACGCGATCGCCGCCTTCGTGGCCGATGCGGTCGTTCACGCGCTTGAAGTGGTCCAGGTCGAGGTAGAGCACCGACAGCGCGCCGGCGTCGTGCGCCAGGCGCTCCTGAACCGCCTCGCGCCAGGCACGGCGGTTGAGCACGCCGGTCAGCGGGTCGGTGCCTGCCAGCAGCCGCGCCTGGTCGCGCTGGCGACGCACCGAGGCCGCGCGCTCGGCCAGGCCCAGCGAGAGCACGATGGCCTCGAAGGCGCCCGCGGCGAGGGCCGCATCGTCGCTCCACGGCCAGTCCCCGGCGATGCCGTAGAGCTGCAGGCTGCCGAGCACGGTCACCGCCAGCAGCGGCACCCAGCCCAGCAGGAAGATCAGCGCATACCGCGACCCCCGCCATGCGGCCACCGCCGCCACGCCCAGCACCAGCGGGCCGCCGAGGATGAGCACCGGGTTGACCAACGTGCGCATGGGCCCGTGCAGGCCCGGGACGTAGCTCAGCGCCACCAGCAGCAGCATCAGCGCCACATAGGCCTGCAGCGCACGGCGCACGCGCGGCAGGCGCCGCGGCAGCTCGGCGAAGTGGTCGAGAAACAGCACCGCGGCGATCACCGAGAGCGTGGTGACAGCGCGGCCCCACAAGGGCAGCGTCGCGGCCAGTGTGGTCCAGCCCAGCGGCGCCACGATGTAGCCGCTCTGCGTGGCCTGGATCAGGGCGTAGGCGAGCACATAGGCCGCATACCAGACGAAGGCGGCGTCGCGCAGGCGCAGGCCGAACACCAGCGCGATCGCGGCGGTCGCCAGCATGATCACCAGGCAGGCGGTCGCGAAGGCCAGCCACCGCGCCTCCACGGCCTGCTGCGCCGCCGGTTCGCGCAGCGCGAACAGCAGCGGCGAGGGCACGGTGTCGCGCGCATCCACGTGCAGCACGAGCGGTGCGCTCCCTGCCGGCAGGCGCGGCAGCTCGAACACCAAGCGTCCGAAGGCGTGCCGGTCCGACGGCGCGAGCAGCTGCGCGGTCCTGGGCGGCGCACCGGGCACGTGCAGCGTGATGCGCTGGAAGCCCGCCGACTCCACCGACAGCACCCATGCCCCCTGCGGCCAGGCGCCGGCGCGCGGATGCAGCCGCAACCAGGCGCCCTCCGGCCGGCGCCCGAAGGCGTTCAGCCGCGACGGGTCGAACGGGCGTGCCGCCGCGCCCGGCGCCGGCGTCCATTCGCCGCGCAGCGCGAGCGCGCCGGCCGCCGGCCCGGCCTGGCATGCGGCCCAGGGAAGCAGCAGCGCCAGGAGCAGCAGGGCCAGACGCAGCCCGATGGGCGCTCGCCGGCGGTACGGAAAGCGGGGACGGCTGGTTGGGGATGACGACATCGACGAACCGGGGAAAGAACGCGCGGGGCGGCCGCGCCGCAGGGCTGCCTCGTGATCGGCCGGCAGGGCGGATCCTGAATGCGCCCGCGTCGCAGCCTTCAGCGGCAGGCCCGGTAGACGCGGCCCTGCCAGTAGCGTATGCCGTCGATCGTGCGGCCCAGGCCCACGCTGCGCTCCCAGGCGTCGCGCCCGGCCTTGGCCTGCGCGCAGGCACCGCCGCCCGCGGGCAGCACCGCCATGGAGGCCGACGCCACGCCGCTTCCTCCAGCATGAATGCATGAACGATCGCATCCTCCATCCCGGCCTCGCCGCGCGAGTCTGCAGCGCCGAAGAAGCCGCCGCGCACATCCGCCACGGCCAGGCCGTCGCCATGAGCGGTTTCACCGGCGCGGGCTACCCCAAGGCGGTGCCCCAGGCGCTGGCCTCGCGCATGCGCGCGGCGCATGCCGCGGGCGAGGACTTCCGCGTGCGCGTGCTCACGGGCGCTTCCACCGCGCCCGAACTCGACGGCGAACTCGCGCGCGCCGAGGGCATCCAGCTGCGCCTGCCCTACCAGTCCGACCCGGCGGTGCGCGAGCGCATCAACGCCGGCACCCTGGACTACATCGACATGCACCTGAGCCATGTCGCGCAGTACACGTGGTTCGGTTTTTTCGGCGACGTGGACGTGGCGGTGGTGGAAGTCACCGCGATCCGCGAGGACGGGCGGCTGGTGCCCTCCTCGTCGGTCGGCAACAACAAGACCTGGCTGGACCAGGCCGCGCACGTGATCCTCGAGGTCAACCGCTGGCAGCCGATGGCGCTGGACGGCATGCACGACGTCTACTACGGCACGGAGCGCCCGCCCAACCGCAAGCCCATCCCGCTGGTGCAGCCCGACGACCGCATCGGCGAGCGCTACCTGCGCGTGGACCCGGACAAGGTGGTGGCGATCGTCGAGACCGATTCGCCCGACCGCAACACGCCCTTCGCGCCGCCCGACGGGGACTCGCGGCTCATCGCCGGCCATCTGCTCGAATTCCTTGATCACGAGGTGCGGCGCGGCCGCCTGCAGCCGGGCCTGCTTCCGCTGCAGTCGGGCGTGGGCAACATCGCCAATGCAGTGCTCGCCGGGCTGCAGGACGGCGGCTACCGCGGGCTCACGGCCTTCACCGAGGTCATCCAGGACGGCATGCTCGCGCTGCTCAAGTCCGGCGTGCTGCGCATGGCCTCGGCCACCGCGTTCTCGCTCAGCCCCGACGGCATCGACGAGTTCGAGCGCGAGATCGACTTCTACCGCAAGCGCATCGTGCTGCGCCCGCAGGAGATGTCCAACCATCCCGAGCTGATCCGCCGGCTGGGCTGCATCGCCATGAACGGGATGATCGAGGCCGACCTCTACGGCCACGTCAATTCCACGCACGTGGCGGGCTCGAAGATCATGAACGGCATCGGCGGCAGCGGCGACTTCGCGCGCAATGCTTACCTCTCTGTGTTCATGTCGCCCAGCACCGCGAAGAACGGCGTGGTCTCGTCGATCGTGCCGATGGCCAGCCACGTCGACCACACCGAGCACGACGTGATGGTGCTGGTGACCGAGCAGGGCCTGGCGGACCTGCGCGGGCTCTCGCCCAAGCAGCGCGCCCGACTCGTGATCGAGCGCTGCGCCCACCCCAACTACCGCCCGATGCTGCAGGACTACTTCGACCGCGCCTGCCGCGACAGCTACGGCAAGCATTCGCCGCACCTGCTGCGCGAGGCCCTGAGCTGGCACCAGCGCTTCGTGGAGACGGGCTCGATGCGCGGCTGATCCACGGCCGCCCTGCTATGTTCCAGTGGCGGCCTCAAGGCGCGGCGGCGCCGGCCGTCAACCACCCGGCATTGCGCGGAGGCCCAGCCCGACGTGGATCCCACCCCCTCGCCCGTCCTACGCCGCCGCTCGCTGCAGGCCGACCTGCTGCGCCGGCTGGCCGGCGTGGCCCTGGTTCCCGCGGCGCTGCTCGGGTTCGGCGCGGTCGCCCTGACCTACCGCTCCGAGCGGGACAACCTGGTCGACCAGCTTGCCGTCGCCACGGGCCTCGCGGCGCTGTCGGTGGAGACCTTCGTGCAGGACCATGCCGCCGCCACCGGCCTGCTGGCCCGCTCGGGCGGCGGGAAGGCGGGCTGGCCCGATGCGCTCGGCCAGCTGCGCGTGCACTTTCCCGCCATCGTCACCGCGGTGGTGATCGACGCCCGAGGCCGGATCATCGCCACCCAGCCCGCGGACGGCCCCGTCGGCACCCGCGTCGCCGATCGCGAGTATTTCCGCGTGCCGATGCGCACGGGGCGGGTGCACGTGTCCGGCGCCTTCCGCGGCCGCGGCTTCGGCAATGACCCGCTGGTCGCGGTCTCGGCGCCTTTGCTGGACCGGGGCCGCCCCGGCGGCGTGGTCGAGGCCTCGATCCGCGTCGACGCCTTCACCCGCCTGCGTTCGGAGGCCTTGCGCCAGCGCGGCTACGAGATGCTCATTCTCGACCGCGAGGATCGCGTGGTGTACGCCGGCAGCGGGCTGCCCTTCGCCTTCGCGCAGGACCTGTCGGGCGCGCCCTTCCTCGGCGCCGGCCGTACCGCGGCCACCGTGCGCCACGTGCCCGCCGCACTCGCGGACGGGCGCGATGCCTTCGTCGCGCGCGCCGACATGCAGGCCGGCTGGAAGCTCCTGCTGTTCGCGCCCGGGGACCGCGTCACCACGCCCCTGTATGCACGGCTGGGCACGATGCTGGCCATGCTCCTGCTGGCCGCCGCGGGCGCGGCGCTGGCGGTGCGCTGGGAGATGGACCGCTTCGCGCGCTCGCTGCGCCGCGTGCTGGGCCCGCTGGAGGCACTGGCGCGCGACGGCCAGCCCGCGCCGGCCGCCTCCCCGCAGATGCCCGAGGAGTTGCGTCCGCTCGCGCGCGCGATCGACGGCCTGGGCCATCGCCTGCGCAGCGCGCACCAGGACAATGCCGAGCTCGACCGCCTCAACCGCACCGACGCGCTCACCGGCACGCTCAACCGCCGCGGGCTGGACGCCGCGCTGGACCGGCTGTGCACCGGCAACCACGGCCTGCCGCTGGCCGCCCTGCTCTTCGACATCGACCACTTCAAGGCCTACAACGACCGCTACGGCCATGTCGCGGGCGACGCGGCGCTGCGTCGCGTGGCCGCCGCGATCGGCCGCAGCCTGCGCAATGCCGACGATGCCTTCGGCCGGCTCGGCGGCGAGGAGTTCCTCGCCCTGCTGCCCACGGTCGACGCACAGGCGGCGCTGGAGATCGCCGAGCGCGCGCGTGGCGCGGTGGAAAGCCTGGCGATCCCGCACGCCGATTCGCCCACCGGGTACGTGACCGTGAGCGTGGGCGTGCACATGGCCACGAGCTTCGCGACGCCGGAGCTGCTGCAGGCCGCCGACGCGGCGCTCTATCGCGCCAAGCGCGCAGGGCGCAACCGCATCGCGTTCTGATCGCCGCGCGCGCCGCGCCGGTGCGGCCTGCGTCGCGCACGTCCTGCGAACCCGGTCACCGTTCCGCACGACGACGCCCGCGGGTTGATCGCGGTCAAGCCCGTGGCCGCGAACGGGCGCAGAGTCCGCGCGATATCCACGAAGAGACCGCGATGCGAAGCAACCTGCCCGTGACCGGCGTCGAGGTGATGCTGCCCGACGACCATCCCCTGGTCTCGAAGACCGACCCCGAAGGCCGCATCACCTATGTCAACACGGCCTTCGTGCAGGTCAGCGGCTATGCCGAGCACGAACTGCTGGGCCAGCCGCACAACATCGTGCGCCATCCCGACATGCCGGCAGCGGCCTTCGCCGATCTCTGGGCGACGCTGAAATCCGGGCGCCCCTGGGTAGGCATGGTCCGCAACCGCTGCAGGAACGGCGACCACTACTGGGTGGAGGCGCATGTCACCCCGCTGCACGAGGACGGCCGCCACGTGGGCTACATGTCGGTGCGGCGGCGCGCCACGCGCGCGCAGATCGAAGAGGCCGAAGCCCGGCACGTGGCGCTGCGCGAGGGCGATGCGCGGCTGCGCTTCCGCCATGGGCGCATCGACCGCCGCCATCCGCTGCGCCGCCTCAACCCGCTCTGGCTGCTGTCGCTGCGCCAGCGCCTGCTGCTGGCCGCGCTCGGCAGCGTGGCCTTCGCGGCGGCGGCCTGGCTCGCACGGCATGCAGGTGACGGCGCGCTCGCCACGCTGCTGGGCGGGGGCGGCGTGTTCGCGCTCTACAGCGCTGCCTGGCTCGGGCGCGACGTGGTCGGCCGGCTCGATGCGGCCAATGCGCACTTCCACGCGCTTGCCGATGGCCGCTACGACCAGGCCATCGCGATCGATCGCAACGACGAGGTCGGCCGCCTGCTGCTGGGCCTGAAGTCCATGCAGGTGCGGCTGGGTTTCCAGGTCGAGGACGGCGCGCGCATGCTGCGCGAGGCCACGCGCCTGCGCTGCGCGCTGGATGCCTCGGCATCGAACGTACTGGTGGCCAACCGCGAGCTGCGCATCGCCTATGCCAATCGCGGCATGGCCGCGCTGCTGGCCGCCACCGAAGCCGACCTGCGCCGCACGCGTGCCGACTTCCGCGCCGACGCCCTCGTCGGCACCCCGATGGACGCGCTGTTCGACGGCACCGGCATCAGCCACGAACTGCTGGCCACGCTGGGCCAGGCACGCGAGGTGCGCATCGAGCTGGGCGGCCACGTCTTCGACCTGGTGCTCACGCCCGTGCTCGACGACGAGGGCGCCCGCATCGGGCTGGCCACCGAGTGGCGCGACCGCACGGTCGAACTCGCGATGGAGGCGGAGGTCGCGCGCGTGGTCGGCGCGGCGGCGAACGGCGACTTCCACGCACGCATCGACACCACCCGCCAGCAGGGCTTCCTGCGCCATCTCGGCCAGGACGTGAACCGCCTGGTCGATGCCACGCGCACCGCGCTCGGCGAACTCGAACGCATGCTCGACGCGCTGGCCGCCGGCGACCTCGGCTATCGCGCCGATGCCGCGCTCGACGGCCAGTTCGGCCGCCTGCAGGCCGCCGCCAACCGCAGCGCCGCGCGACTGGGCGAGACGGTGGGCGCGATCCGCCTCGCCGCCAACGCCATCCGCGCGGCGGCCGACGAGATCGCCGCCGGCAATGCCGACCTCGCGCGCCGCACCGAACAGCAGGCCGCATCGCTGGAGCAGACCGGCGCGGCGATGGACGAACTCACCGCCGCCGTGCGCGGAAATACCGCGGGTGCGCAGCAGGCCCAGCGCCTGGCGGGCGACGCCGCGCACACCGCGGGCGAAGGCGGCGCGGCGATGGATCGCGTGGTGGACACCATGGACGGCATCCGCAGCGCATCGCGCCGCGTGGCCGAGATCGTCGGCGTGATCGACGGCATCGCCTTCCAGACCAACATCCTCGCGCTCAACGCGGCGGTGGAAGCGGCGCGCGCGGGGGAGGAAGGCCGCGGCTTCGCGGTGGTCGCCGCCGAGGTGCGCAACCTCGCGCAACGCTCCGCCGCCGCCGCGCGCGACGTGCGCGACCTGGTGGCCACCTCGGTGGTACAGGTCGAGGCGGGCAGCGAATGGGTGGGCACCGCGCACGGCCGCATCGCGCAGATCGTCGACGACGCCCAGCGCGTGAGCGGCCTGGTGGCCGACATCGCCCGCGCATCGTCGCAGCAGGCCGACGGCATCGCCCGCATCGGCGACGCGGTGGCGCACATGGACGCGGGCACGCAGCAGAACGCAGCCCTCGTCGAACAGGCCTCCGCCTCCGCCCTCGGCCTGCAAGCGCAGGCCGAGCGGCTGGTCGAGGCGGTGGCGGTGTTTCGCTTGCCGGCCGGGGAGCGCGCGAGGAGCGCATCGCCTTGCGCCATGTCGATCACCCGGGTGCACGCGGGTGGAGACAGCGCGCAAGCGGCGTGACGCTGCCGCCGGTCGCGACAGGCCTACACACGGGTGCGGACATCCCGGTCGAGCCCATCGCCCGGATGGATTGCCAGGGTCGCAGTGGCATGGCTAGCATGGGCGCGCCATGGACGGCTCGGGTTCGGAAGCGCCGTCCGCCTTGCCGAAAGGACTTCCCATGACCGGACGCATCGCCCTTGCACTGCTACCCGCTGCGATCGCCTGCGCATGTGCGCCAGGCGCCAGCGGCTCGCTTGCGCAGTCTTCCGTCGACTGTCCCGGGGGCGGCGACTTCAACGCGTTCCTCCGGGCATTCGCGGCCGACTCGCGCGTCAGGGCACGCCATACGGCGGCCACCGTGCGCGTTACCGACTGGGTGGACGCCAGCGCGATCGATCCCGTTAAAGAGACCCGCAACGTTCCGCGGCAAGAGTATCGAGGCTTCAGCCTCGCTTTCGTCGACGGCGCGTTCCGGCACCTGGATGCCGATGGAGCGCCATGGGGCGATCCGGTCGTACCGGTCGTCCAGGCGCGGGGTTCCGCGATGCTGGTGCGCTACGTGATCGGTACGTCGGAAGGCAATTCCTGGCTCTTCGAACGCAATAACGGTTGCTGGCAGCTCGCTTCCGATCCCGAACCCACGTGGGAATGACCGCAATGACGCAAGGACGCTCAATGGACAGATACCGCATTGTCGAAAGTGCTCGCCATGGCATCGAGCGCGTGCACACCTACGACGATCTCGAAATCCACCATCCATCGCACAACGTCAGGGGCCTGAGGACCGGCCGGCCCGAAGACTTCGAGCCCGGCCGCGTCCACGCCCGGGTCCAGGGGGAATTCGAGGAGATCAGGCGTACGCCGGACGGGCGTACACTGGTCAAGAAGGACTTCATCCTGCTCGACGATTCGCCCGGCCAGCCACGCATCCCGGCTCCGGTGGCCGGCTACGTGCACTACCTGCACGACAAGACCGCGACGCTCCAGATCTACGATCGCCCCCATCACGAGCGCGGCGCGAGGCTGTTGGGCCAGGTCCTGCACATGGACCCCCGAACGTTCTCACTGCGCGACGGCGAAAAGGTAGCCTACGGGCAACCTCTCGGCGTGATGTCCGACACGGGTTCGCCCGGTGCCATCCACGCCCACGTCGAATGCGAGGTCGAACAGTTCCGCCGCTACATCCGCGACATCGACAACGGCACCATCGCCCCGGGCCGCTGGCCCGGTCGCCCCGATCGCCCGCAGGCTCATGGCGCCACCGACGCGCGGCCCGGCGACCGCACCGCGGCGCCACGCGGCAGCACGCAGGACGGCCCGGCCGGGACTTTGGACGCAGGGGACCGGGGCACTGCGGTGCGCGAGCTCCAGCGCAGGCTCAACCACCTCGGCATTCGCGATGCGCGCGGCCTGCCGCTGGTCGAGGACGGTGACTTCGGTGGACGCACGCGCGAGGCCGTCGAAGCCTTCCAGCGCGCGCATGGCCTCGAAGTCGACGGTCGCGTCGGCCGGCTCACGCGCGAGGCGCTGGCGCAGCCGCACGGGCAACGGATCACCGACACCGGCCATCCCGATTACGGGCTGTTCGAGCGGATCCTCGGGCAGGTGCAGGCGGCCGAAGCCGCGCGCGGTGTTCCTTCGGGCCCGCACAGCATGAACATCGCCGCCGCGCTGCTGGTGCGCATGCGGGAGGATCGCCTGGCGCATGTCGACCGCGTCGAGTTCAACGCGGACGCGACGTCCATCCGCATCGTCCACTCGCCGACAGGGTTGCGCGAGCACGAGGTCGCGACCCGTCCGCTGTCCACCTGGCAGGCATCGATGCAGTCCATCCACGAATCGAGCGACCGATGGATCGCGTCCTCGCAGGTGCCCGCACGCGAGACCCTGCCGGAGCAGCAGCCGGCCCTCACGCGCTGAGTCACGCCGCGTTCCACCGACCGGCGCGTCCGAACCCGAAGACGCGAACTAACCCGCCGGTGCCGCGCCGGCACGCAGGGCCGCGAGATCCAGTTCCACCCGCACCAGCCCCGGCTCGGCCCCCGCGCGGCGCGCGAAGCCCAGCGCGTCGGCCAGGCGCAGCATGGGGCCGTTGGTTTCCAGCACGTCGCCGTAGAGCGCGTCGAGCCCGCGGCGGCGCGACCACTTCACCAGCCGCGTCATGAGGTGCCGGCCCAGCCCCATGTGCGCGAGGTAGTGGCTGACGAGGATGGCGAACTCGCCGCGTCGCCCGCCCGGGTCCAGCGCGATGCGTGCCACCGCGCCGACGCGCGCCTCGCCCGGCGGCAGCGGCTCGGCGGCCACCAGCGCGAATTCGCTGCGCGGGTCGATCCGCGTCAGGCGCCGCGCCATCGAGGGCGCCATCTCCTTCATCGAACACATGAAGCGCTGCTGCACCTCTTCGGGCTGCAGCAGCGGGAACGCGGCGCGCAGCGGATCGGCGTCGGCCGGACGGACCGGGCGGATCAGCACCTCGCGCCCGTCGGGCAGGCGGCGCAGCTCGTGCCAGGGCGGACGACGCTTGGCGACGGTCACATGCGGATCTCCATGCATCGGGATCGGCCATGGTGCGCGCGGCCACGCATGTTTGCGCGGCCACGCGACGGGCCCGCCGCTCAGCCCTGCCTGCGCGAGGCGATCCACCGCTCCACGCGGCGTTCCAGCAGCGTGAGCGGCGTCGCGCCGCCGCCGAGCACCGCATCCTGGAAGCCGCGGATGTCGAAGCGGTCGCCCAGTTCCGCCTCGGCCTTGCGGCGCAGCTCCTGGATCCTGAGCATGCCGGTCTTGTAGCTGGTCGCCTGGCCCGGCCAGGTGATGTGGCGACGCACCTCGGCACGGATCGCCGGCAGCGGGATCGAGCTGTTGGCGGCCATGTAGTCGCCGCAGGGCGCTACCGACGACCGTGCCGAGGCCAGCGCCGAACATCCCGGGCAGGTGCCAATGCCTGACAAACACGTGACCAGGCTGCGCGCCGCCGGCGAATCCGAGCAGGACCGAAAGCGGCATGCGCTTCTGGCCGGCCACGGCGCGTGCGTTCTCCGCTTTCCGGCGTTCTGCCGCCTCGCGGGGCCTGTCTCTGCTCCAGCGTCAGCGCCGCGAATGCCGCATGAGCCTGGTCGACGTCCACCGTCGTCTCCTCCGAAGGGCCTAACCGCCGCCGGACGCGCGCACCCGGGGCCGCAGCGCGACGCTGCGCTCGGCGTCCATCAGCTGCAGCTCGCCGTCCTGGATCATGGCGGTGAGCCGCGCCCCGCGCGAAAGCAGGGGCAGCGCGGCATCGAGTTCCTGCGGGTCGAGGTCGATCACCGTGAGCGCGCGAAGCCGCGCCAGCGCGGCGGCATTGCGCGTCCACCACAGCTCCGACGCCTGCCCGCCGTAGCCCACCACGACCACCTGCGCCGCGCGTCCCGCCGCCTTGCGCAGGCGCGACTCGTCGGGCTGGCCGAGCTCGATCCACTGCTCGATGGCGCCGGTGTAGTCGCGCCTCCACAGCGCGGGTTCGTCCTCGTCGCCCAGGCCGCGGCCGAACTCCAGGCGCTCGTCGGCATGCAGCGCGAAGGCGATGAGGCGAACGAGCAGGCGCAGGTCGGTTTCCGACGGATGCTGCGCCAGCGTGAGCGCATGGCTGGCGTAGTAGTGCCGGTCCATGTCGCTGACCTGCAGCTCGACCTTGACCACGGTGGACTTGGGGGACATGCGCCTTCCGGGCGGTTAGCGGGAGCGCGATTCTAGGCGCTTGTGCCACGTGCGCCGGAACGGCGGGCCCGCCGCGCCGGCGGCCCGGCTTTCGCCCCGGGTCCGTGGCCCACACAGCGCGCGGCGGCCTCCCGGAAGCCGTGCAGCCCCCGGTCAGGGTTGGTTGCCGGGATGCCGCTCGAGCCAGGCCGCCAGCTGCGCCTGGTAGTACTCGAGTTCCTCCCGGTAGCTGTCGAGCACGCAGACCGCGCAGCCGCTGTCGCAGCAGTCGCCGGGCAGGGGCTTCTCCGGCGGGATCGGGCGCGGGTCGGAGGCGGGGTCCATGGCGGCAACATCCGCCTGGCATGGATGGGTTTCAAGTGCGGCCGGTCTGATGCGCCGGATCGCCGCCGACCCGAACGCCGACTACGTCGAGGTCGAGGTCGTCCCGCTGATGCAGCCGCTGATGACGCCCAACGACACGCACTGCGGCGCCTACCCCTGGGGCATGCAGAGCGGCACGGGCGGCATCCGCGCCGAACACCACCAGTGGCAACGGCGCGGTGGTGGCGGTGTCCGACACCGGCTACACCGACCACAGCGACCTGCCCGGCGACATCCTCCCGGGCTACGACTTCATCAGCGACAGCCGCACCGCCGGCGATGGCAACGGCCGCGACGCCGACGCGCACGATCCGGGCGGCTACTACCGCAAGGACGACTCCAGCTGGCACGCCACGCACGTGGCCGGCACGTTCCCGCAGCCATGTGCGTCCGCGCTCGACTCCGGTGCACACGGCGCCCTCGGCCGCGGTGTGAGCCGCGCGCCCTGCAGGTCGCGCGCGGCGGACGCGTCGCAGGAAACCCGACTCCGACCCCGGTTTCTCCTACCAGATCAGGTCGTCCGGCACCTCGAACCGCGCGTAGTAGACGTCGTCGTCCGTGGCGGGCGCCGCATCCGCCGGCGCGGCGGCATGATCGAGCACGATCATCGACGCATCGCGTGCCCGCACCTTCTCCGCCGCGGCGCGCGGCAGAAGCGCATAGGCCTCGTCGAGGCGTGCGATCACCAGCAGGCCGGCGGCCAGCTGGCCGCGCTGCGCGGCGTCGACCCGTACCGAGCGGATCGCGCCGCCGTCGATGAAGCGGTACTCGATGTCGCCGGCACCGGGCACGCGCTGGGTGTCGACGATCTGCCGCGCCTGCGCGCGCTGCTCGCGTGCCTGCGCCTGCGCATTGCGCTCGGCGGCGAACGCACGGTCGCGCTCCGCGCGCTCGGCGCGTGCCCGCTCGGCGTCCAGTTGCTGCGCATTCGGCGCCGCAGGCGCCTTGGCCTTGCGCTGCTTCGCCTGCTCGCGCGCGACCTGCGCCACCTGGGATTTCTTGACCAGCCCCGCCTTGAGCAGCTGGTCCTGCAGGGGATTCCTCATCCGCGCAGTCTAGGCCACGTGCCGCCGCGCGCCGTAACCCGGGCAAGCGCAACGCACCCGGGGCGGATCTCCACGCCCGCTTCCGCGCCGCCACCTTCCGTAGCCCGGGTAAGCGCAGCGCACCCGGGGCGGATCTCCACGCCCACTTTCGCGCCGCCGCCTTCCGTAGCCCGGGTAAGCGCAGCGCACCCGGGGCGGATCTCCACGCACTCAACCACGCTTCCGCGCCGCCACCTGCCTCAGCACATCCTCGAACACCGCCACCGGCTGCCCGCCCGATACCAGGTACTGGCGATCGAAGATGATCGCGGGCACGGACCGGATGCCCGCACGCAGGAA
The DNA here is from genome assembly GCA_049323195.1 of Pseudomonadota bacterium. Classification (GTDB taxonomy): domain Bacteria; phylum Pseudomonadota; class Gammaproteobacteria; order Xanthomonadales; family Xanthomonadaceae; genus Cognatilysobacter. The sequence continues at coordinate 18,561 of JBMOOW010000120.1, read as the reverse complement.
GGCCTGTTCCTCGGCGCGCACGGCATCGGCGAAGTCGTCCGACGCCAGGATCGCCGCGGCACGCTCGCCCGGCAGCCCGGCCTGCGTGGCGAGGCGTACGAGCGTGCCGGCATCGCTCACGTCCGCGCCCTCGCCGAAGTACGCGCGCAGCATCGCGCGCTTGAGCGCAAGCTGGCGGCCCTCTTCCCCCGCCCAGTGCAGCAGCCGATGGGCGTCGAAGGTGTTGTGGATGCGCGAGCGCGCGCCCGCGGCGAAGTCCACGCCCACTTCCGCGCCACGCTCGCGAAGGCGTGCGCGGTTCTCTTCCAGCTGTGCGGCCGACAGGCCGTACTTGCGGGCGAGGTGCTCGTCGATGTCCTCGCCTTCGGCCGCCATGTCCGGGTTGATCTCGAAGGGCTGCACGTGCAGTTCGACCTCGACGTCGCTGCCGACACGCGCGATCGCCTCCTCCAGCGACGCAAGGCCGATCGCGCACCACGGGCAGACCACGTCGGAGACGAAATCGATGCGGATGGAAACAGGCGTGGTCTGCGTGCTCATGGGCGCTCCCCGGGCATGTGAGGACTGCGCATCATCGGTGCGCGTGCGTGATGTTGGGCTGCCCGTCACGTGCGCACGTGTAGGGTGGACAGGCTTCCCGTCGAGCGAAGCCACGACCTCCGGAGGAGGCACAGCCCCCAGCGACCGATTTCCTCGGGGCTTCTATTACGTGGATTGTTCCTGGCGCCCGGCCGACAACCGAGACCGCTCCGCGTCCGCGCGGGCTCCGCGCCTTTCAAAGCACTCGGTTGGTCATCATGGAATTTCTTGTTTTCCGGCGCACGGACGGTGCGCTGGTGGTCGTGCCTGCCATGTTCCACCCGCCGCTGGCCTCGCGCCGCGGTGGCCTGCTCACCTTCGATTCCGTCTGCGACATCGATCTGGACGCCCTGTCGCCCGACGTCGTCGCCGCACTCGCGCAGGACGGCTTCGCCTGCCTGCGCGGGCCGGACTGGGACCTCATCGAAGCGGCCATGAAGCCATCGGCGACCACCGCCGATGGCTGACACCTTCCCTGCGGACAGTATCCGGCCGCTCGGCACACGGCTCCTGGTCGACGTCTACCGACGCCACGATGGCCGGCTGCTGATACGTGCGGCCCCATCGGGCGACGTGCCCGCCGACTGCGTGCATGTCGGGTGCGCACTGCTCGATCATGCGCGCTGGCGCCGGCGCCTGGGCGGTGCATGGCAGCCGGCACAGGCCGTGCTCGTGCCCTGGGAGTTCGGTGCCGAACTCGTCGCCGAGCTCCAGCTCATCGGCTGAAGCGCCGGCGACTCGTCAGCCCTGTGGCGTGCACCTGCGCTCGGCCCGGGCCTCTGCCGGCCGGCGGCCCTCGCGGCCGCCACCGGCATCCGCCGATAGCGGGCGACCGGGCGTGTCCGCCACCGGCAACTCGATTCCGCCAAGCGACCGCGCGATCTGCCGCAGCCGCTCGGCGGTGAGCGCGCGGCACTCGGGCGATACGCGCGCGATGAGCGCCGCCGCCGCGCCCTCGATCCAGGCGGCCATCCGTTCGGGATCATCGCCGCGACGGACGATCTCCAGCGCGAAGCGGCCGAGCTCGATCTCGGCATCCCCGCGCGCCAGCAGGCCACCACCGACTGCCATGTCATCCACGCCAGGCGTCCCTGCGTCATGGAAGGAATGGCGAGTCTATCCATCCGATCCGGAAAGCCCGCGTGCGAACGCGCGTACATCACAGCGTCGCCTTCGACCCCAGGCGCAAAAAGTGTGGGCGTGTCCGCATTTCCCGCATAACACCGCCCCGCAAGGCAGCCCCGTCGACCGGGAAAATTTCCTAGACCGCCGCCACGCGACGCACGCGGCCGGGGCAAGTGAAACGCGCCCGCGGCCGCCCACGCTGACGGATGCGCATCACGCACGCCACGCCTCCTTCCGATGATGCACGACATGGCCCGATAGATCGAACAGGCCTGGGACGCCGTGTGCAACACCCGCGATATTGCGCGTGACGTCCGCGCGTCTTCTTGCACGGGCGACGTCGCAGGCGACATTGCGGCCGGTCGATTCATGGCCCGCGTACACAACCTGCACCGGGCCGCGGCGTGCATGCCCAACACCTGGGCACCGGCCGCATCGCCGGCATGCACGTCGCATGAAACGGGCGTGCATCGCACCGGGCCGCAGCGCAATCCGTCAACGCCATGTGGAGGAACAGCCAGACCGGTCGGCAATACTCGGCATCGACAGTCAGGGGGGCCTGGATGGTGCCGAGTCGATGGAAGCTCTGCCTGCAGCGCGGCCTGCCGCGACTGCTCGCCATCATTCTGTTACTGCCGATGCCCTCGGCGCACACCGCCGATGGCGATGCCGCACCGGGCGCACGCATCCGCTTCCAGGCCGATCACGACTACGCGCCCTTCAGCTTCGAACACCCCGAACAGGGGCCCGTGGGCTACGACGTCGAACTGTTCCGCGATGTCGCGCGGCGCGCGGGGCTGCTCGCGGACATCCGGCTGGACGACTGGCTCGCCATCCAGACACGCCTGTCGGCCGGCACCGTCGACGTGGTCCCGATGCTCGTCACGCCGGAGCGCCGCCAGCGCCTTCTGTTCACCCAGCCCTACCTGCAGCGCTATCACCTCGTGTTCGGACGCCGCGGCGGCCGTTTCATCGCATCGCTCGACCAGCTCGCGGGCGAGCGCGTGGCGGTGCAGCGCGCGGGGCGCGCCTGGCAGGCGCTCGTCGGCATGCCCGGCGTCCGCATCGTGCAGGTGGAAAAGGAAGGCGACACCGTTCGCGCGGTGTCCGACGGGCGCGCCGACTTCGCGCTCGCGCCGTCCACGACCGCCTTCTACGCGCGGCGCCGTTTCCGGGTGGACGACGTCGTGCCGCTGAGCCCGCCGCTGTTGAGCAGCGACTACGCCTTCGCGTTGCCGCCCGACCGCATCGACCTGCTGCGTCGTCTCGATGCCGGCCTGCAGGAGTCCATGCGCAGCGGCACCGCCGACCGCATCTACCTGCACTGGCTCGGCGACCTGACCCCCGCATCGGAACGCCATCGCTCGGGCATGCTGGTCGCGCTGTGGATCGCGCTGCCCCTTGCCGGCATCGCGCTGTTCTTCCTGGCGCGCTGGCGCCACATGCGACGTCTGGCGGCGACGGCGGTGCATTCGCAGCGCAGCGCCGAGCACGAGGCGCACCGGTTGCTCCATCACGACCCGGTGACCGGCATCCTCAATACCGCCGGCCTTCGTGACGCGCTGGCCGAGCGCACCGCGCAGCGGCGGCCGTTCGGCCTGGTCCGCATCGACCTGCTCGACCTGCACCTGACCGAATCCATCACCGGGCACACCTTCACCGACAACCTGCTGCGTGAACTCGGGCAGCGTCTGGCCACGCATAGCGGCCGCCCGGTGGTGGCGAGCGTCGGTCGCGGCACGTTCTACCTGGTCTGCCACGAGGCCGTGGATGCGGCAGCCGCGGCAGTCGCGATGGAGGAGCTGTTGGCCCTGGCCTCGCGCAGGCTGGAGATCGACGGGGTGCCGCTCGACCCGGCCTGCGCCGCCGGCGCCGCGCTGTTCCCGATCCACGCCGAGCAGCCCGGTGCGCTCATGCGCGCCGCCACCGTCGCCTCGGCCGCCGCCGCCGCGGTGCCCGGCTCGTCGGTGGTCTACACCCCCTCCCTCGATCCCGACCCGCGCAACCTGACGCTGCTGACCGACCTTCGACGCGCAATCGCCGAACGCAGCCTCGGCTTCGCGCTGCAGGCCAAGTTCGACCTCGTGACCGGCGAGGTCTGCGGCGCGGAGATGCTCGTGCGCTGGACGCATCCCGAGCACGGCCCGCTGCCCCCCTCCCACTTCGTACCGCTTGCCGAGCGCACGCAGGTCATCGGCGAGATGACGCTCTACCTGATCGGCCATGCCGTCGAACTCTGCCGGCAGTGGTGCGGCCGGGAGCTGCACATCGAGCTGGCCGTCAACGTGTCCGCCAACGACCTCGTCGACCCGCGCGTGGTCGCCGGCATCGTCGAACATGTCGCCGGCGCGCCCGGCTGCCTGGTGCTGGAGATCACCGAAACCGCCGTGATGCGCGATGCCGAGCGCACGCTGGCGGCGGTGCGCGAACTGCGGTCGCATGGCGTGCGCGTCTCGCTCGACGACTTCGGCACCGGCAACGCATCGCTGACCTACCTGCGGCAGTTGCGGCCGGACGAAGTGAAGATCGACCGCGCGTTCATCGCCGGCGTCGTCGCCTCCGAGGCCGACCAGGCCATCGTGCGCTCGACCATCGAACTGGCGCACAGCCTCGGCGCGAAGGCCACCGCCGAAGGCGTGGAGGACGCCGAGACGCTCGAATGGCTGCGCCGCGCGGGAGCGGACGCGGCGCAGGGATTCGGCCTGGCGCGACCGGAACCGGTGGACCTCTTCCACGAACGCATGCGGCCCGCTTCGGCGACGGGTGCGCCGGGTCGCTGAGAAGACGGCACACGCTGCCGGAATCGACGTTCCCGCATGCGGCACGAATACCAGCCCTTGTTTCGGCCTGCCGCGGTGATCGCTGCGCACGGCGCAAGACGGAGCACGGCGGCTCGCGTCGCCTTGCCTCCCACCGAAATCCTTCGCCACGGCGGCGCCGCGCCTCTCCATGGCCGCACTAGCGGAGAACTCCTGACTCGACCCAGAAGATTTCCAATAGCCGCTTTTCACGCGACTTTCACAATGTCGAACGTGAATGCGCGGCCCTCGCGCAGCGGGCGCTGACCTAGCGCACAGGGGAATCAATGTCGTCATGCTGGGCCGCGCCGCTGCGCCGTGCGGTGTTGGGGGTTGCTGTCCTGCTTTCCATCGCGGCGGCCGCACCGGCCGCGGAACGTGCCGAGGTCGGCTTCGCGGGCGTGGCCTATACCGGCGCCGCGGCCGGCTCTGGCGAGCGGCTGCCGCACGCCAGTGCCGTGCTGGGCCGGATCGGTCTGCAGGCGTATGCGCGGCGCCTGCGTGATGCTCTGGAGCGTACTCCGGCACGGCACATCTCCTGGGCACCTGCGGAGCGGCTGCAGGTGCTCGATGGCAGCGGCGCGTCGCTGGTAATGGCCGTGGCGCTCGACCGCGAGACCGTCACGCAGGAGCGCATCGACGGCCGCTGGAAAGTGCTCTACGAGCTCGCCGGGCAGGCCCTGTTCTTCGACTTCCGCGAGAAGCAGGTGCTTTTCGCGTACCCGTTGACGCTCCAGTACATCGACATGTTCGACGCGCCACCGACGGAAGCGGCGCTGGAGGCGATGGCGGCGCGAGTGCTGGATGGTACAGGGCCGGGGCGCCTGCCCGAGGTCACCGCGGCCGAGTTGGCGTCGCTTTCGCTACCGAACGCGTCGTCGAGGCGCCTGCAGGTGGTCGGAACGCGCCTGTCGGACCTCGCTGCCGGCAAGCTTGCACCCGGGCAGCGCGATGCCGCGCTGGTGGGGCACGAGTTCACCAAGATCCTCGCATCGACACTGCGCTTGCCGATGTTGCCCCATGCGGCGGGACAGGCGATTGGCGGCGTGATGCCCGCGCGCTTCGCCGACGGTAGCGTCCACCAGCTGCGCATCCCCGAGCCGGACTATCGCATCGACGTGACGGTCGAGGATCTGCGCGACAAGACGCTTTCGCAACAGGGCGGTTTCCGCCAGCAACTCTACGGCGCGTTCTTCCACGTCACGGTGTCCGAACCGCTTTCCGGCCGCATCTACCTCGATCAGCCGCTGCGGCAGGGCAGCACCAAGGCCATCCCCGGCTCGCAGGACATCGTCGACTCGAGCGGAGCCTATTACGAGACGCTCCTGGCTGGCTTCGCGTCACTTGCCCAGTCGCTCGACGGCGGCGCAAAGCCATGGGCGTCGGAGCAGACGGGCGGCCGCGTCTTCACCCAGCAACTCAAATCCCTCAAGGAGCTCGTGCAGCAATGCCGCTGAAGGCCCTGTTCCGAACCATAGTCCTTGCCATCACCCTCCTCGCCAGCGGTCACGCCTACGCACAGGTCGTCAGCAGCAAGGGAATGGCGTCAGTAACGTACGCCGGCAAGCTCAAGCCAGCCGACCGCCAGGCCGCCATGCGCAAGGCGACGTTCGCCGCCCTGCAGGCGCATGTCTCGGAGTCGTCCGTCGCGAAGGCGAAGGTCCTCGCAGACCGCCGCGACGAGTTCATGGGCAAGCTCGACCAGCTGGTCGTCGGCTCGACCGTGCTCAGTGACAACGACAACAAGGAGATGGGTACCTACTCGGTCGTGGTGCGCGCCGACATCGACAGTGCGCTGTTGCGTGCCGAGCTCGATGGCGGGGCCGCCACCGCGGCGGTGTCGCAGGGTGCACGCTCACTCATGGCGACGGTGTTCGTCGCGCGCATGCAGGAAAGCGTGCAGAGCTTCGAGGCGCGCGAATACCGCCGCGTCGACATGAAGGCAAAGAGCGCAAGCAGCGGCTCCACCGTCGTGCGGACGCGCGAGGGCGAGAGCATCGGCGCCTCCAGCATCGGCACGTCCGATGTCATCAGCCGCACCGGAAGCGGGCGCGAGTCGTTCTCCGGCACGATCGAATCCGGCGGCAGCAGCACGCAGAAGGCCGACCGCATTGCCTGGAAGGTAACCACGGCTTCCGAGGTCGACAGCGCCATGACCGGCGTGCTCAGCGGCGCCGGCTACGAGGTCGTGCAGGCGGAGTATGTCGAGCCGCAGAGTGGCGGCCAGCTCAGCGTCGCGCGCATCCGCAAGGATTTCAGCACGGGCAACGATCTCTCCGCGGAGGTGCTGCGCTCGACCGTCGATGGCGTCAGGCGCGCCGCCATTCCGCTGCTCGCCTACGGAACGCTCGACGTGGGAATCCGCGATACCGACCCGGCAAGCGGACTCGTGCGCGTGACGGTGACCGTAACCGGCAAAGTGCTCGACGTCAGCGGCCGCTTCCCACGCACTCTCTCGTCTGTCGGCCCCGTGCAGTTCGCCGGCATCGGCAACACCGAGACGGTGGCACGTACCAACGCCCTCAGCCTGGCCGCGGAAAAGGCCGCACAGGTGATGGTCGACGAACTCAACGTCCGCGCCGTCCGCTGACGGCCTACCAGGAGACTACCGTGAAAAAGATGCTCGTACTCGGCTGTGCATTGCTGGCACTCGCCTCGGCGCCTGCGCAGGCCGGCCTGAAGCTGCCTGGCCTTGGCAAGGAAAAGTCGGACATGCCGGCCACCGACGCACCCTCGGGTGATGCCCTCGTCACGAGCTACGTCGCCTCGGCCACCGCCGTGGTGAGCGCGCAACAGGCGCTCTCGTCGGCGCTCGGGCTGAAGGATCAGGTCACACAGCTCGAAGCCGAGGCCAAGCGCCTCAGCAGTGGCCAGCTCGATGCGGACGCGCTGAAGAAGTCGCGCGCGCTGTCGGATGCGGCCCAGGCACGCATCGCGGAGGTCCTGGCCGCGAAGCCGGCCCTGACGGCGCAACAGCGCGAGCAGTTCGTCGCCGGCCTGGTTGAATACGCGAAGGCGCTGCTCAGCGCGCGCCAGCTCCTCGGTCAGTCGCAGGCGTTCGTGGCATCGGTCGGCTCCAACCCGATGGCACTGATGGGCAAGGCCCGCGTGGCCCTTTGGGTCGGTAAGGAGATGCCCGGCTATGTAAAGGGGCTGGGCACCACGACCCGTGACGTGTTCGCCTTTGCCAAAAGCAATGGCATCAAGCCACCGGCCAATGCGACGGCCGCCCTCGACGGGCTCTGATCGATGCGGACCACTGCCCTCATTCTCGCAACCGCCGTCGCGTGCGCCGGGCTCGCCGGCTGCAAGAAGGACGCACCGGCGGCTGCGGCGGCTGCCCCGGCGCGTTCCAAGCCAGCACCCTTCCGTGACAACCCCGACTTCGGCGGCGTCAAGACGGTGACGGTGGAAACCGAGGCCATCGGGCCCACCGCTTCAATTGCGGTGCTGCGCGCGCTCGACATGGCCATTGCCCAGGTCAACGGCCGGCGGGTGACGTCGTCCACGCAAGCGGTGGCGGCGGGTATCCGGCTGGACGTTCAGGGTTTGGGGTCGACCGAGGTCGGGGGCGATGCCTATGTGGACCAGGTCGTGTCCGCTTCCGACGGCGTGGTGAAGGGCTTCCACGTGCTGTCGCAGGAAGAGGTCGAGCGTGTGGACGCGGAGTATTCGTTCACGGGCGAGGCGACATCCGGCGGCTACTTCGGTGACGCCATCCGCGTTAGTGAGTCCGAGAAGCGGATGTCGCGATTCTGGAAGGTCAGAGTACGTGCCGACGTCGCGAAGTTCATGGGACCGCAGGATGACCGCCCGAAACTGGTGGTCGCGGCGCCACGCGTGGGGAGCGAACGCTACGCAGTTGGTGATGCTCAGGTCGACTCGCAGGCCGTCGCCTCCGAGATACGCGCCCGCCTGTCCGACGCGCTAACGCAGACCGAGCGCTTCCAGCTGCTTGATCGCGAGTTTGATGCGGAGATGCAGGACGAGGTCGACTTCATCAACTCGGGCAACGCCCGCAGCGAGGAGGTGGCCCGGCTCGGACAGCGGCTCGCCACGGACCTGATCCTGGTACCGACCATCGAGCGTTTCGCGTATCCACGCAGCAGCCGCAGCTTGCGGCTGTCCGGACGCGAGCTGACGTCGTACTCCGGCGGTGGACGCATCGCGCTGCGCATCATCAACGCATCGACAGGCCAGGTGGTGATGTCCGAAAGCTTCGAGCACACGCTGCCGCCGACGGCGCCCAGTACCCTGCCGCGGGCCGTAGATGGCGCCGGTATGGCGGCCACGATGATGGATTCGCTGTCCGATCGCATGGTGCGTGCGGTGGTGAACGAGATCTTCCCGATCTCGGTCATCGCGCTGCAAGGCGATCAGGTCGTGCTTAGCCAGGGCGGCAAGTCCGTCGCGACAGGCGAGCGTTACGATGCCGTGGTGCTCGGCGAGGAACTGACGGACCCGCAGACCGGCCGCTCGCTCGGGCGCAACGAGATCCCATGCTGCACGATCCGCATCGACCGCGTCGCCGACAAGACGTCCTATGGCACGATCGAGGGCCCCATTCCGGCATCGTTGTCGGCCTTCCGGCCCGGCATGGTGGAACTGCGCGGCTCGACGTCGCGCGCGGCACCGAGCCTCGCCTCGCAGGCCGCCTCCGGGCCCGCTGCCGGCACGCCTCCCCACCCGGCGGGCGTGGCGGATGCGCGGCCGGCACCGGTCCGAAAGAAGGTTGCGGCCGCTGCGCGTGCCGAAGAGGCGGACGAGAACTGGTAAGGAACGGGGCTGCGGCCCCGCTCCTGCACACGTCGAGGGCTTCATCCGATCCCGCACATCCGGGCAGCAGAAACCGGGGTCGCAGTCGACTTTCTCTTGGGGGCTGAGAAAGGCCACTCCGGCCCGTGTTTCACCCCCCTGCACGGCCGCCCCGTGCCACGGGTTCTCGGCATCAGCGAAGGCGCCGCGTCCTCGGTGATTGCCAAACGCCAGCGAACTGATCACTCAACGCCAATCGATCTGGACACTGCCGCCAACGGATCCGTGCACCTCCGCCAAGGTAACTGGACAGCGACGCCAACTGAACTGGACACCGCCGCCAGCCGACTGGCCATAGTCGTTGCTCAGCCGGTTTCCGACGCCGCCAGGGCGGCGCCTTTCCGTTTGCGCATCGATTCGCCCTTGAGCACGAGCTTGTGGCTGCTGTGGATCAACCGATCCAGGATCGCATCGGCCAACGCAGGGTCGTTGATGAAGGCGTGCCAGTCCTTGATCGGCATCTGGCCGGCGACGATCGTAGCGCCGCTGCCAACGCGATCGTCCAGCACTTCGAGCAGCTCGGCCCGCCCCCGATTGTTGAGTGGGGTCAGGCCGAAGTCATCCAGGATCAGCAGCTCGACCTTGGCCAGCTGGTTCCGTACCTTGGCGAGCGACCCATCGGCATGGGCGATTTCCAGTTCTTCCAGCATCCGCCTCACGCGCCTGTAGGCCACGGTGTGGCCCTTGCGCGCGGCCTGCACGCCCAAGGCGCAGGCTAGCCACGTCTTGCCCGTCCCGGTCAGCCCGGTCACCAAGACGTTCTGCCGACGCTCAACCCATCCGCACGTCAACAGGTCGGCGATGACCGCCCGATCCAGCCCACGACCGGGCCTGTAGTCGATGGCTTCGGGTTCGGCGTTGGTCTTGAGCCGCGCGTTCTTCAATAGGCGCTTGAGCCGCTGGGTATCGCGATGGCTGCGCTCGGCATCCACCAGATGGCCGAGCCGCTCTTCAAAAGCCAATCCGCTGTAGGCGGTCTGGCTGAGCTGGTGCTCCAGCCCTTCCATCATGCCGTTCAGGCGCAGCTCGCGCAGCCGGTCGAAAGTGTTCTGCAGGGTCATGCGGGTCTCCTTGTGAATCAGGTGTAGTAGTGGGCGCCGCGCACGTTCTCGTGGGCGGGCAGCGGGTCATCGTTCGCCGCTTCGGGCGATGCCGGCGGCGTGGCTTCAAGGCCGCGCTTGAGAATCGATTTGACGGAGCTGATGCTGGTCGCGTGCGCCCGGAGCGCGCGGTCGCACGCCGCCTGCAGGCGCTCCGTGCCGTATTCGCGGCCGAGCCGCTGGAGGCCGCGGCACGCCTGCAGCGAGAGCGCGGGCCGCCGGTGGTTGTCGATGTGGTGTTGGACGAACCGGTGGATGGCGCCACCCTGCTGCGTGGCCCAGGCCATCAGCGTGGCGGACGTGTCCTGCGAATAGGCCCGATGCGCTGCAGGCTGGTGCTCCGGCAGCGTGCTGCACCCGGCCTCGTCGACGCGCGGATGCAGCGCGACGCGACGGTCCCGATGGAACACCGTCACCGTGTCACGGGTGGCCTTGACGTTCACCTTGGCGCCGACCAGCGTGTACGGCACCGAGTAGTACCGGGCGCCCCACGGGACGTGGTAGTCCTGACCGACGGTGACCTTGAGCTTCCACTCGGCATATTCGTAGGGAGTCGCCGGCAGCGGGCGCAGCGCCGGGGCGTCGAGCTCGTCGAAAAGCTGGTTGCGACTCTTGCCACCACAGCCCCGCATCGGGCGGTTGTTCAGTCGCTCGGTCAACTCGGCGATCGCCGCATTGAGCTCTTTCAGCGTATAGAACACCCGGTTGCGCAGACGGGCCAGGATCCAGCGCTGCGCCACCTGCACGCCGACCTCGACCGCCGCCTTGTCCTTCGGTCTGCGCGGCCGCGTCGGATGGATGTCGGTGTCGTAGTGCGTCGCGAACTCGGCGTACGTCGCGTTCAGCACCGGGCCGTCCTCGCGCGAGCGCGAGATGACGGCCGCCTTCAGGTTGTCCGGCACCAAGTGCATCGGCACGCCCCCGAAGAACGCGAGCGCACCGGCGTTGCAGGCGATCCAGTCGGCCAGCTTCTGGCTGGCCACCGCCGTCGCGAAGGTCTTGCGGCTGGCGCCCATGACCGCCACGAAGAACTCGACGGGCGTCTTCCGACCGGTCAGGCGATCGGTCAGGGACGGCCGCACGCCCGAGAAGTCCAGAAACAGTTGCTCGCCCGGATGATGCACCTGCCGCATGACCAGCCCGCGCGTCCGGGCGTAGCGGTCATAGCGCCGCCGGAACTCCGTCTCGGACATGGCGCCCGACTCAAGGCCCAGCGCGTACTCCTCATGCAGGAGCGCCTTGGTCACGCCACGCCGCTGCAGCTCCTGGTGGACGTGCGCCCAGTCGGGCTCGACGAACTGCTTCTTGCCGTGGTGCCGGCCGGGATTGAGAAGCCGGTCCAAGGCGATCTCGTCGAGCACCTCGACCGCGGTCCAGTCGAGGGACTCTTCAAGCAGGCGCTGCCGGTACCGTCCCACGGTGGTCGCGGACCAGTGCAGCCGGCGTGCAATCTCGCGGTTGGAGTGTTGCGTGCGCAACAGCGCCCGGCACACGTCTTTCAATGTGCTCATCGTGCATCCCGCATGCGCGGCGCTGTCGCCGGACAGCCGGCAGCACCGCACCGCCACCCGGGCGATCGCCGGGCAGGGCTTGACGAAGGAAGTCGGGATGCCGAGAATGCAAGCGACATCGCAGTCGCCTTGCACCTCAAGCCCTCGTGCGCTCCAACGCACGGGGGCTTTGCATTTCCCGCGGAAGAAATGGGAAAGGATAAGTCAGCTCACTGGCGGTGCCTCCGTGGCCTCGCGCCCGGCGGGGTAGCGTGCCGGCCACAATTGCTGCGGCGTGCGGCCAAGCTTGGTCGCAATGGCCATCTCGATGCGACGTGACCGCCGATAGCCTTGGCTGACCGACGTGACGGTGGTTTTCGCGACCGACAACTCCCGGGCGACCTCGGCCAGCGAGGTGCCCCGCTTGCGCAGCTGCTGCTTGATCCGTTCGTGCTGTCGCAGGGAAAGCGCCATGTGCTAGCGTGCGATGGGCAAGTGAGACGCACGATAGCACAAATGAGTAAGCTGTCTACGGAAGAGGTCAACCTGCAGATCGGCCGGCGCCTGGCGGCCGTGCGCGATCGCACCCGTCTGGTCCAGACAGAATTTGCCGAGCGCATGGGGCTGTCGCCGCGCGCCTACCAGAACTACGAGCGCGGCGAGCGGGAGGTGCCCGCGATTGTCCTGAAGGCGCTGTACGAGGTCTACGGCGCCGATCCCCTGTGGGTGCTGACCGGGCTTAGCACCGACCTGAAAGCGACGACTGCAGCCGACCTCGACGTGCTGGAAGAGGTCGTCATCGCGCTCGAAACCCGGCTCAAGAAGACGCGGCGGGGACTGCCGCCGGAGAAGAAGGCCCGGCTGATCAAGCTCATGTTCCTGTACTTCCGGGACAAGCCACGGGTCGATCCCGAGCAACTGTCCGAGATGCTGGCCCTGACGGCGTAGCGCAGCCGATGTCCGAGACGCCCAACGATCCGAAGATCGTGCGCTTGCCTGTAGCTGTTGCACCTCCGTCGGACGCCCAGCGGCGCGAGGCGCTGCTCGAGGAGATTCTGGAACTGCTCGAGGACGACGCGCCCGCAGACACGGCGGCGGAAGCACGGTCCGTGCAGGAGTGGATACCTGCCGAGCCCAAGCCCGCCCCGGCGCCTGTCCTGCCCGACGCCCCTCCACCGCATCACCGCAATGCCACGGAGTGTCCGCAGTGCGATCGCTGGACGTGGCGCGGTACCGACCACTGTCGATGGTGCGGTTTCAGCCTCTCCGACCACTACGCGCTGCTGGAGCAGGAGAAGCAGATCCGCCGCGCCGCCCAGCTGCGGGACGCCACCATCCGGCTGCGCCGCAGAATGCTGATGACGGCATTCGGGCTGGTGGTCGCAGGGGCGACGATCTCGAACAACGCGAGCCTGTTTCCCGAACCGATTCGCGGCTACATCGTCTACACCGGCTTCGCCGTGGTCGCCGCCGGAGCGCTGGTTTCGTATTGCATCCCCCGGTAGCAATCTATGGGCGGAGCCAACAGGGTCGCCACTCAGGCCGGCACTGACACGGAAGCTGCTGGCGAGGGTGCGGGCTGTGGTTGGGGCCGCAGCTCCTGCACGATCCGCCCCTGCTCCATGACGAGCACCCGGTCGGCGCTGGCGATCGTCTCCGGACGATGCGCCACGATGATCTTGGTCAGCTGCAGCTGCTTCACGGCCTCGTTGACCAGCCGCTCCTTCATCACGTCGAGGTGGCTGGTCGCCTCATCGAGAAACAGCAGCTTCGGGTTGCGGTACAGGGCGCGCGCCAGGATCACGCGCTGCTTCTGCCCGCCCGACAGCGAACTGCCCATGTCGCCGATCAAGCTGTGGTAACCCATCGGCATGGCGACGATCTCGTCATGAACGGCCGCCAGCCGCGCGGCGGCTTCGATACGCGCCTGGTCATGCTCGGGGTCGAAGAAGCTGATGTTGTCCGCCACGCTGCCGGCGAACAGCTGATCGTCCTGCATCACTGCGCCGACGATCGCGCGCACGTTGCGTGGCCCCAGCTTGTGCAGGTCATGGCCGCCGACGCGGATCGTGCCCTCGGTGGGTACCAGCAGGCCGAGCAGCAGTTTGACTAACGTCGTCTTGCCGCAGCCGGAGGCGCCGATGATCGCGACCGACTCGCCCGGCTCGACCGCGAAGCTGCAGTCCTTCAGCACCCACGGCTCGCCATTGGCATAGTGGAACGACAGCTTCTCGACCTCGATCCGGATACTGGTCGGTGGCGGTGCCTGGGGGAGCCCGTGCGCATCCTCAGGTGGCGTCAGCACGATGTCGGCCAGGCGTTCGCCATGCAGACGCAGCATGCGGAACTCGATCCACTTGTCGATCAGCGCGCCCATGCGCTGGGCGAACTGGTCCTTGTAGGCCAAGTAGGCGATCAGCATGCCCACCGAGAACACGTTCTGCAGCGCCAGCACCGCGCCGATCCAGATCACGGCGATGCGCTCGATGCCGAAGACCAGCTGGCTGGCGCTGTTGAAGCCCAGCCCCATGCGCGCGAGGCGAACGTCCTGGTTGACCGTTTCGGTCATCAGGTTGTCGTAGGTGGCGCGGCGCTGCGACTCTTCACCGGCGACCTTGAGGCTCTGCATGCCGCGCAGCGACTCCAGCAGGTGGCTCTGCTGGCGGGCTGCGGCAATCAATTGTTGCTCGGTTCGATCCCGGACGGGACGATAGGCGATGGCGCGGATACCCAGATACAGCACGACGGCCAGTACCGTCACGAGCGCCAGCTTCCAGCTGTAGACGAGCATCAGCGCGAAAGTGACCACCGCCATCAAGCCGTCGATCAGGGCTTCGACGAAGCTGGTCGTGAGCGTCCGCTGGATGGTCTGTACCGAGCCCATGCGGGAGGTGACATCGCCCAAGTGGCGCTTCTCGAAGAAGTCCAGCGGTAGCCTCAGCAGGTGGGCGAACACATTGCCCATCCACTGCAAGCTCAGTCGAGACGACAGGTACACCACCGACCAGCCACGCAGCAGGCCGATACCGAGCTGCAGCAGCAGGGCCAAGCCGAAGCCCAACCCGAGTACCGCCAAGAGGTCACGGTCCGCAGAAACCAAGACCTGGTCCACGACCCACTGCATGAAGAACGGGGCCAGCACCACGAACACTTGCAGCGCGACCGACAGCGCCAGAATCTGGGCCAATGCACGCCATAGGCCGCGCACCGGGCCTGTCAGCTGGCGGGCGGACACCGAGGGCGCAGCCTTCTGCGACTTGAACTCGGCGGAGGGCGTCAGTTCCAAGGCCACGCCAGTGAAGTGCTTCGACACTTCGTCCAGATTGAGCTTTCGCTCGCCTACGGCGGGGTCGAGAATTGTGAGCTTCGACTTGCCAACCTTCGTCAGGACGACGAAGTGATTGAGATCCCAGTGCAGGATGCAGGGCAGCGCGAGCTTCGACAGGTCTTCGAGCTCAAGACGCAGGGGTCGTGTGCGGAAGCCCAACTGCTGAGCAACCTGAATGAGGTGGTTGAGTTTGGCTCCTTTGAGCGAAAGCGCAAAGCGTCTGCGAAGCTGCGGCAGACTGACATGCTGCTCGTGGGCGCCAGCCACCATTGCGATGCAAGCAAGACCACATTCAGCACTCTCGGATTGCAGCACGATTCTTGGCACAGCGGTTACCTACCCAGCTCACCAAGGCAGACGAATCTTTATCTTCTTCTTCGGGGTGTCCACGTCCGCCTTGTCGCCCATCGAGAAATTCACGAGTAGAACCAAGAAAGACGCGCCTGCAATGATCGCGGCAGCCTTCGTGGAAAAAACGGTAAACCAACAACCCGCGGCGAACAGGATCGATGTCACAGCGAGAGTGGATGAGGGCTGCCGGCTCTTAGCCACTCGCGACGCCCAGACAGCAGCAAGAAGCAACAGCGCAACTGACGCGGCTTGCTTTGGGTCAAGCGGGTCTGTCCTGTTGACTACCAGCGAAATCGTAACAACGACACACGCAAGGCCTATAGCCCACGCGAGCAGCTTGTAGACCAAGATGTTGTTTTTATCGAAGCTCATGGATCACACACCCGATGGAAAGCGGGGAGCAATGCCCCCCGCTGGATGATCAAAGCTCGAAGCTGCCGATATCGAGTGCATCCATCACTGCGACGGCAACACCGCCTGCGACCGCACCTGCGGCGAGTCCTTTGCCAAAGGCAACAGCAACCGGAATCAAGGCGACCGGGAGGATGCCCCCGGAAATCTCATTTGCCTCTTCAGTGGTCAGTTCGCGCATCGTGTTCATAAGAATTTTCCTTGTAATTGGGATTAGTCAGCCGCAGCAGCAACAACTGCGCCAGCGCCGATGGCTGCGCCTGCGGCGAATGCGATCTGCGTAGCCGAGTAAGTGGCCACGATGTAGTTGTAAGCCATGAAACCCGCCGCAATCGCCGGAATGATGCCGCCGTCAACTGCTTCGATCTCGTTCAAGCTAAGGTCACGCATTGTGTTGCTCCTTTGAAGTAGCACAGTCCCCCTGCGCCTTGGGGCCGGATTACCCGACAAAAGCGATAGCTAGGTGCTCCACACCTGCCCTTTGAGCGAGAAGAGCGGCTCAAAGATCCATTCGATCAGTCGACGTCGCTCACCCAGAATGTCTGCATTAAGTACCATGCCGGGCTTAAGCGTCTCAGACTTGCCGTAAGCAGTCACTGCCTGACGTTTAAGCGTCACGGTGACCTTGTAAAGCGGCTCCTGCGATTGCGCATTGGTGCGCAACGCTCCCAATTCCAGCGGGCTGAGGGCGCTGCGACTTATCTGCTCTACGCGCCCCTCTTGATGTCCAAATTTCTGATAGGGGTACGCCTGATAGCGAAGCAACACGGTGTCGCCGGGCTCGATGAAACCAATGGCGCGACTGGGCACCAGGAGTTCCGCTTCCAGTCTTCCGTCACCGGGTAGCACGCTCAGCAGTGGCTGTCCGGCCTGCACTGCCTGCCCCGGCTTGACCATTTGCGCGGCAATGACGCCTGATACGGGAGCGCTGATCGCGAGCGCGCCGCTCGCCTCCGTCTCCACCTGCTCCTGCTGGAGCATGGCGAGATCGCGCTGGAAGTTTGCTTCGTTGACCTGCCGCTGGCCCGGCAGTTCACGAATCGCCTGTTGAATCTGGTCAATCGTCTTGCGCGTGTTGATGGCTTGGCGCTGCAATGCCTGCATCGCGCTGACCTGCTCCAGCGCCGCAGATTCCTGTTGCTTGATCTGAAGCAGGCTCACGTACTTGCCGTTCTGCAGCTGCCGAAGACGCTCCAGCGTTTCGTTTGCGATCCGGGCCTGTTCCTTGCGCGTGGCGATCTCGGCTTCCACCTGCGCCAACTCCCGCTGCGCATTCGCCAACTGTGCTGCAAGGCCGCCTGCTTGGACCGAGAGCAGCTGACGCTGCGCTGCGAGTGCCGATCGCAGGCCATGCTGGCGTTGCTCCAGATGCTGCTCCAGCGCTGCCACCGTGTCGCCATCAGAGACAGTTGCCCGGGGCACGCTGACCACAGCCACTGGCTGTCCGGCCGCGATCCGTTGACCTTCGGATACATCGAGACGGCTCACCACACCGGTAGCCGGCGCAAGCACGGTGGCCAAGCCTTTGGACGGGACCAACTGCCCCACCACCGTCGATCGACGGGTATACGTGCCGAACGTGAGGAAGAGGGCGACAGAGAGCGCGGCGACAACTGCCGCCGATGTCAGAACCCAGAGACGGATCGGTTGCGCCAGGGAAATCCCACCCAGCCAACTCGAGCGCTTCGCCTCAAGCACTTCCTTGCGAAACAACTGTTGCGACATCGTCCTTGACCACGCATCCCCTATGCGAGCGTGCATTGGAGCAGGACACTGAGAGGCCCGTCAAGGTCTGAGTGAGACTCGCGCGCGGGTGTCCAACTCGTTGGCTGAACCGTCCAGCTTATTCGGCGCCGGTGACCAGTTCGCTTGGCGACGCTGACCAGATCATTTGGTGGCGCCGTCCAGATAGTTGGCTGTATGTACGGTGATCCTCGCCGACCTCGACGGCTTATCCCTCGTGCGTCTGTGTCTCGAGGCCAGGCGATGGACGCGGCGCCCGGCCGCGGGGCGCATGTTCCGTGTCCAGCACTACCGCAGGTCCGCTTCCGCCATCGATGCGGGCAGCATCCGCTGCTGACGACAACTACCCGCCTTTCGTTGCCGGCCGTTTCGGCCGGGCTTGGCGCTCGCACGTGGCGGGGAACGCCACGCCGACCCTGCTTCTCGTGCAGGCGGCGCCGCCACCGGGCGCTCAGCGCAAGGGCACGCGATGGGCCTGCGCGTCCTGCAGCCCGCGGGATGGCGCGGGCACCTTCCTCAGCGGCGACATACCGAAGAGGGGGCGCAGCCAGCGCACGCGGCGTACGACGTACTCGTGCAGCAGCGCGCATCCGGCCACCGTCGTCGCGATCAGCAGCACCGGCTCCAGCACCGGTCCGAGCGCGACGGCCGACAGGCCGACGCCAGCGGCGACCGTGATCGTCTGGTGCAGCAACTAGGCCGAATCGACATTCAAGCGATCCACAGAGGCATGGCGGCAAGGTAGAGGAAGGCCAGGAAGTTGGCGGGGTTGCGGTCGTAGCGGGTGGCCACACGCCGGTGCTGCTTGAGTCGGGCAAAAC
>JBMOOW010000119.1:0-4261 GCA_049323195.1 Pseudomonadota bacterium | reverse complement strand
CGGCAATGGTGCCGCGCCTGCTCTATGTCGCGGTCCGTACGCCGCCGCTGCCCTACCGGCTCGTAACGCTGGATGCGTAATGTGGGGAATCAGGAAAGGGAAAGGGCGCCAGCGGCGCCCTTTCCTTTGCGTGTTTCAGGTACGCGGGCCGCGCGGGCCGCCGCCACCGGGGCGCCCGCCGCGGGGCGGGCCACCCGCGGGACGGCCGCCACCGCCGGGGCGCCCACCACCGCCCGGCTTGCCACCCGGTCGCGGGCCGCGGGGGCGGTCATAGCCTCCACCGGCACCCGGGTTGGCATAGTCCGACGGGAACGAGGGAGCGCCGCCCGCATGCCCGTAGGGGCTCGCCGCGCGCGCCGGCTTCGGGCCGCCCGGCTTGCGCGCACCGCCCGTGCCGTAGGGGCTGCCGCCGCGCTCGTCGCGCGGGCCGCCGGCACCGGGTCGGCCGCCGCCCGGACGCCCTGCACCCGGGCGCGCGCCACCCGGCTTGCCACCGAAGGGCTTGCGACCGCGCCCATCGGGATTGCGATGGCCGGAGGGGCCCGTCTCGACGCCATCGGGCACGTACCAGGTACGGAAGGCGGCGGGATTGCCCTCGGGAAGCGGCTTCGGCCCCTTCTCCTTGCGCTGCTTGAAGGGCTTGTTGGCCTGGCGCGCGGCCATCTCGCCGCTCACCGTCAGCCCGCCGTGCTTGCGCGGGCCGCCGCGACCGCGGCCGCGATCCTCGCGGACATGGTCGAAGCGGCGTAGCTCGCGGCCCTCGTCGGCGGCGTTATGTCCGCCCACGTAGCCGCCCTGGCTGCGCTCACCGCCGAAGCGGATGGTCGACTTTGCAGCGCGCCGCTGGCCGATCACCGGCTGCAGCGTGAGAGCCGACGGGGTGCCGTCCTCCAGCCCGAGCTCCTCGCGCAGCTGCTCGACGCGTGCGGTCGGCAGCTCCTGCGACTGGCCGCGCAGCAGCTCGCGCGGCAACTCGATGCCACCGTAGCGCACGCGCTTGAGGCGGCTCACCTGGCAGCCCTGCGACTCCCACAGGCGGCGCACCTCGCGGTTGCGGCCTTCCTTGACGACCACGCGGAACCAGTCGTGCGACTCGCTGCCGCCGATCTTCTCGATCTCGTCGAACTTGGCGGGGCCGTCTTCCAGCTGCACGCCCTTGGCCAGCAGCTCGACGACGGCGTCCGGCACGTGCTCCTGGCCCTCCGGCGGACGCACGCGGCAGACGTACTCGCGCTCGACCTCCCTGGACGGATGCATCAGTGCGTTGGCCAGCTCGCCGTCGGTGCTGAGCAGCAGCAGGCCGGTGGTGTTCATGTCCAGCCGGCCGATCGCGATCCAGCGGGCCCCCTTGAGGCGGGGCAGGGCGTCGAACACGGTGGGGCGCCCTTCGGGATCCTCGCGCGTGGTCACCTCGCCCTCGGGCTTGTTGTACATGAGCACCCGCGGCGGCTCGGTCAGCGCGGTCGCCACGAACTGGCGGCCGTCGATCTCGATGCGGTCGCCTCCGCCGATGCTCATGCCGACGCGCGCCACCTCGCCGTTGACCTTCACGAGGCCGTCGGCGATGCGCTGTTCGAGCGCCCGGCGCGAGCCGAGGCCGGCCTGTGCGAGCACCTTGTGCAGGCGCTCTTCCTGGCGCGGGGCGGGGGCGGCGGGCTGTTCGCGCCGCAGGGTGAGCTTGCGGCTCTTTTCCTCAGTCATGTCTTTCGGACTCCGCCGCATCGGTCGATGCGGTCGTCAGTGCGGGAACGGTCGTCGTCTCGACGGCGTTGGAAACGGAACCGGACTCGTCGTCCTGCCCCTTTAACGCAGTGATCGCTGCGGCCTCGGAGACATCTGCCTCCGCCGCCATTTCGTTCTCGGTCGCCGCGCGCGTACCCGGCGCGGCTTCGGGGTCGATGCCGGGTTCGCCGGCATCGGAAAGTGCATCGTCATCGTCGCCCGGGTCGAAGACCACGGGGCGTTCGCTGCGGAAATCGAGGTCCTGGTCGGAGCCGTCGCCGGCTTCCCCTTCCGGCGCGTCGTCGTCGTCCGGCGTGCCGGCCTCGTCGGCGGAGGTGGCCTGCGGCCCGGGGGCGGCGCCGACGCCGGCGGACCTCCCCTCGTCCCGGCCTTCGTCGACGGAGGCAGTATCCGCGCCGTCGCCTGAAGCCTGGCCGACGGCCGGCGGCGCGCCGTCGCGCGCCTCGTCGGCCTCCGCCACGCCGGCCGCGATCCGGCCATCCACGCCGGCCGCCTCGTCGAAGCGCAGCTGCGGCTCGAGTTCGCCGATGTCACGCAGCTCCGAGAGCGGCGGCAACTCATCCAGCCGCTTCAGGCCGAAGTAGTCGAGGAACTGCTTCGTGGTCCCGAACAGGGCGGGGCGCCCCGGCACGTCGCGGTGGCCGACCACGCGGATCCACTCGCGCTCCTCCAGCGCCTTGATGATGTTGCTGCTCACCGCCACGCCGCGCACCTGCTCGATCTCGCCACGCGTGATCGGCTGGCGGTAGGCGATGAGCGCCAGCGTCTCCAGCGTGGCGCGCGTGTAGCGCGTCTGGCGCTCGGTCCACAGCCGCGCGACCCAGGGATGCACCTCGGCACGCACCTGGTAGCGGAAGCCCGATGCGACCTCGACGAGCTCGACGCCGCGATCGGCACAGGCGGCCTGCAACCGCTCGATGGCCGCCTCGATCGCGCCCGGCGGTGCGGGCTGCTCCTCGGGGAACAGCTCGCGCAGCTGCGCCAGCGACAGCGGCTGGTTCGAGGCGAGCAGCGCGGCCTCGACGATGCGGTTGATCAGCGATTGATCCATGCGGTCTGCATTGCGATTGGTCGTTCACATCGATCGGCGCGCCATCCCCCGGCGCGGGTTCCATCCGTGGTCATTCCCGCAAACGCGGAAGAACCAGGGACCTCGTGGCCTGCAACCTCACGCCGCGGCACTGGCGGCAGCTCGCGGTGCATCCGGCCTCAGCCCTCGTTCGCCGCGTCCGCGTCGAACTCGCTCGACAGCTCGATCTCCGACGGGTCCTTCATCAGCGCGAGGGACTTCACGTAGATCGGCGCCAGCGGTGCGTCCTGCACGATCTCCACCAGTTGCTCCTTGGCGAGCGTGAGCATGCCCAGGAACGTCACCACCACGCCCAGCCTGCCTTCCACCGGGTCGAACAGCGTCTCGAAGCGGTGGAAGGAGCCGTCGGCCAGGCGCTCGAGCAGCTCGCCCATGCGCTGCCGCACGCTCAGCGCGTCGCGCTTGATCGCGTGCTGGGTGAAGAGCTCGGCGCGCTTGAGCACGTCGCGCAGCGCGAGCAGCATCTCCTTCAGTTCCACCGGCGGCGGCAGCCGCACCGCGGCGCGGTCCGGCACGTGCACCTCGTGCACGGGCGCGGTGTCGCGGTCCTGACGGGGCAGGGCGTCGATGTCCTCCGCCGCCTTCTTGAAGCGCTCGTACTCCTGCAGGCGGCGCACCAGCTCGGCGCGCGGGTCCTCCTCCTCGCCTTCCTCGTTCGTCACGCGCGGCAGCAGCATGCGCGACTTGATCTCCGCCAGCATCGCGGCCATCACGAGGTAGTCGGCCGCCAGCTCGAAGCGCATCTCGTGCATCGCCGCGATGTACTCGACGTACTGCTTGGTGATGTCGGCGACCGGGATGTCGAGAATGTCCAGGTTCTGCCGGCGGATCAGGTACAGCAACAGGTCCAGCGGGCCCTCGAACGCCTCGAGGATGACTTCCAGCGCATCCGGCGGGATGTAGAGGTCCTGCGGGATCTGCAGCACCGGCTGGCCGTGCACCACCGCCAGCGGCATTTCCTGCTGCTGTGGGCGGCCGGCGGCGGGCGCCTGGCCTTCGGTGGGCTTGTCGGTTTCGGTCGCCTGCGGCGCGACGTCGTCGGTCATTCGGGGCCGGCCCCCTCCGGGCCTGGGCACAGCACACTGCGGAAGCGGGGCGGCGGTGGCCGTCCCTCGGACTTGCGGACTGCTCGGATTCGGCGCGGGCCAATGGCGGGGGTGCCACCGGGCGGAGCCGGTCGGCGATCCACTGGTGCCGGGCGGCGGGAGGCGGGGCTCCCGCGGGTGCGGCCTCCGCCGATGCGGGGCGCGTGGGTGCCTAGCGTAAGGGTGCGCCCCGGGGCTGTCCAGCCGACCCCGGAGCTAGGTGTGATGTTTCAAGAGGTTGTTCCCCTCTGTCCGGAGGGCGAAGCTGATGTCGCCAAACGAACAGCTTCACTCCGTGAGGGGAACAACCATGCACAAGAATGCGCGTCTGACCCCGAAGGGT
>JBMOOW010000118.1:0-4377 GCA_049323195.1 Pseudomonadota bacterium | reverse complement strand
CGCCCGTCGAGCTCCGGGAGCCGCAGCCCGGTCGGTCGAATGCGCGCAAGGGTTCGCGGAGGTGCGTCGCCGGGCTCCGGGAACCCGTCACCGGGTCTCCGGCGTACGCGCGCGGGTGTCCAGAATGCGTGGGCGGGGCTTGGAGGCATCGTTGCCGGGTGTCCTGGCTGCGTGCGCGCGTGTCCGCAGGGCGTTCGCGGGTATCGGCGATGCGCTCGCGCGTTACCGCATTGCGTTGCCGGGTCTCCCGGACTCGCCCACGGGTGTCTGTAACCCGGCCCCGCGCGTGGCCCCGGACGGTGTCGTGCGGGGCCGGCGTCGACTGCCCGGGGAGGCGCCGCGCCCGCCCGGGGCCGGTCGCCACGCCTATCATTCCGGTGGGGATCCCGTGCCGACCGGTTCGACCGACCACCTTCGCAAGCGCGTTCGGCGGCGCGTACCGGCCGCGCCCCCCCCCGAACCGTCCATGACAAGGCGAACACCGGCATGCCCCTCACCCGAGCGCTCTTTTCTGTCGCCGCGCTGGCGACCCTCGTCGCGTGCAGCCCCGCGGCCGCACCCCCGGCGCCCAGCGTGGCCGCGCCCTTGCTGCAGTGCGCGAAGGACACCGATTGCAAAGGCGATCGCATCTGCGAAGACGGCCGCTGCACCGATCCGGGCACCCCGGCCCTGGCCCGGGCGGCGACCGCGAGCGCCGCGGATGCCACCGCCGCCGACACACGCGGGGCTGCCCATGCCGCGCTCGAGCAGGTGCTGCTGAAGGCCCTGCGGATGAAGCCCGGCACGCAGGAACGCGGTATCGAGCCCGGTGAGGCGGTGAACGCCTTCATCGATGCCGGCCTCGTCGCCCGTGCGCCCGACTATCGGGCCGACTACAGCGACTACCGCCGGCTGCGGTCCCCCATCCCGTTCCTCGGCCACGAACTGCTCGCGCTCGACGAGGAGTACATGGCCGAGTATGTGGGCTGCTGCGTGTCCCCGGGCATGGCGGTCGCGCTGCGGCTGCGGCCCGGTGGCGCCGATCTCGATGCCTTCGCCCGCGAGGCCGGCTGCTCGGTGGACCGCGACACCGACGGGCTCAGCCTGATCGACGCGTTCGACCTGCCGGAGGCGCCGAAG
The DNA here is from genome assembly GCA_049323195.1 of Pseudomonadota bacterium. Taxonomy (GTDB): domain Bacteria; phylum Pseudomonadota; class Gammaproteobacteria; order Xanthomonadales; family Xanthomonadaceae; genus Cognatilysobacter. The sequence goes on along the minus strand of JBMOOW010000118.1, from coordinate 3,258 downwards.
GGCACCTATGCCGCGATCAGGTGCAAGGAGCGCGACCTGCCCGCGGAGGAATAGCCTCCCGCTCCGGCGCGCGGCCCGCCATCCGCGATATATCCGGGCCGCAGTTGTCCACCCGACACGACGAGAATCCCAAGCCTGTGTTCGAACAGACCTTCAAGAACATCGACGACATCCTGCACAAGGATGCCGGCTGCACCAGCGAGCTCGACTACACCGAGCAGTCGTCCTGGCTGCTCTTCCTCAAGTACCTCGACGCGCTGGAGCGCGAGAAGGCCATGGAGGCCGAACTCGAGGGGCGGAAGTACGAGTTCCTGCTCGACGCGCCCTACCGCTGGGAGGCCTGGGCGGCGCCGAGGGATGTCAATGGCCGCATCGACCACAACCGCGCGCTCACCGGGGACGACCTGCGCGACTTCGTCAACGGAAAACTCTTTCCCTACCTGCACGGCTTCAAGCAGAAGGCCAGCGGCCCGCAGACGCTGGAGTACAAGATCGGCGAGATCTTCGGCGAGCTGAAGAACCGCATCCAGTCCGGCTACAACCTGCGCGACGTGATCGACCGCGTGGACGAGCTGAGCTTTCGCAGCAGCCGCGACCGCCACGAGCTCTCGCACCTGTACGAGGCCAAGATCCGCAACATGGGCAATGCCGGGCGCAACGGCGGCGAGTACTACACGCCGCGCCCGCTGATCCGCGCCATGATCCAGGTGGTCGACCCGAAGATCGGCGAGCGCATCTACGACGGGGCCTGCGGCAGCGCAGGCTTTCTCTGCGAGGCCTTCGACCACCTGAGCGCGAAGGCGAAGTCCACCGGCGACGCGCGCGTGCTGCAGGAGCGCACCTTCTACGGCAAGGAGAAGAAGAGCCTGGCCTACGTGATCGGGATCATGAACATGATCCTGCACGGCATCGAGGCGCCGAACATCGTCCACACCAACACGCTGGCCGAGGACCAGTCCAACATCCAGGAGAAGGATCGCTATGACATCGTGCTCGCCAATCCGCCCTTCGGCGGCAAGGAGCGCAAGGAAGTCCAGCAGAACTTCAACATCCGCACCGGCGAAACGGCCTTCCTGTTCCTGCAGCACTTCATCAAGTCGCTGCGTGCCGGCGGCCGCGCGGCCATCGTCATCAAGAACACGTTCCTGTCCAACACCGACAACGCCTCGGTGGCGCTGCGCAAGCTGCTGCTGGAGAACTGCAACCTGCACACCGTACTGGACTGCCCCGGCGGCACCTTCCTCGGCGCGGGCGTGAAGACGGTGGTGCTGTTCTTCGAGAAGGGCGCGCCCACACGGAACATCTGGTACTACCGGCTCGACCCCGGCCGCAGCCTGGGCAAGACCAACCCGCTCAACGACGCGGACCTGGCCGAGTTCGTGGAACTGCAGAAGACGTTCGCCGATTCGGCCAAGAGCTGGAGCGTGGATGTGGCGGGCATCGATCAGGCCAGCTTCGATCTGTCGGTGAAGAACCCGAACGGCGGCGGCGAGGTGGTGCATCGCAGTCCGCTGGAAATTCTTGATGAGATCGCGGCGCTGGATGCGGAGAGTGCTGACGTCCTGTCGCAGATACGAGGCCTCATTGCGTGAGCAGCTGGACCTTCGTCCCGATGGGACAACTTTGTTCAATTCAGAGCGGTAAGTCGGACACGAAGGACGCAGTGCCAGATGGCCCGTACGCGTTCTTCGATAGGTCGAAGACAATCAAGCGCAGCAGCCGCTTCATCCATGATTGCGAGGCGCTCATCATCCCCGGAGAAGGAGCCGAATTTCTTCCGCGTCACTTTATAGGCAAATTCGATCTCCACCAGCGCGCCTACGCATTGTTCAATTTCGCTCCGGAGATCGACGTCAAATTTCTGTTCCACTATCTCCATTACGTCGCCGACTACTTTCCTCGCGTTGCCGTAGGTGCGACGGTGAAGTCGCTACGCCTTCGGCACTTTCAGGAGTTGCCGGTTGCAGTTACGGAACGCGAGGAACAGCAGCGCATCGTCGCTATCCTCGACGAAGCGTTTGCGGGTATCGCCACCGCCAAGGCCAACGCGGAAGCGAATCTTCAGGACGCGGAAGCCACCCGCGTCGCATTTCTCCGCTCGGTTTTCGATCATCGCGGCAGCACGCTCGCAACCGGCGCGCCGGCCAGCGTGTCTTTCGGTGTTGCGGCAACGGACCGCGACAGCGACTTGGCCCTAGGCGTCACGCGAACCGGCGGCCGCGCGGCCGCGCTTCGCCATATTCCCGGCGATTTCTCGTTGTCGGTCGGAATGCCGGCGCGGGGGGCGCGCCCCGGTTGGCGCTGGGTGGAACTGGCGCAGCTCGCGCGGCTGGAATCCGGGCACACGCCGAGCCGCCGCCACCCCGAGTACTGGGGTGGTGACATTCCGTGGCTGAGCATCCGCGATGCCCGCGAGCACCACGGCGGCTACGTGGCGGATACGGAGGAGAAGACGAACGCGCTGGGTATCGCCAATTCGTCGGCGCGCGTGTTGCCGGCGGGCACCGTCTGCCTGTCGCGCACTGCGTCGGTCGGCTACGTGACGGTTACCCGCAACGCGATGGCGACGAGCCAGGACTTCGTGAACTGGGTCTGCTCGCCGGACCTGAGTCCCGAGTTCCTCAAGTACGTGTTCCTCGCGGAAGGCCGCGATGGGCTTCTGCGATTCGCCAGCGGAGCGGTCCACCAGACCATCTACTTCCCCGAGGCCAAGGCGTTCCACATCTGCTGTCCCGACCGGTCGGAACAAGACAGGATCGTTGCCCGATGCGACGCCGTGACTGCCGAGGCCAGGCGCCTTGCGGGTGTATACCAGCGCAAGCTCGCCGCCCTCGACGAACTCAAGCAGTCCCTCCTGCACCGTGCCTTCTCGGGCCAACTCTGAGGACAGAGCCATGACCCCCGAACCCCGCAGCGACATCCTGATATACGAGACCGAAGGCCATGCCGTCGAGGTCCGGGTGGATGGCAGCCGCGACACCGTCTGGCTGCGGCAGGATCAGATCACGGCCCTGTTCGGGCGCGACCGGACGGTGATCGGGCGCCACATCGCCAACGTCTTCAAGGAAGGCGAGCTGGAGCGGGATTCAGTGTGTGCAAGTTTTGCACATACTGCCGACGACGGAAAAACCTAGGCTCTGTTCGCGTTAGTTGAGGATGGGCTCACGCGGAGATGGCCAAAGCCAGCAGGGATGCGGCGCTGGCGCCGGATCGGGCATTCCGGTCGAGCGCCCGGAACCAGCCCAGGTAGTTCGGCAG
>JBMOOW010000117.1:0-4377 GCA_049323195.1 Pseudomonadota bacterium | reverse complement strand
GTGCGTGCCGCCCGCGGCCTGGCTGGGCTGGCGCTTGCTTGCGCGCGCGCGCGCCTGACGGGTCGGCGCGCGGCGGGCGCGGCAGCGACCGAAGGCCGGCCTTCCGGCCATGCGGTTTCCATGACGCGCCCTGCGGGGCGCCGCGTCGATACTCACCCGCCGTCGACCAGCGCGCACGGCCGCTGCCCTAGACTGGCGCCATGAGCGAATACTTCTCCGCAGTCCTGGCGGGCATCGTGCAGCGTGCCGAGCAGGTGGCCGCGTCCGTCATCGGGCCGGATGCGGAACAGGTCGACCGCGACGGCACCTGGCCCGAGCGCGGCCTGCGCGCGCTTGCCGCCGAAGGCCTGGGCGGCCTCACGGTGCCCGTGCACCTGGGCGGGCTGGGGCAGGGCCTGCTGGGCATGGCCGCGGTGACCGAGGCGCTGGGCCGCGCCTGCGCGTCCACCGCCATGTGCTACGGCATGCACTGCGTGGGCACCGCGGTGATCGCCGCCAAGGCCACGCCCCCGCAGGAGGAGCGCTACCTGCGGCCCATCGCGCGCGGCGAGCACCTCACCACGCTCGCGCTGTCGGAAAGCGGCACCGGTGCCCACTTCTTCCTCCCGCGCGTGCGCATGCAGCGCGGGGCCGGCGGCTTCGTGGTCAGCGGCCGCAAGCAGTTCGTCACCAATGGCGGCCACGCCGATTCCTACGTCGTCTCCACCTCGGTCGAGGACCGGCCCGACGAGGATGCCGCCTACGGCGAGTTCAGCTGCCTGGTCGTGGAAGCGGGCGACGCCGGCGTCGAATGGGGCGCGCCCTGGCGCGGCTTCGGCATGCGCGGCAATTCCTCGCGGCCCATGCAGCTCGACGACGTGCGCGTGCCCGCCATGCGCCTGCTCGGCCGCGAGGGTGACCAGACCTGGTACGTCTTCGAGGTGGTCGCGCCGTACTTCCTCACCGCGATGGCCGGCACGTACCTGGGCGTGGCCCGGGCCGCGCTCGAGCTCACCCTGCAGCACCTTCGCGAGCGCCGCTACGAGCACAGCGGGCAGTCGCTGGCGAACGTCGAGGTCCTGCAGCACCGCGTCGGCCAGATGTGGACGCAGGTGGAGAAGAGCCGGCTGCTGCTGTTCCACGCCGCGCGTACGGGCGACCTCGGCCAGTCCGACGCGCTCACCGCCATCCTCGCCTCGAAGGCCGATGCCGCCACCACCGCGGTCAACGTGGTCAACGAGGCGATGACCCTCGGCGGCGGCATGGCCTACCGCGAGAACGGCCTGCTCACGCGCCTTCTGCGCGACGCGCGGGCCTCGCACGTCATGTCCCCCACCACGGACATGCTCACCCTCTGGACCGGGCGCAGCGCGCTGGGTCTGCCCCTGCTCTGAGCCGATGCCCGCGCGCCTGCTGACGCTCGACCCGCCGGGCGGCATCGACGGGGCCGACCGCCCCGCGCTCGAGGCCGCGCTGGCCGCCGCAGGGCCGGCACCCTCGCGCCATGCCGACACCGCCGCGCTGCTGCGCGCGGCCACCGAGGGCCCCGCCGTGCCGACGCTGGTGGTGATCGCCCCTGGCGTGGACGACCCCCTGCTGCAGGCGCGCCGCATCGCCCACGAGCTGCCGGAGGCACGCTTCGTCTGCATCGTGCACCCCGGCGAGGAATCGGCCCTGCGACGCCGCGGCGCCTATGCCGCGCCGGCGGGCGGGCGCTGGTCGCTCGCCCGCATCGACGATCCCGCGCTCGGCGAGCACATCCGCGGCGAGCTCGACATCGCCCGCCAGCAACGCCGCCTGCACACCACGCTCGACCGCATGCGCCTGCAGGTGCGCCCCGCGCCGCTGGCCGACCCCGGCGAGTACCGGCGCCTGGTCGCCTCCGACCGCTATCTCGCCAGCGTGCTTCGCCACGCCCACGACGCGATCGTCTCGCTCGATCCCGCAGGCCGCGTGGTCTCCTGGAACACGGGTGCCGAGCTCCTGTTCGGCCTGTCCGCCGAGCAGGCCCGCCGCCGGCCCTTCGCCACGCTCTTCCGCGATGCGGATGCCGCGGGCGAGGCGATCGCCTCGGCACTGGCCGGCTCGCACCGCATGATCGGGCTGGAGGTCGAGCGCGGCGGGCAGGTGCGCCACGTCGACGCCAACTTCGGCGAGCTGCGCGACGACGCCGCGACCGTGGTCGGCGTCGTCGCCATCCTGCGCGACATCACCGAGCGCCACCGTGCCGAGGAGGAGCTGCGCGCCAGCTCGCGGCAGAAGGACGAATTCCTCGCCATGCTCGCGCACGAGCTGCGCAACCCGCTGGCGCCCATCCGTGCCGCCACGCAGGTGCTGGGCATGGTCGGGCACGCCGACCCGCGCGCCGCGGGCGCCGTGGCGGTGCTCGAGCGCCAGACCCTGCACATGGCCGGGCTGATCGACGACCTGCTGGACGTCGCGCGCGTCACGCGCGGCGCGGTGGCCCTGGAGCTGGAAAGCCTCGCGCTCGCCGACGTGCTTCACGATGCCATCGAGCAGGCGCGCGCGCTCATCGACTCGCGCGGCCACCGGCTGCACGCGGACGCCTGCGATGCCACGCTGCGCGTTCGCGGCGACCGCAAGCGCCTGACCCAGGTGTTCGCCAACCTGCTGGTCAACGCCGCCAAGTACACGCCCCGCGGCGGCGACATCCACCTGCGCCTGTCGGGCGACGCACGCTCGGTGCGCGTCTGCGTGGCCGACACCGGCATCGGCATGGACGCCGACCTGCAGAGCCGCGTGTTCGAACTCTTCGTGCAGGGCGAGCGCACGCCCGACCGCTCCGCCGGCGGCCTGGGCGTCGGCCTGGCGCTGGTGCGCTCGCTGGTCGCCATGCACGGCGGCAGCGTGAGCGCGCACAGCGAAGGCCCCGGGCGCGGAAGCCGCTTCGACGTGGTGCTGCCGCGCGTGCAGGACCCTGCGGGGCAGGGCGAAGGCGATGCGCCGACCCTGCGGCCGGGCCGCATCGGCCAGCGCCTGCGGCTCATGGTGGTGGACGACAACGAGGACGCCGCACGCACCCTGGGCGTGCTGCTGCAGGCACTGGGCCATCGCGCCGACGTGGAGATCGACCCGCGTGCGGCGCTGGCCCGCGCCAGCCGCGAGATGCCCGATGCCTTCATCCTCGACATCGGCATGCCGCACCTGGACGGCTACGAACTCGCGCGCCGCATCCGCGCCCTTCCCGCCGAGCACCGCCCCGTCCTGATCGCGCTCACCGGCTACGGCCACGAGGCCGACCGCGAGCGTGCCCGCCAGGCCGGCTTCGACCACCATCTGGTCAAGCCGCTGGACCCCACCCAGCTGGTGCGACTGCTGGACGAGGTCGAGCCTGCCGTGCGCGCCTGAGGGCGCCGCCAGCGCCCGCGGACCGTCGTCTCAACCGACCACGTTGAAGTCGATGACGATCGCGCCCGGCTCGCGCTGGCGGTAGACGATCTCCACCCGCTCGCCGAAGCGCTCGCGCAGCTGGTCGAGCAGCGGCAGCGGATCGTGGTCGTTGACGAAGCGCATGGCCTCGCCCGGCTGCAGCGCCGAGAGCGCGCCGAAGATCGCCGAATGGCGGAAACGCCGCGCGATGCCGCGGGCGTCGAAGGGGTAGGCGGTGAAGGCGGGCGCCTGGTGGGCTGCGGTGTCCATGGAAGCTCCTGGTCGGGGAGCGCAGGGTGCCGCGCCCGGGCTCCGGCGCCCTTGACGCAGGTCAGCCATCGGTCCGATCCATCCGGTGTGGCGTCAGGTCCGCATGCAACGAAAAGCCCCGGCCGGAGCCGGGGCTGTGAACGCCATCCGTGGGCACGGCCTCAGGCCGGAGCGGCCGCCTCGCGCGGCGCCTGCTCGAAGCGCCGGCCCAGTTGCCGGCGCAGCGCCTGCACGCCTTCGCCCTTGCCCACCGCCTTGAGCACGGCATAGCCCTCCAGCGCGGCCGCCATGGCATCGCTGCCGATCGCGATCTCGGTGTCGCGCACCTGCTCGACCAGCTTCACGAGCTTGACCAGCCGCGTGTTGAGCGCATCGTGCATGTCCAGGTCACGGCGCATCTCGGCGATGTCGAGGCTGCGCGGCATGAGCGCGACGTTCTCCTCCATTACGTCCGCCGCCTGCCGGCAGAACGCCGTCGACCCGTCGCCCATCTTCACCAGCGCGCGCTTCTCGGCGGGCGTCACCGCCACCACCACCGGCGCCAGCAGCGCCTGCACCCGCGCGATGGCCTCGTCGATCTCCTTCCACTGCTCGGCCGTCAGGTGCCGTGCCACGAGGTTCTGACCCCTATCCCTTCTCCTTCGGTCTTCCAGTCCTTGGCCGGCCACCATGGCCGGCGGGGCGAGGGTAGTGGATCGGGGCGGTGGGTGCAGCGGGCGTGGCCCGGCGCCGGGCCAC
>JBMOOW010000116.1:0-72278 GCA_049323195.1 Pseudomonadota bacterium | reverse complement strand
GGCCGCGGGCCTGGATTCGGCGGGCTTGGCGCCCTTGGCTTCGGAGCCGCCGCCCGCGTCCTTCGGTGCGGCCGCCTCGCCGACCAGGTTGCGCTTCTTCTCCCCGTCCTTCTTGAAATCGGTCTCGTACCAGCCGCCGCCGGCCAGGCGGAACTGCGGGGCCGTCAGCCGGCGCCGCACCTGGGGCTGGCTGCAGCTGGGGCAGTCGGCGGGGTCGGGATCGCTCAGCTTCTGCAGGCGGTCGAAGTCATGGCCGCAGGCGGCGCATTCGAAGGCATAGATGGGCATGGCGACAGGAAAGCTGCGGGAATGCCGCGCAGTTGGGGCCACCGGCAGCCGATTCAAGGTCTATGCTTGGACTTTGCCGACGGAGATGGCCATGCGCGACGCCACTCGGATCGTTACCGCCCTGCTGCTGGCCCTGGGCCTGGTCGCGGCCGGCTGGTTCGCCTCGCAGGGCATGGCCCGCCTGCGCATGCAGGACCGCTACGTGACCGTGAAGGGCTCGGCCGAGCGCCTGGTCCCGGCGGACCTGGTGGTCTGGCCGTTGCCGCATTCGGTCAGCGGCAACGACCTGGCCGAGGTACAGCGCCGGCTCGACGCCAATACCGTGACCATCCAGCGCTTTTTCGCCGATGCCGGCTTCGCGGCCGACGAAGTCGTGGTCTCGCCACCCCGCCTGGAGGACCGCTGGGCCTATGCCTTCGGCGAGAACCGCGCTCCCGAGCGCTACCGCTACTCGACCACGGTGACGCTGCGCACGGAGAAGGTGCCGCAGGCCCTGCGCGCGCTGCGGCGCGCCGGCGACCTGGTCTCGCGGGGCGTGCTGATCGGCGGCGAGGGCGGCGAAGGCGCGGCGGGCCGCGGTCCGCAGTTCGACTACACGGGCCTGAACTCGATCAAGCCCGCGCTGATCGCCGAGGCCACGGCGAACGCGCGCCGCTCGGCCGAGCAGTTCGCCAAGGACTCCGGCGCCGGGCTGGCCGGCATCCGCACCGCCAACCAGGGCGTGGTGTCCATCGAGGACCGGGACGCCGGCAGCCCGCAGATCAAGAAGGTGCGGGTGGTGACGACGGTCGAGTACTTCCTGCGCGACTGATCCACCCGCCCTTCCACGAGGTGCACCCGATGCAGGCGACGCCCCCATCTGTGATCGCCCTCGCCTGCCTGCTCGCATCCGGCGCCGGCTGCGCATCCATGCCGGAGGCGGCGGACGAGGCGCCGATTGCCGGCGGGCGCGAGGCGGCGGAGGGCGTCGCGGTATGCGGCACGCGCCTGGCGGAACTCGAGGCGCGGCTCGGGCCGCCCAGCCGGGACGGCCGGCTGGGTGACCTGCGCGTGCTCACCTGGATCGTCCAGTGGGAGCCACTGGTGCGCTACCTCGGCGTGGCCGTGGACGCCCGCGGGGTCGTGGTGGACCGCATCTGGGACCTGCCCACGGAAGTGCCGTGGGTACCGATGGATCGCTGCGTCGGGCGCTGAGACGGCGACGGCCCAGCCACCGGACTCGCCGGGCGGCGTGGCCCGCGGTCAGCCTTCGTAGAGCGCGAGGAACTCGGCCTCCGCCGATTCCAGCTGCGCCGCGAGCCTGGCGCGGTCGCGCGTGAGCGCGGCGGCCTCGGCGAAGCGCGAGGAGTCGGCGAGCGCCGCATCCAGCTCTGCCAGCGCCGCCTCGAGTTCGGCCACGCGCGCCTCGGCCTGCGCCAGCTTGACGGGATTGGCCTTCTTCGCGGGCTTCGTCGGCGGCGCAGGCACGGCCGGCGGCGGTGCGGCCTTGGCCTTTTCCGCCTTGCCCTCGTCGGGATCGCGCGTGCGCAGCCAGACCGCGTACTCGTCGAGGTCGCCATCGAAGGGCTGGGCCACGCCGCCGGCCACGCGCCAGAACGTCTCGCAGACCAGGCCGATGAGGTGGCGGTCGTGCGAGACGAGCACGATCGCGCCGTCGAAATCGGCCAGCGCCTCGGCCAGCGCCTCGCGCATGTCGAGGTCGAGGTGGTTGGTGGGTTCGTCCAGCAGCAGAACGTTCGGCTTGCGCCAGGCGATCATCGCCAGCGCCAGGCGCGCGCGCTCGCCGCCGGAGAAGCCGTCGACCGGCTCGAACGCGCGGTCGCCCGGGAACTGCCACTTGCCGAGGAAGTCGCGCAGCGCCTGCGTCGGCACGCCGGGCGCGAGCTTGGACAGGTGATCGATGGGCGTCTCGCCCTCGCGCAGCGATTCCACGGTGTGCTGCGCGAAGTAGCCGATGCGCAGGTCGGGATGCGTGCCACGCTCGCCCGCCAGCAGCGGGATCTCGCCGACCAGCGTCTTGACCAGCGTGGACTTGCCCGCGCCGTTGGGGCCGAGCAGCGCGATGCGGTCGCCCGCCTCCAGGCGGAAGGTGACGTCGCGAAGGACGAGATTCGGGATTCGGGATTCGGGATTGGCGGAAGCGCCCCGCCGGTCGCCCGCGACGCCCGGCTTGTCCGAATCCCGAATCCCGATTCCCGAATCCCCGCCGTACCCGCAGTCGGCATGCGTGAGGCCCAGCAGCGAATGCGGCAGCTTGTCGGGCGCCGGGAAGTCGATGTGCAGCGAGCGCTCGGCGCGCACGGCCTCGGTGCCGGCGAGCTTGGCCAGGCGCTTCATGCGGCTCTGCGCCTGCCTGGCCTTGCTGGCCTTGGCCTTGAACCGGTCGATGAACTTCTGCAGGTGCGCGCGCTCGGCCTGCTCTTTCTCGAAGGCGATCTGCTGCTGGCGCAGTTGCTCGGCGCGCTGTCGCTCGAAGTCGGTGTAGTTGCCGGTGTAGAGCTTCGCGGTGCCCGAATGCAGGTGCAGCACGTGGCTGCACAGGCCGTCGAGGAACTCGCGGTCGTGGCTGATGACGAACAGCGTGCCCGGGTACTTGAGCAGCCACTGCTCCAGCCAGAGCACGGCGTCGAGGTCGAGGTGGTTGGTGGGCTCGTCGAGCAGCAGCAGGTCGCTCGGCGTCATCAGCGCGCGGGCGAGGTTCAGGCGCACGCGCCAGCCGCCGGAGAACGTCCTGACCGCGCGGTCGTGCGTGTCGGATGCGAAGCCCAGGCCATGCAGCAGCTTGGCGGCGCGCGCCTCGGCGTCGTAGCCGCCGACCTCCTCCAGCCGGTGATGGGCCTCGGCGACGGCCTCCCAGTCCTCGCGCGCCGTGGCCTCGCGCTCGGCGGCGATGGCCGCGTGCACCACGGCGTCGCCGGAGAGCACGAAGTCCAGGGCGGTGTCGTCCAGCGCGGGCGTTTCCTGCGCGACGCTGGCGATGCGCGCCCTGCCCGGGATGTCGATGTCGCCCCTGTCGGGCTCGACCTCGCCCTGCAGCGCCGCGAACAGCGAGGACTTGCCCGTGCCGTTGCGGCCGACCACGCCCACGCGCCAGCCGGCGTGCAGGGAGAGGTCGACGTTGGACAGCAGCAGCCGTTCGCCCCGGCGCAGGGCGAAATCGCGGAATCCGATCATCCGCGCATTGTAGCGGGCCGCGTTTCCCGCACGGCGCGCCCACGCCCGTCGGTTAAGGTGGACGCGCCGCTCCATGCGCTCTACGAGGCTCCATGCACCACACGTCGCTGATCGCCATGCTCGTCGCCGGCTTCGTGCTCGCCTTCATGCTCGGCGGGCTCGCGCACCGGCTGCGCCTGTCGCCGCTGGTGGGCTACCTGCTGGCGGGGGTGATCATCGGCCCGTTCACGCCGGGCTTCGTGGCCGATCCCACGCTGGCGCCGCAGCTGGCCGAGATCGGCGTGATCCTGCTCATGTTCGGCGTGGGCCTGCATTTCTCCATGCGCGACCTGCTCGACGTGCGCGGCATCGCGGTGCCGGGCGCGCTGGTGCAGATCGTGTTCGTCACCGCGCTGGGCTGGCTGCTGGCGCTGCAGTTCGGCTGGAGCCACACGGCGGGCATCGTGTTCGGGCTCGCGCTGTCGGTGGCGTCCACGGTGGTGGTGCTGCGCGGGCTGGAGGAGCGGCGCCTGCTCGACAGCCAGCGCGGCCGCATCGCCGTGGGCTGGCTCATCGTGGAGGACCTGGCCATGGTGCTGGCGCTCGTGCTGCTGCCGGCCCTGGGCGGGCGCGAGGGCAGCCTGGCGGGCGCGGTGCTGGGCACGGTGGCGAAGGTCGGCGGCTTCGCGCTGTTCATGCTGCTCATCGGCCGGCGGGTGATCCCGTGGATCCTCGAGCGCGTGGCCGGAACGGGCTCGCGCGAGCTGTTCACCCTCTGCGTGCTCGCCATCGCGCTCGGCGTGGCCTTCGGCTCGGCGACGCTGTTCGGCGTGTCGTTCGCGCTGGGCGCGTTCTTCGCGGGGCTGGTGCTGAGCGAGTCGGAATTCAGCCAGCAGGCCGCCAGCGAGACGCTGCCGCTGCGCGATGCGTTCGCGGTGCTGTTCTTCGTCTCGGTGGGCATGCTGTTCAACCCCGGGATCCTGCTGGAGCGCCCGCTGGAGGTGGTCGCCACCTTCCTGCTCATCGTGGTGGGCAACGGCATCGCGGCCTGGTCGGTGGCGCGCGTGCTCGGCAAGGACACCTCCACCTCGCTGCTGCTGGGCGTGAGCCTGTCGCAGATCGGCGAGTTCTCCTTCATCCTCGCCGGCCTCGGGGTGTCGCTGGGCATGCTGCCGGGCGAAGGCCGCGATCTGATCCTGGCCGGCGCGATCCTGTCGATCATCGCCAACCCGCTGCTGTTCTCGCTGCACGACCGCATCGCGGCGCGGCGCGTGCAGGCCGCGCCGACCCCGGTGGACACACTCTCGCCGCCCCTGCCCGACGGCGCTCGCCCGCACGTGATCCTGATCGGCTACGGCCGCGTCGGCAGCGAGCTGGGGCCGTTGCTGGCCTCGCATTCCGTGCCGGTGGTCGCCATCGACGACGACGCCCACCTCGTGCAGCGCGCGCGCGCGGCCGGGCTTCCCGCGATCCGGGGGCATGCCGCCAATCCCGCGGTACTGGCCGAGGCGCGCCCGGGCTCGGCGCAGATGGCGCTGATCGCCATCCCGAACGCCTTCGAGGCGGGCGAGATCATCGAGCGCCTGCGCGAGCTCAACCCCACGATCAGCGTGATGGCGCGCGCGCATTCGGATGCCGGCGTGAAATACCTGCTGGACCGGGGCGCGGACGGGGCGGTGATGGCCGAGCGCGAGCTGGCGCACTCCTTCGCCGAGATGGTGATGGCGATGCCGCAGTTCCGCACCGGCCCACTGCCTCCGGCGGTGGCCTCGTGACCCGGCTGGTCTTCCTCACCGGCGCGGGCATGTCGGCCGAGAGCGGCGTGCCGACGTTCCGCGACGCGCTCAGCGGGCTGTGGTCGCGCTTCGATCCCGAGGCGCTGGCCACGCCGCAGGCCTTCGCCCGCGATCCGGCCCTGGTCTGGGGCTGGTATCGCTGGCGCGCGGCGCAGCTGCTGCGCGTGCGGCCGCATGCGGGCCACGCGGCGATCGCCGCGCTCGAACGCCAGGGCCATGAGGTCGACATCGTCACCCAGAACGTCGACGACCTGCACGAGCGGGCCGGCAGCACGCGGGTGGCGCACCTGCATGGGCGCCTGCTGCACTCGCGCTGCATCGGCTGCGGTGGGCGTCGCGAGCCCGATCCCATGACACTCGGGCCGGCGCCTCCGGACGATGGCGCGCGCGAGCCGCCTCCCGCCTGCGAGCACTGCGGCGGCCTCTATCGGCCGGACGTGGTCTGGTTCGGCGAGGCCCTGCCGGAGGATGCGTGGAACGCCGGGGTCGCGGCCATCGAACGTGCCGACCGCATCGTGGTGGTCGGCACGTCGGGGCTGGTGCAGCCGGCCGCGTCGCTGCCGCAGCTGGCCCGCCGCCTGGGCAAGCCGGTCCTGGAGATCAACCCCGTGCCCAGTGCGATCACCCCGCAGGTGGATGCGCACTGGGCGATGCCCGCATCGGCGGGGCTGCTGCGCCTGGCCGGGGAGCTGGGCTGAGCGTTCGCCCGCGTCCCCGGCGGGCGAACGCGGTGGCCGGCCTCAGCGCGCCGGGCGATGGCGCAGGCCGAGGAACCAGCCCCGGCCGGGCTGGTTGTAGAACGCGGCGGTCTCGTAGCGCCTGTCGAAGACATTGGTGGCGGTGAGCAGCAGCGACCAGTCGGCGGCCACGTCGAACCCGAGGCGCAGATCGGCAACCGCGTGTCCACCCACCCGGACCGCGTTCGCGGCATCGTCGAAGCGCTCGCCGGACGCGGTCACCGAGGCGCCGGCGCTGAACGCACCGAAGTCGCGGTCGACGTCGATGCGGCCGCCGAGGCGCGCGCGCCGGGGCAGCCAGTTGCCGTGGTGCGCACCGCCGCTGGCATTGCGCGGATCCAGCCAGGTCGCGCTGCCGCGCAACTGCCAGCCTGCAAGACGCGCGTCGGCCGAGGCTTCCACGCCGCGGATGCGTGCGCGGCCGATGTTGTCGGGCCCGCCGAACGGCGGAAGCGCGGGGTTGTGCACGATCAGGTCGTCCACGCGCGTGTCGAAGGCCTGCACCGACCAGCCGCCACGCGCGGCGCGCCCGCGCAGCCCGAGCTCGGCGCTGCGCGAGGTTTCCGGCCGCAGCGTCGGGATGCCGTAGTACGGGAAGTAGAGCTCGTTGAACGAGGGCGCCTTGAACGCGGTGCCGACGCTGGCCACCAGGCGCAGGCCTTCGGCGAAGTCCCAGCCCCAGGAGGCGCTGCCCGTGGTGCGGCCGCCGAACTGGCTGTCCTCGTCGCGTCGCGCACCGAAGCGGAACGCATGCGCACCGGCGTCGCGCTGCCACTGCGCGAAGAGGCCGCGGGTGATCCGCTCGCGCACCACGAAGGCGGTGGTGCTTTCGACCTCGTCGCGCCACCAGTCCAGACCCATGGATGCCAGCCCGCCTCCGGCGGCGACGTCGGCCTGCAGCGAGCCGATGTCGCGCCAGGTCTCGAAGGTGTTGACGTAGCGCCCGTTGCGATAGCTGTCGCTGATGTCGACGGTGCGGCCGAGGTTGAGCGTGACGGCGAGCGCATCGTCCGCCGAATAGCGGACGCGGCTGCCGACGATCTGCTGCACGACGTCGGACTCGTTGACGAAGCTGCCGTCGTACTCGTTGAAGCCCTCGGCGCGCAGCCCGTGCGCCTCCAGCGTCCAGGCCTCGCCCACGCGCGTTCCCGCGCGCAGCGAGAGCGACGAGTTGCGGTAGCCGTCGCGGTCGGGCTCGGGCGTCTCGAACGCGGCCCAGGCGGGGTTGCCGCGATAGGCATCGATGCCCGCGGTCGTGTCGTGCGCGGCCTGCAGCGAGTACCACGCCGCGTTCCTGCGGCCGGAGACACCGGCGCCGTAGCGCTGCGTATCGTCGCTGCCCGCACCCATGAACAGGCTGGGCTGGAAGGCGGCCGCCGGGCGGCGCGTGAATACCTGCACCACGCCCCCGATGGCGTCGGCGCCGTACAGCGAGGAGAACGGCCCGCGCACGATCTCGATGCGCTCGATCTGCTCGACCGGGATGTCCTGGAACGAGGCCAGGCCCGCAGTGGCCGCGCCCACGCGCAGGCCGTCGACCAGCACCAGCACGTGGTCGGACTCGGTGCCGCGCACGAACATCGTGCTGAGCTTGCCGGCGCCGCCGTTGTTGGCGATGGACACGCCCACCTCCCCGCGCAGCAGATCCTGCAGCGACGCGGGCTGCAGGCGCTCGATGCGCTCGCGGTCGATCACCGTGACCGCGGCGAGCGCGCGTTCCGCAGGCTGTGCGGTGCGGCTGGCGGTGACGACGACGCGGTCGAGCGCGGCGGTTTCTTCATCCGGCGGTACATCGTCGGCGCGCACCGGCGCGGGCGCCGCGAGCAGGGCGGCGGCAAGGGCAAGCGGAAGGATCGCGGCGGGTGCGGGGACACGGTTCTGCTGGGACATGCACGGCACTCCTTGGCCGCGCCCATCCGCGCGGCCGGGTTCAGGGATCGACCGCGCAGCCGTGCGTGCGAACCGGCGCGCGATGCGCCGGATCCCACGACATCGCCCTCCGCGAGTCGAAGCGTCGCCGACAGGCCGGTCTCCGGGCTCGCGAGCGAAGGATGCGGATCCTCCGACGCCGGCGCCTTCCCATGCGTGAAGCACAGTGGCCTGATGCCGACGTCCCTGCTCGCCTACCGTTGCGGGGGCAGCTCCGGAATTGCCGCGGACGCGGCGCACCGGATTCCCGTTTCAACCCCGGCACGTGCCGGGGTCACCTGGGGCGGCGCGAATGCTAGCAGAGCCCCGCCCCGGGCGCCTCAGGGAACGCGCGCATGCAGCTGCGCACTGCCGGGCGCTTTGGCCGACGCGCGATGCGGACTTCTCCTACATCCCGCGACAACACCGCCGCTCAGACTGGGCGCCGCGGCGGAGCCCGCGGTTCGATTCCGGCACAGGACGTGCGCACGATGCATCCCGCGTCATCCACAGCCCGCGTCAGGCCGCGTCACGTCGCGCCCACCCATTTCCAGGAGCTGTGAATGACCCCTCGTTTTCCGGGCCCCCGGGCGCTGGCGCCCGCGCATGCGCGCGGCATGCGCCGATCCCTCCTCGCCGTGGCATTGGCCCTTGCCGCCGGCGGTACCGCATCGCCCGCCCTCGCCCTCGGCTGCGTCTACGAACGCACCGGCGACAGCGTACTGCTGTCGCGCAATGCATCCGAAACCGCCACGAATTCCTACTACGGCTATGGCAGCAGCAATCCGTCGCTGCCCTTCGACGCCACCGGCCTGGACCGCCTGGAGCTGAGGAACTGCCTGGTCAACGAGATCGCCCATGGCACGCTCGTCACCGACCGCCCGATCGAGATCGTGATCGACAACGGCCCGCCGGGCGCGCCGGGCCCGCGCGACACCTACATCGATCTTTCCCGGCGATTCGTCAACCGGGTCGCGGGCAGCACGTCCTTGAACCGGATCGTGGTCAATGGCGGCCGCATCCTGTCCACCACAGGCCCGGACGGCGCGGTGCCGCTGGAGGCGGTGTTCAACGGCGGCGCGTTCGGCGGCGGCTTCAGCGCCTTCAACTTCAGCCCCAGCGGGCGTATACGCGACGGCGACAGCCTGATCGTCAACTCCGGCTCGCTCACGAACGTGATGCGCCTGGGCGGCGGCGCGGACTCGGCGCGCTTCACCGGCGGCGATGCCCTCACCAACGGCTTCACGCTGTACGGCGACGGCGGCAGCTTCTCGCAGGCCGCGCTCAACACCTTCGGCAACCGTTTCGACGACAGCTTCGTCCTCACGGGCGGCCGCATCGACGAGATCTTCGGCGACAGCGGCGACGTCGAGGCGCTCCGCGACGCCTCGGGCAACTACACCGGCACGAGCGCACCGGCGGGCAACGATCACTTCATCCTCGACGGCGCGCAGGTGCGGCTGCTGTCGGGCGACGACGGCGACGACCGCCTCGACCTGCGCGGCAACTCCACGCTCACCGAGTTCCGCGGCGGCTACGGCAGCGATACGGTGGACATCGCCCTGGGCGCGAGCCTCGCCAACGTGAGGCGCTTCGAAGGCGACAGCGGCACCGGCACGGCACTGGATGGCTTTCGCGACCGAAGCACGGACGTCGACACCATCCGCTTCCGCGGCCAGCATTTCGTTGCGCGCAGCGATCGCGGCACGCAGTGCCCGGAGGGTGTCACGACCTGCCCGTCCGTGAGCATCCATGGCTTCGAGCGCATCGAGCTGCTCGACGGCGCGCGCATGAGCCTCTTCGACTACGGCTACCTCGACGGTTCCAGCTTCGGCGACGCGCTGGATCTCGACACTACGACCATCTACGTGGGCGCCGGCAGCACGCTGGCGGCGCGGCGGTCTTCGAGCACGCTCTTCCCGGAGGCACGCCTGCGCACGTCGGTGGTCAACGACGGCGTGCTTGACCTGGGCCAGGACGCGACCGGCGACGTGCTGCACGTGGCCGGCGACTGGTCCGGCACCGGGCGCGTGCTGATGGCGACGGTGCTGGGCGGGGATACCTCCGCCACCGACCGCCTGCGCATCGACGGCAATGCCACCGGCCGCACCGTGCTCGACATCGCGCAGGCGCCCGGCAGCACCGGCGCGCAGACGGTCGACGGCATCCTGGTGGTCGACACGCGCGGCACGTCGACCGCCGACGCGTTCGTGCTCGCAGCACCCATCACCACCGCGAACGGCCTCTGGCAGTACCGCCTCGAGCGCGCCAGCTCGGGTCCGAACGCCGGCAAGTTCGTGCTCACCTCATCGGTCCCGACTGCCGCGCCGCCCGCCACCCCGCCGCCCACCACGCCCCCGCCGACGACGCCTCCGCCCAGCACTCCGCCGCCGACGGGCACGCCCGATCCGGGCAACATGCGCCTGCTCGCACCGGTGGTCACGACGGCGGCGGTATCGTCGAGCATCGCGCAGTCGCTGTTCGTCGACGGCCTGGCCGATGCCGAGGCCCGTTCGCTGGCGGCGCGCGAGGGCGATTCGGAGGCGACAGCTGGCCATGCCACATCGCCCGTATGGATGCGCCTGCGTGGCGACCGCCTGGAGACGTTCGGCGACCGCTTCGGGCAGGACATGCGGCGCATCGGCCTGCAGACCGGCGTGGATCTGCAGCGCGGGGAGCGCGTCGTGCGCGGCGTGATGGCGCGCGTGGCGCAGGCCGACGGTGACGTGCAGGACCGGCTGCGCCCGACCGTCGACGGTTTCGCCATGCCATTGTCAGCTTCGGTGGGCGAGGTCCGCCTGCAGGCCTTCACCGTGGGCGGCTACCAGACGCTCTCGTTCGGCGGTGGTTACTCGCTCGACCTCACCGCGGAGGCCGGCGCGCTGCGCGGCAGGCTGTCACCGTTCGACGGCAGCAGCCTGCGCAGCGACGGCCGGGCGGCCGCGCTGTCGGGCACGCTGGCACGCAGCTACGTGGTGGGCGGCTGGGACTGGCGCCCGCAGGCGCAGCTCATCGCCGCGCACACCCGCCTGGACGGGCTCGAAGGCGGCGTGGCCAGCGAGCGCCTGGCGCAGGACAGCCTGCGTGCACGCCTGGGCCTGCGCGCTTCGACCCGGGGGCAGGGGCCTTCCCGCCTGTACGCGGTCGCCAACGTCTGGCGCGACCTGCGCGAAGCCGATGCCACCGTGTTCTACGGCGGCAGCGATTCGACCCGGGTGAGCCCGGGGATGGCACGCAGCTGGGCCGAGCTCGGCATCGGCCTGTCGCATGCGCGGGGCATGGCCTCGTGGTACGTGGACCTGCGCGGCGAACAGGGGCTCGGCAGCGGTGACCGCAACGCGGTCAGCGCGCAGATGGGGCTCAACCTGCGCTGGTGAGGCGGGCGAAACGAAGACGGGCGGCCCGCGGCCGCCCGGTCTTCCGCAGCCGGCCCGACGGAGGCCGGCTGCGACGGCAGGCGCGGCTCAACCGCGATCGAACGAGAGGTGCCCGCCCTCGGCGCGCACCCGGATCGTATCGCCCGCGTTGAACTCGCCCGACAGGATGCGCTGGGCGAGCGGGTTCTCGATCTGCTGCTGGATGGCGCGCTTGAGCGGACGCGCGCCGTAGACCGGGTCGAAGCCCACGTTGCCCAGCAGCGTGAGCGCCTCGTCGGCGAGTTCCAGCTTCAGGCCACGCTCGGCCAGGCGCTTTTCCAGGCCGCGCAGCTGGATGCGCGCGATCTCGCGGATCTGCGCCTTCTCCAGCGGGTGGAAGACCACGATGTCGTCGAGCCGGTTGATGAACTCCGGCCGGAAGTGCGACTGCACCACCGCCATCACCGCCGCCTTCATCTGCAGGTAGGCCTCCGGCGTGCCCTCGCCCGAGAGTTCCTGGATCTGGTGCGAACCGAGGTTGCTGGTCATCACGATGACGGTATTGCGGAAGTCCACCGTGCGGCCCTGGCCGTCGGTGAGGCGGCCGTCGTCGAGCACCTGCAGCAGGATGTTGAAGACATCCGGGTGCGCCTTCTCCACCTCGTCGAGCAGGATCACGCTGTAGGGGCGGCGACGCACGGCCTCGGTGAGATAGCCGCCTTCCTCGTAGCCCACGTAGCCCGGGGGCGCGCCGACGAGGCGGCTCACCGCGTGCTTCTCCATGAACTCGCTCATGTCGATGCGCACCATGGCGTCGACGGAGTCGAACAGGAATTCGGCCAGCGCCTTGCACAGCTCGGTCTTACCCACGCCGGTCGGGCCCAGGAACAGGAAGGAGCCGTAGGGGCGGTTGGGGTCGGAGAGGCCGGCCCGCGAGCGGCGCACGGCATCGGAGACGACCTTGATCGCCTCGTCCTGCCCGACCACGCGCGCATGCAGCGCGTCCTCCATCTTCAGGAGCTTCTCGCGCTCGCCCTCGAGCATCTTGCTGACCGGGATGCCGGTCCAGCGGCTGACGACCTCGGCGATCTCTTCTTCCGTCACCTTGTCCTGCAGCAGGGTGAAGCCGCGCGTCTCGGCCTCGGCCGCGGCGGCCAGCTGCTTCTCCAGCGCCGGGATGCGCCCGTACTGGATCTCGCTCATCGCAGCGAAGTCCTGCCGACGCTGCGCGGCCTCCAGTTCGATGCGCGCAGCCTCGATCTGCTCCTTGATCTTCGTTGCGCCCTGCACGCTGGCCTTCTCGGCCTTCCACACCTCCTCGAGATCGTTGAACTCGCGCTCAAGCGTGGCGATGTCCGCCTCCAGGTCGGCCAGGCGCTGCTTCGACGCCTCGTCCTTCTCCTTCTTCAGCGCCTCACGCTGGATCTTGAGCTGGATCAGGCGACGCTCGCGGCGGTCGAGCTCCTCGGGCTTGGAGTCGATCTCCATGCGGATGCGGCTGGCGGCCTCGTCCATCAGGTCGATGGCCTTGTCCGGCAGCTGGCGGTCGGGAATGTAGCGATGGCTGAGCGTGGCCGCGGCGACGATCGCCGGGTCGGTGATCTCCACGCCGTGGTGCACCGCGTAGCGCTCCTTGAGCCCGCGCAGGATGGCGATGGTGTCCTCCACGCTCGGCTCCCCCACGAAGACCTTCTGGAAGCGGCGCTCGAGCGCGGCGTCCTTTTCCACGTACTTGCGGTACTCATCCAGCGTGGTGGCGCCGATGCAGTGCAGCTCGCCGCGCGCGAGCGCAGGTTTCAGCATGTTGCCCGCGTCCATCGCGCCGTCGGCCTTGCCAGCGCCGACCATGGTGTGCAGCTCGTCGATGAACAGGATGACCTGCCCCTCGTTCTTGGCCAGCTCGTTGAGCACGGCCTTGAGCCGCTCCTCGAACTCGCCGCGGTACTTGGCGCCGGCGATCAGTGCGCCCATGTCCAGCGAAAGCACGCGCTTGCCGCGCAGCCCCTCGGGCACCTCGCCATTGACGATGCGCTGCGCCAGGCCTTCGACGATGGCGGTCTTGCCCACGCCCGGCTCGCCGATGAGCACCGGATTGTTCTTGGTCCGGCGCTGCAGCACCTGGATGGTGCGGCGGATCTCCTCGTCGCGGCCGATCACCGGGTCGAGCTTGCCGTTCTCGGCACGCTCGGTGAGGTCGACGGTGTACTTGCCCAGCGCCTGGCGCTGGTCCTCCGCGTTCTCGTCCTGCACCTTCTCCCCTCCGCGCAGCTTGTCGATGGCCGCCTCGAGCTTGTCCCGGGTCGCGCCGGTGGCCTTGAGCGCGCGTCCCGCATCGCCGCCGTCCTCCAGCGCGGCGAGCAGGAACAGCTCGCTGGCGATGAAGGCATCGCCGCGCTGGGATGCGAGCTTGTCGGTGACGTTGAGCAGGCGCGCCAGATCGTTGCCCACCGAGATGTTGCCGGCCTGGCCGGTCACCTTCGGCAGCTTCTCCAGGGCCTCGCCCAGGCGTTCGCGCAGGCTGGCCACGTTGACGCCCGCCTGGGCGAGCAACGGCCGCGCCGAACCGCCCTGCTGGTCGACCAGCGCGGCGAGCAGGTGCACGGGCTCGAGCACGCTGTGGTCGCGTGCCACCGCCAGCGACTGCGCTTCGCCCAGCGCCTGCTGGAAGCGGGACGTGAGCTTGTCCATCCGCATGGGAATATCCTCGAGGAGTCGGGGCGGCCAAGGGCCGCGATGGCGTGTAGATGCGGCCCCGCACCGGCGATTCAAGGCTCGGGAACGCGCGGTGCACGAGCTGTCAACCCCGGCCGTGCACCCGGCGCTTACGCGGGCGCCGCGAAACTCGTGCGAATGAGTGCAACCGCCCCCCTCGCCCTCCCGCCACCGCCGTCCCTGCAGCCGGACTGGGCGCTGTTCCTCGACATCGACGGCTGCCTGCTGGACTTCGCCGAGCGCCCCGAGCTGGTGGTCGTCCCGCCGGGCCTGCACGATGACATCCGCCGCCTGCGCGACGCCCTGGACGGTGCGCTGGCGCTGGTGAGCGGGCGCTCGCTCGCGCAGATCGACGCGCTGTTTCCCGACATGCACCTGGAAGCCGCCGGGCTGCACGGCCTGCAGCTGCGCGCACGGCTGGCTGCCGATTCGGACCCCGGGGAGAGCCTGGAGGACCTGCACCGCATCCGCGCGGCCGCCGAGCACGTGGTCGCCAGCCATCCGGGCGCGTGGGTCGAGGACAAGGGCATCGCGCTGGCCTTCCACTGGCGTGGCGCCCCTGCGGCGCGGCGCGCCCTGGAGGCCCTGGCCGCGGCGGCCCTCACCGGCCTGCCGGGCTACCGGCTGCAGCATGGCAACTGCGTGCTCGAGCTGCGCCCCGGCGGCCACCACAAGGGCACGGCGATCGAGCGCCTGATGGCGACGGCCCCGTTTGCCGGCCGCGTTCCGGTCTATGCCGGCGACGACTTCACCGACGAGGACGGGTTCATGACCATCAACTCCCTCGGCGGCCTGTCCGTGATCGTGGGCGACCGCCGGCCCACCATGGCGCGCCATGCCATCGCCGACACGGCGGCGCTTCGCGAATGGCTCGCGGAGGGCGCACGCCGCCTCGGGGGCGGCGCATGAGCCATCTCGACCTCGGCCTCATCGGCAACTGCTCCATCGCCGCGCTCGTCGACCGGCGCGCGCGCATCGTCTGGGGCTGCGTGCCGGCCTTCGACGGCGATCCGGCTTTCTGCGCGCTGCTCTCGCCGCAGCTCGACGGCGGCGACTTCAGCATCGAGCTGGCCGACTGCGTGGGCAGCGAGCAGGCCTACGTGCCCAATACCGCGGTGCTGCGCACGGTGCTGCACGACGCGCGCGGCGGCTCCATCGAGATCCTCGACTTCGCACCGCGCTGGAAGCAGTACGACCGCTTCTACCGGCCGGTGATGCTGGTGCGCAGCATCCGCCCGCTCACGGGCGAGCCGCGCATCCGCGTGCGCATGCGCCCGCTCTCGGACTACGGCGCGCGCGTGCCGGAGATCACCTGGGGCAGCAACCACGTCCGCTACGTGCTCAGCGACTTCACGCTGCGACTCAACACGAACACGCCCATCCGCATTGTGCGCGACGAGATCCCGTTCCTGCTCGACCGCGAGCTGCACTTCGTGGTCGGGCCGGACGAGACCTTCACCCAGTCCGTGAGCGGCTTCGCACGCGACGCGCTGGAGAAGACGGTCGACTACTGGCGCGAGTGGGTGCGCTACCTGTCGATCCCGCTGGAATGGCAGGACGCGGTCATCCGCAGCGCGATCACCCTCAAGCTCTGCCAGTACGACGAGACCGGCGCCATCATCGCCGCGGTCACCACGTCCGTTCCCGAGTACGCGCATACCGCGCGCAACTGGGACTACCGCTACTGCTGGCTGCGCGACGCCGCCTTCGTCGTGCGCGCGCTCAACCGCCTCGGCGCCACGCGCACGATGGAGGAGTACCTGCGCTACGTCTCCAACCTGGTCACCGGCGACGGCACGCTGCAGCCGCTCTACGGAATCGGGCTGGAGCGCGAGCTGCACGAGGAGGAAGTCCCCACGCTCGCCGGCTACCGCGGCATGGGCCCGGTACGGCGCGGCAATCTGGCGTGGATCCAGCCGCAGCACGACGTCTACGGCAGCGTGGTGCTGGCATCGACGCAGCTCTTCTTCGACCGCCGCCTCAACCTGCCCGGCGACACCATGCACTTCCGCCGCCTCGAACAGCTGGGCGAGCACGCCTTCGCGCTGTTCGAACGGCCCGACGCGGGCCTGTGGGAGTTCCGCGGCCGCCTCGAGGTGCACACGTACTCGGCGGTCATGTGCTGGGCCGCCTGCGATCGCCTGGCGAAGATCGCCCGCCAGCTGCACCTGCACGAGCGCGCGCAGTTCTGGCGCATGCGCGCCGATGCCATGCATGCCCGCATCACCGAGCTCGCCTACCGGCCCGATCTCGGCCATTTCGTCGAAGGCACCAGCAGCGGCCGGCTCGATGCCGTGCTGCTCCTGCTCGCCGATCTGGGATTCGTGGCGCCGGACGATCCGCGCTTCGCGGCGACGGTCGACGTCATCGGCCGCCAGCTGCGCCGCGGCGACGGCATGCTGCGCTATGCCGATCCCGACGACTTCGGCGTGCCGGAAACCAGTTTCACCATCTGCACCTTCTGGTACATCGACGCGCTCGCGGCGGTCGGACGCGTGGACGAGGCACGCGCCCTGTTCGAGCGCGCGCTGGAGCGTCGCAACCACCTGGGGCTGCTGTCGGAAGACCTTGCACTGGAGGGCAACGAGCTCTGGGGCAACTTCCCGCAGACCTATTCGCACGTGGGCCTGATCAATGCGGCGATGCGGCTGAGCCGGCCCTGGCAGGAGGCGATCTGACGCAGGGTGACGCGGAGTTCGCCGGACCACCGAACCGCGCCCGGCCGGCACGACGGGCCGGGGACGCGCAGGGCCTGCGCCCAGCGTCCCCGCCCTGCACGTGGCCCTGCCCTCACCCTCCGCCGACGGCGCCGCGCGCCTAATCCGCAGGTGCACCTGGCCCGCGTTCGCATTGCCCGTGCGCGGCCCCGCAGTCCGAACCGCCCCGCCAGCTGACCGCCCCGCCAACGCCCGATGTCCCGCCTCGTCGTCGTCTCCAACCGTGTCGCGCTGCCGGAGGAATCCCGCGCCGGCGGCCTGGCCATCGCGCTGCTCGACGCGCTGCGCGAGGAAGGCGGCATGTGGTTCGGCTGGAGCGGCAAGATCGACCCGCATGCATCCGGGCGCGTGCACGACCGCAGCATGGGCAACATCCGCTTCGTCACGATGGACCTGTCGCGCCAGGACCATGACGACTACTACAACGGCTTCGCCAACCGCACGCTGTGGCCGCTGCTGCACTTCCGCATGGATCTCGTGGACTACAACCGCGATACCTATGCGGCCTACCAGTGCGTCAACGCGCTGTTCGCCGGCAAGCTGGCGCCCCTGCTGGAACCGGACGACGTGGTCTGGATCCACGACTACCACCTCATCCCGCTGGCCAAGCTGCTGCGCGAGCGCGGGGTCAAGTGCCGCATCGGCTTCTTCCTGCACGTGCCGATGCCGTCCTCCGACCTGCTCGCGGCCCTGCCCAGCCACCAGCGCCTGTTCGAGGGCCTGTCCTCCTGCGACCTGGTCGGCTTCCAGACCGAGCGCGACCTGGAACGCTTCCAGGACTACGTGCGCCTGTTCGGTGGCGGCCGCGTGCTCGAGCGAGGAATGCTGGAAGCGCCGAGCGGGCGCCGGTTCAAGGCCGGCGCGTTCCCGATCTCCATCGATACCCGGCGCATCGCCGAGCAGGCGCGCGAGGCGGTGGGCAAGCCGGGCGTGAAGCGCCTGATGGCGAGCATGTCCGGCCGCGAGCTGGCCATCGGCGTGGACCGGCTCGACTACTCCAAGGGCCTGCCCGAGCGTTTCCAGGGCTTCGCCAACTACCTCAGGCGCTATCCGCAGCAGCGCGGGCAGCTCACCTTCCTGCAGATCGCGCCGGTCTCGCGCGGGGACGTCGCCGAGTACCGCAGCCTCCGCCAGGAACTGGAACAGCTCTCGGGCCACATCAACGGCAGCTATGCCGAGCCCGACTGGACGCCGGTCCGCTACGTCAACCGCAACTTCCCGCACACCACGCTCACGGGCTTCTACCGCATGGCGCGCATCGGGCTGGTCACGCCGCTGCGCGACGGCATGAACCTGGTGGCCAAGGAGTACGTGGCCGCGCAGGATCCGGAAAATCCCGGCGTGCTGCTGCTCTCGCCCTTCGCCGGCGCGGCGCGCGAGCTCGACGGCGCGCTCATCGTGAACCCCTACGACCACGACGGCGCCGGCGACGCGATCGCGCAGGCGATGACCATGTCGCTGGCCGAGCGCCGCGAGCGCTGGGAGAGCATGTTCCGCCACCTTTGCGACCACGACATCACGTACTGGCGGCGCAGCTACCTGCGTGCACTGCGCGACCTGCGCGGCGAGGCCGCCACGGGCAAGCGCGCCGACGATCCCGTGCCTGCGCCGGCGCGGCGTCGGCGCCGCGTCTGCGACACCACCGGCGCGGCCCAGGATCGGCGCTCCGGCATCGAACGCCGCACCGGCTCGATTCCGCCCGCGTCCTAGTGGCGCATCCAGGCCAGCGTGGCCATGCGGCCGGTGCGCCGGTCGCGGCGGTGCGAGAAAAAGCGCCCGGCGTCCGAGATCGTGCACAGCCCGCCGCCGTGCACCTGCCCCGCGGCCAGGCCGGCACGCTCCAGGCGCCTGCGTGCAAGCGCGTACAGGTCGACGATCCAGTGGTCGGGCCGCGTGCAGCGGAAGGCGCTGCCGCAGGCCCAGTCGCGCGAGACGAAGGCGTCGTACACCTCCACCCCGACCTCGTAGCGGTCCGGCCCCGCGGCCGGACCCAGCCAGGCGACGACCTCGTCCGGGCGCGTACGCATGGCCGCCAGCGTCGCCTCCAGCACGCCCCCGGCCAGCCCGCGCCAGCCGGCATGCGCGGCGGCGACCTCGCTGCCGTCGCGCGCGGCGAACACCACGGGCAGGCAGTCGGCCGTGAGGATGGCGAGGACCACGCCCGGGGTCGACGTCACCGCCGCATCGGCCTCCGGCTCGGCGGCATCGGCCTGCGGCGGGGCATCGAAGCGCCGGACGGCGACGCCGTGCACCTGCCGCAGCCAGTGCGGCGGCGAGGGCAGGCCGAAGCGCGCCGCCAGTTCGTCGCGGTTGGCCTGCACCACGGCGGGGTCGTCGCCGTCGGGGGCAGAGCGGTTGCCCAGGTTGAAATGGTCGAACGGGGCCGGCGACCGCCCGGCGCCATGCCGGACCGTGGTGAAGGCGCATACGCCCGGCGGCACGGGCCAGTCCGGGGTGATGCGCGCAGGCGTCACCGCCCGCGCTCCGCCGCCTCGCGGCTGTCGGCGCGCAGCGCGTCCACGAGGGCCTGCATGTCGGCCGGCATCGGCGCGCTGCAGCGCACCGCATCGCCCGTCACCGGATGCGCGAACTCCAGCGTCTCGGCATGCAGGGCCTGGCGACGGAAACCGCGCAGCATGGCCACGGTCTCGTCCGACGCCCCCTTCGGCAGCTTCAGCGGCCCGCC
This sequence comes from Pseudomonadota bacterium, assembly GCA_049323195.1. Classification (GTDB taxonomy): domain Bacteria; phylum Pseudomonadota; class Gammaproteobacteria; order Xanthomonadales; family Xanthomonadaceae; genus Cognatilysobacter. The sequence goes on along the minus strand of JBMOOW010000116.1, from coordinate 52,925 downwards.
GTAGAGCGGGTCGCCCACGATCGGGTGCTTGAGGTGCGCCATGTGCACGCGGATCTGGTGCGTGCGACCGGTTTCCAGCCGGCACTCCAGGAGCGTGTGCGCACGGAAGCGCTCGCGCAGGCGGAAATGCGTCACCGCTTCCTTGCCGTCCTCGCGCACGGCCATGCGCAGGCGGTCGCGAGGATGGCGGTCGATGGGCGCACTGGCGGTGCCGCCGGACACCAGCGCGCCCACCACAACCGCGAGGTACTGGCGGTGCACCTTCCGTGCGGACAACTGCTCCACCAGCGCGGTATGCGCCTCGAGCGTGCGCGCGATGACCATCACGCCCGAAGTGTCCTTGTCGAGGCGGTGCACGATGCCGGCGCGCGGCAGCGCGGCCAGCGCGGGGTCGCGGTGCAGCAGCGCATTGACCAGCGTGCCGGCCGGATTGCCGGCGCCGGGATGCACGACCAGCCCCGCAGGCTTGTTGACCACGATGACGTGGGCGTCCGCGTAGAGCACGTCCAGCGCGATGTCCTCGGCCGGGGCGTCGGTGGCGATGCCCACCTCGGCCTCGACGCTGACCAGCTCGCCCCCGCGCACCGGGTCGCGGGGGCGCGCCTCGCGGCCGTCGAGCCGGGCCTGCCCGGACCTGATCCACCCGGCCAGGCGCGAGCGCGAATGCTCGGGGAACAGCTCGGCGAGCACCGCATCGAAGCGGCGGCCGGCGCTCGCGTCGGGCACGCGCGCCTGGAGGCGGACGGGTTCGGGCATCTGCGGAACCATCGGGCGCGCGCGGGGTCGGTTGATTCGGGCCTGCTATTATCGGCCCTTCCCGCTCCGGCGTCCGTAAGAACCCCAATGCGCCCACGCTCCAGCCGCATTTCCGCCGTCTCCCTGCTCCGTCCCGGCCTGGCTGCCGTCCTCGCGGTCGCCCTGCTCGCGGGCACGGGCTGCGCGCGCATGGGCAAGATGTTCAAGGACCATGACGCGAACGAGGGCGTGGCCGTCGAGACGCTTTACGAGCGCGGCCACCGCTCGATGACCAACGGCAACTGGTCGGGCGCGGAGGAGACCTTCCGCCGCCTGGTCGCCCAGTACCCGTACGGTCCCTACACGGAGCAGGCCCTGATCGAGACCGCCTACGCCCAGTACAAGGCCGGCAAGCACGAGGAAGCGATCAGCTCCATCGACCGCTTCATCCGCACCTACCCGACCCACCGCAACATCGCCTACCTGTACTACCTGCGCGGGCTGGTCAATTCCAGCCGCGACACGGTGTTCCTGCAGCGCGTCTGGCGCCTGGACCCGGCGCGCCGCGACCTGGCCACGCCCATGCAGGCCTACAACGACTTCTCGATCGTCGCCGAGCGCTACGGCAACTCCCGCTATGCCGAGGACGCGCGCAAGCGCATGGGCGACCTGCGCGACATGTTCGCCCGCCACGAGATGGACACGGCGCTGTACTACCTGCGCCGTGGCGCCAACGTGGCCGCCGCCAACCGCGCGCGCTACGTGCTCGACACCTACCCGCAGAGCCGCCACCAGGCCGATGCGATCGCCACCCTGGCCGCGGCCTACACGGCGCTGGGCAACGAGGCGCTGGCCAACGACGCCCGCACGCTGCTGCAGCAGCAGGCGCCCAACCACCCCTACCTGCGTGGCGACTGGCCGGACTACCCGAGCCAGCTGCGCCGCCTGAACCCCTTCGCAGGCGACCGCTCGGCGCTGCAGAGCGACGACGACTGAGCCGGCCTGCGCCGCGCCAGGCCGAACGACGCCGCCTCCGGGCGGCGTCTTCGTTTCAGCAGCGCAGATCCGCGCGTCGCGCCCGTAGCCCGGGTAAGCGAAGCGCACCCGGGGTTTGCGACCCGGCGTGGACTACGCACCTCCCCGGTCCGCCAATCCTCAAAGCCCAGGTAGCCCGGCCAAGCGGAATGCACCCGGCGACCTGAGAGGGGGGTCAGGGTCACGCGATTCCTGCCCCCCATCCTGGATGGTTCGACGCTCCCGGATCCCCGGGTGCGCTTCGCTTACCCGGGCTACGGTCGACGCCGCAGGGCTCAGCGGTACCCGTTCGTGATCGGATACCGGCGCTCGCGCCCGAAGGCGCGGCGGCTCACCTTCGGCCCGGGCGCGGCCTGGTGGCGCTTCCACTCGGCCACGCGCACCAGCCTGACCACGCGGTCGACCGTCGCCGCGTCGAAACCCGCCGCCACGATCTCGTCGCGCGACTGTTCCTGGTCGACATGCCGATACAGGATCGCGTCCAGCACGTCGTAGGGCGGAAGCGAATCCTGGTCCTTCTGGTTCTCGCGCAGCTCCGCCGAGGGCGCGCGCTCGATCACCTCGTTCGGGATGACCGGATCGCCGACGGTGTTGCGCCAGCGCGCGAGGCGGTAGACGTCGGTCTTGTAGACGTCCTTGATCGGTGCATAGCCGCCGCACATGTCGCCGTAGATGGTCGCGTAGCCGACGGCGTACTCGCTCTTGTTGCCGGTGGTGAGCAGCAGCCCGCCGAACTTGTTGGACAGCGCCATCAGCATCGCGCCGCGGATGCGCGACTGCAGGTTCTCCTCGGCGATGTCGGGGGCGCGGCCGGCGAACGTTTCGGCAAGCGTGTCGAGGTAGGCCACGAAGGGCCGCTCGATCGGCAGCGTCAGCAGGCGCACGCCCTGCCTGGCGCACTGCTCGGCCGCGAGGTCGTTGGACAGGTCCGCCGTATAGCGCGAGGGCAGCCTGACCGCGGTCACCTTGTCGGGGCCCAGCGCATCGGCGGCGATCGCCAGCACCAGCGCCGAGTCGATGCCGCCGGAAAGCCCCAGCCAGACGCTGTCGAAGCCGTTCTTGGCGCAGTAGTCGCGCGTGCCGCGCACCAGTGCGCGCCAGGCCAGCGCCTCGCGGCTCTCGTCGCCGTCCACCGTCCACTGCAGCGCGGCGAAGCGGCGCCCCACCGGGTCGAACTCCACCACCAGCCATTCCTCGCTGAAGGCGGCCGCTGCCGGGTGCACCACGCCGTCGCCGTCGGCCATCACCGAGGCACCGTCGAAGACCACCGAGTCCTGCCCACCGACGCAGTTGAGGTAGGCGATCGCGGTGCCCGTCTCCTTCGCGCGCTGCTCCAGCAGCGCATCGCGCGCGGCATGCTTGTCGTGCTCGAAGGGCGAGGCATTGGGCACGACGACCACTTCGGCGCCCGCGCGCGCGGTGTCGGCGATCGGCTCGGGAAACCAGAGGTCCTCGCAGATCACCAGGCCCACCTGCACGCCCTCGACCTCGAACACGCAGGTCTCGGCGTCCGGGTCGGCGTTGAAATAGCGGCGCTCGTCGAAGACCGCGTAGTTCGGCAGCTCACGCTTGCGGTAGGTCTGCTCCACGGCGCCGTCGCGCAGCACGCTGGCGGCGTTGTAGACGATCGCGCCGGCGGTTTCCGGCCAGCCCACCACGGCGACGATGCCCGTCGCGGCGGCGGCGACCTCCCGCAGCGCCTTCTCGCAGTCGGCGAGGAAACTGGGACGCATCAGCAGGTCTTCCGGCGGATAGCCGCTGATGGCGAGCTCGGGAAAGACGACCAGCTGCGCGCCGTACTCGTCGCGCGCCTCCGCGATCATGCGCGCGATGCGGCCGGCATTGCCGGCGACGTCGCCCACCGGGAAGTCGAATTGCGCGAGTGCGATCCGCAGAGCCGCCATGATCCGTCCTCAGATTCCCGAAACCAGCATGTCCAGGGCCGCGAGTATCCGCGCGCGCTCGTGCGAAAGGTCGGCGATGGCGCCGCCCAGGACCGCCCGCGGCACGCCGGCCAGCTGTAGCGTATCCATGACCCAGGCCTCGCCCGCGATGTCGAACGTCGGCATCAGGCGCTCGGCCGGGCGCCCGGCGCGCGCCGTGGAGATGAGCGGCACCACGACGCAGGTCGCGGCCTTGGCGACGAGGTCGCTCTGCACGTCGAGCAGGTAGGGCACCGCGGCGCGCGTGCGCTCATCGCCATTGGCGTAGACGGTGAACTGCACCGCTCAGAACGCCCGCAGCATGTCGCTGAAGGCACCCTCGCGCTCGACGCGCGCGTTGTAGGCCTCGATGGCCTCGCGGTTCTCCTCCAGCCAGCGGGCGCGGCGCCGGGCGCGGACCTCGGCCTCGATCGCCCGCTCCAGCATGGCGGAGAGGTTGATGTCCAGCTCCTTGGCCAGCCGCAACAGGCCCTCGTTGATGCTGAGGTTGGTGGGCCGCTTGCCGTAGCCGGCCGTCTCGTCATGGATGCGCATTGCCAGCTCCCGTCAAGGATGCGCATGGATCATGCGCATTCGCGGGCCGGGCGTCAACCCCGAAAACCAGAAACAACAACGCCCCTGACGGGGCGTTGTCGGGCCGCGGTGCAGCTGCTTTCACGCAGACTGCGAGGCGGCCTTTTCCATGCACGTCGCGGGTGTCAGCCGGCGAGGCGCTTGGCGATCGCCGCGCCGAGGTCGCCAGGCGACTTCACCGTGGTGACGCCCGCCTTCTCCAGCGCCGCGAACTTGCCCTCGGCCGTGCCCGAGCCGCCGGAGGCGATCGCGCCGGCATGGCCCATGCGCTTGCCCTTGGGCGCGGAGGCACCGGCGATGAAGCTCACCACCGGCTTGGTCACGTGCTGCGCGATGAACTCGGCCGCCTCTTCCTCGGCACTGCCGCCGATCTCGCCGACCATGATGATGCCCTCGGTCTGCGGGTCGTCCTGGAACCAGCGCAGGGCGTCGATGAAGTTGGTGCCGTTGATCGGGTCGCCGCCGATGCCGATGCAGGTCGACTGGCCGAGGCCGACGTCGGTCGTCTGCTTCACCGCTTCATAGGTGAGCGTGCCCGAGCGCGAGACGATGCCGATCTTGCCCGGCATGTGGATGTGGCCCGGCATGATGCCGATCTTGCACTCGCCCGGCGTGATCACGCCCGGGCAGTTCGGGCCGACGAGCACCGTCTCCGGGTGCGACTTCAGCACGTTCTTGACGCGCAGCATGTCCAGCACCGGGATGCCCTCGGTGATGCACACGATCACGCGGATACCGGCGGCCGCGGCCTCGAGGATGGCGTCGGCCGCGAACGGCGGCGGGACGTAGATCACGGAGGCGTCGGCGCCCGTGGCGGCGACCGCCTCGGCCATCGTGTTGAAAACGGGCAGGCCCAGGTGCTCGCTGCCGCCCTTGCCCGGCGTGACGCCGCCGACGACCTTCGTGCCGTAGTCGAGCATCTGCTGCGCGTGGAAGGTGCCCTGCGAGCCGGTGAAGCCCTGCACCAGCACCTTGGTGTTCTTGTTGATCAGAACGGACATTTCTTGGAGTCCTTCGTAATTCGAAGTCTTGCGGCTTCGGATGCATCGGCCAACGGTGGAGCTTCGTCGTCCGTCAGAAGTTGCCTGCGCAACCCCGGCCCCATCGCTTCGCTCCGGGGCCGCCCCCTTGGCTCAAGGGGTTCTGAAAAGCGCTCCGCCTGCCGCGCGGGGTCAGGCGGCCTGCTTGACGGCCGCGACGGCCTTCTTCGCGCCGTCGTTGATGTCGTCGGCCGGGGTGATGGCCAGGCCCGAGTTGCGCAGAAGCTCCTTGCCCGCCTCCACGTTCGTGCCTTCCAGGCGCACGATCACCGGCACCTTGACGTCCACCTCGCGCACCGCCGCGATGATGCCCTCGGCGATCATGTCGCAGCGGACGATGCCGCCGAAGATGTTCACGAAGATCGCCTTCACCTTGTCCGAGGACAGGATCAGCTTGAAGGCCTCGGTCACGCGCTCCTTGGTCGCGCCGCCGCCCACGTCGAGGAAGTTCGCAGGCTGCCCGCCGTTGAGGGCGATCACGTCCATCGTGGCCATGGCAAGGCCGGCGCCGTTGACCATGCAGCCGATGTCGCCGTCCATCGTGACGTAGTTGAGGTCCCACTTGGACGCGAGCACCTCGGTCTCGTCCTCCTGGCGCACGTCGCGCATGGCGACGAGCTCGGGGTGGCGGAACGAAGCGTTGTCGTCGGAGTTGATCTTGCCGTCGAGCACGGCGAGGTCGCCGTTGGTGAGGATGGCCAGCGGGTTGAGCTCCACCAGCGCCAGATCCTTCTCGTTGAACAGCCGGTACAGGCCCAGCATGATCCTGGAGAGCTGGCCGACCTGCCTGGCGTTCAGGCCCATCGCGAAGCCGAGGTCGCGGCAGTGGTAGGGCTGCAGGCCCTCGACGAAGTCGACGTTGAGGGTGTGGATCGCCTCGGGCTTCTCGTGGGCGACCTGCTCGATGTCCATGCCGCCTTCGGCCGAGGCGATGAAGGTGATGGACTTGGTGGCGCGGTCGACCAGGACCGACAGGTACAGCTCCTTGGCGATGTCGGTGCCTTCGGAGATCAGCACCGAATCGATCGGCAGCTCGACGCCCGCGGTCTGGTACGTGGCCATCTTCGTGCCGAGCATCGCGCGGGCGTATTGCGCGACCTCGTCGAAGTTCTTCGCCAGCTTCACGCCGCCGGCCTTGCCGCGGCCGCCCGCGTGGATCTGCGCCTTGACGACCCACAGGTCGCCCGGGATGGCCTTGGCGGCAGCCACCGCCTCTTCCGGCGAGCGCGCGACGCGCCCGGTCGGCACCGCGATGCCGTAGTCGGCGAAGAGCTGCTTCGCCTGGTATTCGTGGAAATTCATGCGTCACCGAAGGATGGACGTGGGAGCTCGCGCGAAAGCGCGGCGCGGGGCCGGCGCGAGGGGGCGGTATTGTCGCCGATCGGCCATTTCCGGGCAAAAGACGGCCCGATGCCCGCCGGCTCCGCGCCGGGGCGGCCGCCTATACTCGGGCCAGACCGCCTCCGGACACATGCCGTGCCCCTGCAGACGACCGTCTCCCCGCGCGATGCCGACCAGGTGCTGCATCGCGAACTCTGGCTCTTCAGCCTGTACCGGGTGCTGGAGGCGGCGCTGCTGGTGCTGGTGGTGTTCGGCCCGGCGGGTGGCCTGGGCGATCCGGTGCGCCACGAGCTGCTGGCCCGCTCGGTCACGCTGACCTACCTGTTCCTCTCCCTGGTCGCGCTGGCCCTCGTGCGGCGGGTGGAGCTGCGCACCCTGGCGGCGATCGGCGTGGCGGGCGATCTCTTCTTCGGCATCCTGGCCATGCACGCGATGCCGATGTCGGCGGTCGGTATCGCCCTGATGCTGATGTTCAACATCGGCGCCGCCTCGCTGCTGCTGCCGACGCGGCTGGCCCTGGCGGTCGGCGCGGCCGCCGTGGCGGGGTTGCTGGGCGAGTACGCCTGGAGCCAGATGGACATGGACATCGCGCGCTCGCTGGCCGAGCCGGTGATGTTCGCCATCGGCTATGCCGCGCTCGGCACGCTCATGAACGTGCTTGGCCGCCAGATGCGCGAGAGCTACGAGCTGGCCGCCACGCATGCCACCGAGAACGAGCACCTGGCGCAGGTCAACGAGCTGATCATCCGGCGCCTGCGGACGGGGGTCCTGCTGGTCGACGGGCAGGGCCGGCTGCGGCTGGCGAACGAGGCGGCGGTCGCGCTGGTGGGCGACGTGGGCGACGAGGAGAGCGGCTACCGCGAGCTGGCGGTCGCCGTGCCCGAACTCGGCCGTCGCCTGGCCGAGTGGCGCGCCACGGGGCGCTCGGACGACAGCCCGCTGCGCATCGCCCCGGACCAGCCCGACGTGATCCCGCGGTTCGCCCGCCTGCAGGCACAGAGCGACCAGGTGCTCGTCTTCCTCGACGACACCTCGCTGGTCTCCCAGCGCGCCGAATCCATCACCCTGGCCACGCTCGGTCGCTTCTCCGCCAGCCTCGCCCACGAGATCCGCAATCCGCTCGCCGCGATCAACTACGCGGTGCAGTTGCTGGAGGAATCCGAGGACATCCGCGCCGCCGACCGCCGCCTGCTCGAGATCGTGCACCAGCACGCGCAGCGCATGAACGGCATCGTCGACAACGTGCTCGGCCTGGCGCGCCGCGAACCGGCCAAGCCGGAAGTGATCGACGCGGTGGACGTGGCGCGGCGCTTCGTCGAGGAGTACCTCGTCAGCCACCCGATCGAGGGCGACACGATCACCGCCACGTCGACGCTGCAGGAGGTCCCGGCGCTGTTCGACCCGCGCCAGCTGCACCAGGTGCTGACGGTGCTCGTGCACAACGCCCTGACCTACGGGCGCATGCCAGGCCAGCCCGCGCGCGTGACCCTGCACGTGGCCAGCGACAACGGCCGCCCCGTGCTGGATGTGCTCGACCGCGGCCCCGGCATCCCCGAGGGCGTGCGTGGCCGGCTGTTCAAGCCCTTCTTCACCACCTCGCACCACGGTACGGGCCTGGGGCTCTACATCGCCCGCGAGCTCTGCCGCGCCAACCAGGCCGGGCTCGACTACCTGCCCACCGCCGGGGGCGGCGGCTGCTTCCGCATCCGCATGAGCGCGCTGGGCCACCGGCTGACGGACGAGCGGTCGGCGAACGTGGCCGCGGGTTGACACAGACCGCCCGAAGTGGCCGCTTTCGGTCACTTCGGCTAAGGTTGCGGGCGGAGGACCCGATGACCGAAGCCCGCACCGCCCCGCCTTCGCGTACCGCGCTTGTCGTCGACGACGAACGGGACATCCGCGAACTGCTGGTGATGACCCTCGGCCGGATGGGCCTGCGCTGCGACACCGCTGCGAACGTCACCGATGCCCGCGCCCTGCTGGCGCGCAACCGCTACGACCTCTGCCTGACCGACATGCGCCTGCCCGACGGCAGCGGGCTGGAGATCGTGGCCGACATCAACCAGAACCACCCCAATACCCCGGTGGCGATGATCACCGCCTTCGGCAACGTCGAGGCCGCGGTCGAGGCGCTGAAGGCCGGCGCCTTCGATTTCGTCGCCAAACCCGTGGACCTGGGCGTGCTGCGCGACCTGGTGAAGCAGGCCCTGGAGCTGCACGAGCGCCGCCGCGCCGCCGCCGAGTCCGGCATCGCCACCCGCCTGCACGGCACCTCGCCGGCCATGGCGCAGCTGCGCGCCACCCTGACCAAGGTCGCCCGTAGCCAGGCGCCGGTCTACATCTCCGGCGAGTCCGGCGCGGGCAAGGAGCTGGTCGCCCGCACCATCCATGCCGAGGGCGGCCGCGCCTCCGGGCCGTTCGTGCCGGTCAACTGCGGCGCGATCCCGGCCGAGCTCATGGAGAGCGAGTTCTTCGGCCACAAGAAGGGCAGCTTCACCGGCGCGCATGCCGACAAGCCCGGGCTGTTCCAGGCCGCCGACGGCGGCACCCTGTTCCTGGACGAGGTGGCCGAGCTGCCCCTGCCCATGCAGGTCAAGCTGCTGCGCGCGATCCAGGAGAAGTCGGTGCGGCCGGTGGGCGCCAATGCCGAGGTCAAGGTCGACGTGCGCATCCTCTCGGCCACCCACAAGGACCTGGCCGCGCTGGTCGAGGAAGGCCGCTTCCGCCACGACCTCTACTACCGCATCAACGTCATCGAACTGCGCGTACCGCCCCTGCGCGAGCGCCCCGAGGACCTGCCCACGCTCTCGGACCTCATCCTCCAGCGCCTGGCCTCCGCCCAGGGCCGCCCGGTGCCGCGCCTCTCCGCAGAGGCCGTCGAGGCGCTCAAGACCTACGCCTTCCCGGGCAACGTGCGCGAGCTGGAGAACATCCTCGAGCGCGCCATGGCCCTGGCCGAGGGCGACACCATCCAGGTCGAGGACCTGAGCCTGCCGCGCGCCGCGCCCAAGCCCGCCGCGCCGACCACCACCATCGCCCCGGCCGCCGGCGCCGACCCCCGAAGCCTGGACCCGCGCGACACCGCCACCAGCGCCCTGCCCTCCTACATCGAGGAGATCGAGCGCGCCGCCATCCAGCACGCGCTGCAGGAAAACCGCTACAACAAGACCCGCACCGCCGCCGCCCTGGGCATCACCTTCCGGGCGCTGCGCTACAAGCTCAAGAAGCTGGGCATCGAATAACCCCCCCGCCGCCGGCGCGCGGACCTGACGCTGAGCGTCACATCCGCCGCGCACACCTGACGCTGAGCGTCAGCGCGCCGGAATCCCGACGCCCGGCAACGTGATGAACTGCCGGAAAACCGTAAAACCGGCTGGCGTTCAGCTCTGGCACGGGTTATGCGTATCCCCGGATGCACGGACAGCCTCGGCGGACCTACAGGACCCAGGCGAGCCGTCCGGCACCGTCCGTGAGGATCCACTCCACTCCTAGGGGATACATCATGAAGAAGCAGCAGGGCTTTACCCTCATCGAACTGATGATCGTCGTCGCGATCATCGCCATCCTGGCCGCCATCGCGCTGCCGCAGTACCGCAACTACACGCAGCGTTCGGCCAATGGCGCGTGCCTTGCGGAGGCGAAGGCGTTCATGAATGGCGCCGTCGCCGACATCGCGGACAACCGTAACGCCACAATTTTTGTCGGGCGGGCTTGCGCCAGCATCGACTCGCCTGTCGTGATCGCCGACTACAACACGCCGCGCTCCGCCATCTTCGTGCCCCAGACCAAGGGCAACGCCACCCTCGTCCGCAACACGCAGTGCGATACCGGCAGCGGCTCCTGCCGCATCCTGCCGTAAGCAAGGGCGTTTCCGTATCGGACGAAAAGCGCCGCAAGGCGCTTTTCGTTTGCTGATCAGCGGCAAGTGCGTGGCATTGCTGCGTTGAAGGGACCTGTGACCTACCGCCTCCGCTGTCACATCGCAATCGCCGCGCTGTCGTCGGTTGTCGCGGCCTGCCTGTTCCTGCCGGGACTCGGCGGTGCGTTCATTTTCGACGACGGCCCCAACATCGTCCATAACGCCGCATTGCGGATCACTGCGCTCGACCTCGAGAGCCTGCTCTACGCGACATACAGCTTCCAACCGGGCGAAGGTTCACGCCCACTCTCGATGCTGTCCTTCGCGCTTGACTACTGGCGGGCCGGCCTCGATCCCGCACAGTTCAAAGCTACCAACCTGCTCATCCACGCGCTGACCACGGCCGTTCTTGCGCTATTTCTTCGACATCTACTTGTTGCTGCCGGGTACAGTCAGAAGCGTGCCAACCTGGGTTCGCTCGCGGCCGCTCTAATCTGGGCCGTCCACCCGCTGCAGGTGTCGACCGTCCTCTACGTAGTGCAGCGGATGCAGATGCTGTGCACGCTCTTCATGATCCTGTCGCTTTGGGCGTATTTGGGCATGCGCCGCGCGCAGCTTGCCGGCGTCCGCAGCAGGAATCTCGGTGCGCTCGCGTTGCTCTTCTGGGCTTTCGGACTCGCCAGCAAGGAAGATGCCGTACTGCTTCCTTCGTATGCGCTGATTCTCGAGTTGACCGTACTCCATTTCGGCGCGGCCGACCCACGAGTGGCCGGCATGTTACGCAAAGCCTATGCGTTGCTTGGGGTGGTCGCCATCACGGCGTTCGCACTCCTCGTGCCTGGCTACTGGTACTGGGACGCAATCCCCGGCCGCGAGTTCTCAACCCCCGAACGCCTTCTGACGCAAGGCCGAGTGCTCGCAATGTACCTCGGCCAGATCGCGTTGCCCTTGCCGAGCCGCCTACCGTTCTACTACGACGAGTTGGTGATCTCGCGCAGCCTTTTCGAGCCGGCCAGCACCTTGTCCTCCCTGCTGCTGCTGGCAGGCTTGATCGGCTGGGCGTGGGCTTGGCGGCATCGCAGGCCAGTGTTCGCGTTCGGAGTGCTTCTCTTCTTCGCGGGCCACGCCCTGACCAGCAATGTCCTGAATCTCGAACTTGCTTTCGAGCATCGCAACCACCTGCCCCTCATCGGTATCGTGTTGGCCGCGACAGACCTCGGGTGGGGCCTTGGCGAGTACTTTCGCCACGAACATCGAGTCGTCCGCACCGGGCTGGTCGTAGGCATTCTCGTCGCCCTCTCGACGGGCACGTGGGTCCGAGCCCGCGCATGGGGTGAACCCGTCCGGTTTGCGCTCCATACTTTGGACAACGCGCCGCGCTCGCCACGAGCTTGGATGGAACTCGGCGCCGCCTACGTCGAGCGAAGCGGGGGGAGAACGGACAGCCCGGACTTCGCGCGCGCGATCGAGACAAACGAGCATGGGGCCAGGCTGACGGGCTCGCCACCCATGTGGTCCAACGTCATCCTCTACAAGGCACGGCAAGGCGGAGTTCCGGCTGAGGATTGGCGCAGCCTTCTCGACTCCCTTCGCGCCGCCCCCGCCAATGCGCAGAACCAGGCGATCCTATGGGTAATGCTCGACAACGTCGATCTGGGCACCCCCCTGGACGAGCGCGGCATGATCGAGATGATTGAAATCACCACCGAGCGACATCGGCTAGACCCAAGCCAGTACAGGCGCATCGGGGCGTATGTCCATAATCGGACGAGCGTTCCGGCCAAGGCCCTCCCATACTTCCGGATGGCCGTGTCGCTCGCACCCGCGAACGACACGGCCACGGAACAGCTCTTGCATCAGCTCGACGAGGTGGGGAGGGAAGACTGGTCCGCCCAGCTTCGCCGCCTACCCCGAGCCAACTCTGTCCCTTGATGCCCGCCTCCCGGTGAAGCGACGATGTTCGATCTCGAGTTCGCCCCTACGAGCCGCTTCACGCAGGGTCATCAGCGTAACGGCGGCGCCACCGACGTTCGTGGCTTTACGTTGATCGAAGTCATGATTGTCATCGCCATCATCGCGGTTCTATCGGCGATCGCTCTCCCGTTGCTGGCGCGGCAGCAAGCCAAGAGTGCCGAGGCTGCCTGCCTTGCTGAAACGAAAAGCTATGTCAGTCTGTCGGTAGCCGCCCTCTTGGGTGGAGAAGCACCTCGCACTGCTCCACTGAAGGCGTGCGCCAGTGGCGACGATGTCACCGATGTGAGCACGTCCGTCACGGCTGTCCCGCGCGCGCCCGGGCGCCGTCGCACGATCTGCGATGTCTCCGACACCAACTGCATGCTCGAACCGTGAGGCGCCGTGGCAAGCTCGTGCGCCAACCGCGGTAGCGCACCCTATGTTCTGGGCAGCCAACGTGTCGTCAAGGTCTGCGTGCATCCATCACCTGACGAGCGCTCCCGTCGGGCCCAGCCGAAGTTTGTAACCCCAACCTCGAGCCCATGGCCAACGATCCATTTCTCGTCTTTGCAGCGCCCGACATCCACGAGGAGGAGATCCAGGAGGTCGTTGCCTGCATGCGCTCGGGCTGGCTCGGGACCGGCCCACGGGTAGCCCGGTTCGAAGCTGCCATGGCGGCATACAAGGGCGTCACACCTGCTCACGTGGCTGCCCTGAACTCGTGTACCGCTGCGCTTCACATCAGCATGGTCGCGGCCAGCCTCCCGGCCGGATCGGAGGTGATCACGACCCCCCTGACGTTCTGCGCGACCGTCAACGCGATCCTGCACGCAGGCCTGAAGCCAGTGCTGGCCGATGTCGATCCTGTTACCCACAACATCGACCCGGACGCGATCGAAGCCGCGATCACCCCGGCCACGAGCGCCATCCTGCCGGTGCATTTCGCGGGCCGTCCCTGCGACATGGATCGCATCATGGCGATCGCACGCAAACACGGCCTCATGGTGATCGAGGACTGCGCGCACGCCATCGAAACGACCTACCGTGGCCGACACGCAGGCACGTTCGGGGACTTCGGATGCTTCAGCTTCTATGTCACCAAGAACGTGGTAACGGGCGAGGGCGGGATGATCATCGGCCGCGACACCGAACTGGTCGACCGGGCCCGCGTGCTTGCCCTTCACGGCATGAGCAAGGACGCCTGGCATCGCTTCAGCGATGCAGGCTACAAGCACTATCAGGTTGTGGAGAGCGGGTTCAAGTACAACATGATGGACATGCAGGCCGCGATCGGTATTCACCAGCTTGCACGCGTGGAAGCATCGTGGAAACGTCGCGCGGAGATCTGGAGCGTCTACCAGAGCGAGCTGCCCGCGGAGCTCATTACGCTACCCGCTCCGGTGGAAGACCACACCCGGCATGCGTTCCATCTCTACACCATCGGCATCGACCCAGCCCGCTGCGGGATGACGCGGGATGCCTTCCTGGATGCCATGAACGGCCTCGGCATCGGGACGGGAGTGCATTACCTTTCGGTCGCCGAGCATCCGTACTATCAGGAACATTTCGGCTGGAATGCGGCGCGTTGGCCGGTCTCCATGAGGGTTGGGCGTCAAACGGTGAGCCTACCCCTGTCTCCCAAGCTGGAGGACAGGGATGTGTCGCGCGTCATTGATGCCGTCAGGCGGCTGACACTTCACGGGCCCTGACGGCGGCCTCCATCCAGCTCCCCAGAGAGACGCCGGACGAGCCGCGCCGGCGCTCCGGCATGGACGGCGCTGCCCTCACATGCCCCCCTCACCACCGATCCGGCGCCTATTACGGCCCGGTCCGCGACCGAGGCACCGGACAGCAGGATCGAGCCCGTGCCGATCCAGCACTCCGCACCGATCCGAACCCCTTCAGCTCGCGGCGGAAAGTGTTGGCAAAGCCATGAGTCATGGGCAGAGCCCGGGTCCGCATGGCTGATCACGCACACCCGGGGCGATATCGAGGTCCCGTTACCGATCGCGACCGGCCCCTGAAGGTCGATCAGGCAGCCTGGGCCGATATGCACATCGTCACCCACCGTCAGATTGCGAAAGCCCGCTCGCAGGTTGATGAACTGGCATTCGTAGATCCTTGCGTTTCTGCCTACTTGAGCGCCAAGAAGCCGCACAAGGCTGGCACGCAACTGGGGAACGACGCAGATGCGAAGAACCAGTTCCGCCATCATGAAGAGCGCCAGCCTCAGGGCGTTCACTTCTGCGCTCCCGTTCCGGTACGAAGAAGAAGTATCGATCCGGCGAGCGCCGACACGACGTCCACTACCAGTAGACCGGAACGCGACACGACCGCAAGCATGGCCATGTCGGCGTGGCTCGCTCCGGCCCACGGCGCCAGTACAAGCATCGTCGCTTCGCGGGCGCCGATTCCCGCCGGAAGCATGCTGGCCACACCCGTCAGATACGAGAAACTAAGGGTCGCAAGGACGAGCATCGCGTCCTCGTCTGGCAACGCTACGCGCACGACCAACCACCAGCCAAGGCTGTAGCACACGAGGAAGGTCGCCAGCGATGCCGAGCGAAGATGCCGTCGCTCGCGATCGACGACGCTGACCGCGAGTGCATCGGCGATACGCCCGAAACGCGGCACAGCCTGAACCAGCGACAGCAGGGCCCGCGCCCATTGGTCATCGCCGGCCCGGGTGGAAATCCACCAGGTCGCTATGAACACGCCACCTGCAAGCATGTGGCTGTGCGGTCGGACGAGAAAGGCCAGACCCGCACCCGCGACCGCGAGGGTGATCACCACGACAGCACGTACGTTTGAGATCAGCAGCTCGCCCGGTGCTACCCGGCTCAGCAGGCTCCCCTGCAGCACCACGACCCAGATCCGCCCCGGGACATACTTTGCAAGTTGCGACAGCAGGTACGCACCAAGGATGCGCACCGCTCCGCTTCTGCTGGTGAAGGAGACGAAAACGAGCGCGCCGGCCACATTGGCCACTGCGAGAATGGCGAAAGCAATGAGGAAGTTCGCGAGGCGAGGTCCAGCGAGAAGCGCCTGCATGTCGTCGAACCTGCTCCTCGCCGCCAGCACTGTCGCGCCGAGCGCGAGTGCCACCAGCACCGGCGCGAGCCGATGCCAAATGCCAAGCAACCCACGCTCGCCTGCCATGCCGCCCCTATGTCGCCCGTCCCGCGGGAGAGCCATGCACTAGCGCCAGAATGCGCGGCGCGATGCCCTCCTGCACGGAGAAGACCGGCGCGAGGCGCCGCATGCCATGCGTGAAGATGGATGGTGATGTAGCAAGCGCACGTCCAAGCGCCGCAGCAAACGCCTCTGCGCTGACGCGGGCAGCCATGATGCCGGTGCATTCGCCCTCGACCAGGCGGGGAAGGTCTCCCACGGGCATCGTGACTACAGGGCAGCCGTTGCGGATGGCATCGGAGAAGACAACGGGAATGCTCTCGATGCGGGACGGAATCAACAGGTAGTCCGCATCGCCGATGAGATGGGCTGCCTCCGCAGCGCCCACGTATCCGCGCATCTCTACAGGCCGCCCCTGCGACCGCAACCGCTCCGCCGCGGACAGCACAGCGTCCGCCATGGGGCCGCCCCCGCATATGACCACGCGTCGGATCCGGGCCCAATCCCTCTCGCCGAGCATAGTCAGCGCGTCCATAAGGAGATCGACCCCCTTGTTCGGATGCCATCGCCCGATGAACAGTAACGAGTAGAGCGCACCCCGGCCTGCTTCCGGGCGCTCGACGACGTCCAGGCTCCTGGCACTTGCGAGGAACTCGACGGTTCGACCGCCCAGTGCCTCCGTTTCACGCGCGAGACCGAACCCGTCGGAGAATACGCACGTCGCACCCGCGATCACAGATCGCAGGTAACGTTTGACGAGCGGTACCTTACCCAGAGTCCAGATGTCACTACCGAGCGTCCAGACGGAGTACGGCACGCCCGCAGAGCGGGAAACACGACGGGCCCAATGACCGGATGGCAAAGCCCACAGCGCGAGCTGATGTGCCGTTGGGGCATCGCCTACGGCGGCCCTGGTAGCCGCCTGTCCACCCATGAGCACTCGCCCCATCCAGGCGATGTCATGCGGCGATCGCAGTGACAATGCAGACAGCGGTTTGTCCGGCGCGGCGAACCTGTAGACCTCCACCCCTGTGGCGAAGCGTTCTCGGCAGGCATGCGTCCCGGGGGCGACGACGCGGACGGGAATGTGGCGCCCGAGCTCGACGGCGAGATCGGCCGCGAACGCGCCGGCGGCCTCGCTTCCATCGCCCTTCGACGGGAAGGAGGTCGAGATCACGACGAACCCCGGCTGACTCATGGACGCCTCGCCACGACATCGTAGCCGGCCGCCATGCCTTCCCACGGCGGCAGAGTGCGCGCCAGACACCAGGCTGCAAGATTGACGAATGGCACGAGTATCGCGAGCAACGGCAGGACACCGAGTCGAATACCGCCCCGACGCACGGCTGTCATGGCTGTCCCTGCAAGAGCAAGGCAACCCAGTAAGCCAGCCGTTTCAATTGCGCTGGGCGACGCGCGGATCTCGACCACCTCCAACCCAGCTCGTGCAAGCGCGCTGCGCAGCCCGTACTCCGTGTAACGCTGGTAATCAAAGGGCGCATCGTGAACCGGGTACAGAAATGGCACGCTCAGAATCAATATCCCGCCCGGCCGAAGGACACGCACGATCTCCGCGAGCGCCCGCTCGGGATCAGGCAGGTGTTCCAGGACCTCCAGAAGCAGGACTGCATCGATACATCCCCCCTTCAGAGGAAGGCGCGCTGCATCACCGAATACGTCGGGTCTGGAGCCGTACTTACCCCCGATCGCCAGATGGTCCAGTGCCAGGTATGTGCTGCCCTCAGGAAGCCTGGCCCCGGCCCAGCGATCCGCGCTGCCGATGTCCAGAACGACACCGCGGGCCAACGCGTCCAGATTGGCGCGGGTCGCCCTGCGGGACCGCGCCAGCCATTGAGGGTGAAACGGCGTACCGATGAGGGGCGCGATCCAGGTGCGCAGGGCAGTCGACACGTCTAGTTGCTGTTCCGCGAGTAGGACAGCGATGTGATCTGTTCGGATATGAGGCCGATCAGAAAGACGATCACAGCTGCGCTGAGAAGAAGCGCGCTCATGTTCGTAAAACGCCCTGCCGTCGCGAACGTGTACGCGTAATAGCTCGTGCCCAATACACCAAATCCAAGCGAGGCCGGCAAGAACAGCTTCAGCGGCGAGTACAGCGTCGCGATCTTGAAGATGATCAGCAGGAAGCGAATTCCGTCCCTCACGGGGCGGATATGACTGCTTCCGAGGCGCTGCGCGACAGGTATCGGCACGTATGCAACGGGGTAGCCACTCCGGAAGAATGCCATGGTGCTCGTGGTCGGATAGGAGAAACCGTTCGGCAACAGATGGAGGAACTCGCGGAAACGGTCGGTGCGGACCGCGCGGAAGCCGGAGGTCAGGTCGGCGATGGAGTGACCGGTCATCCAGCTTGCGAGGCGATTGTAGAAGCCGTTGGCAAAACCACGACTGCGGTTGGCCTGACCGCTGCTGTCACGGGCCCCCACGACCATGTCGTAGCCCCTGCCGAGACCCGCCAGCAGGGCCTCGATGTGGGCCGGGTCGTGCTGGCCGTCCGCATCCATGAACACGATCACATCCCCCGTAGCTGCACGCGCGCCCCGCTTGACGGCTGCACCGTTGCCCATGGAATACGGCGCCCCGACCACCTTGGCGCCGTGGCGGGCAGCCACCTCGGCGGTGGCGTCGGTCGAGCCATCGTCGGACACGATGACTTCGGCGTCCGGCCATAGCCGCCGCAGGGTGGGCAGCGTACGGGCGAGCCCTTTCTCCTCGTTTTTTGCCGGCAACACGACGGAGATTCGCATGGGGAACTACTGGCAAGACCAGCCTTAAGCGTCGCGCTTCCGGCCGGCATCCGCAACGTGCGGCAGCACATTTCGCGCTGCATCCCTGCCGGGGTTCCGTCGGCTCGGATCGGAGAGGCCAAGGGGGAACCAGACGGCCGAAAATTCGGACGCGTCCTCAGTGCACCCCCCGATTTTTGCGTTAGAGTCATTGGAGGGGCCCCAGAAGACTTCTATGAATACCGTCGCTACCGCCAATCTGGTGGGGATCACCGGCATCGCCCGTCGCCTGGTACTTGACGGAGCGCTCGACGAGAGCGCTGCGCGGGAGGCCATGGCCGCCGCGACTGCCGAGAAGAAGCCTCTCGCTCAGTACTTCGTTGACCGCCGGCTCGTGTCGGCTGCCAGCCTGGCGGCCGCCAACTCGGTCGAGTTCGGCGTGCCGATCTTCGACGCCACGGCCTTTGACCCCTCCCAGGCCTCGCTGAAGCTGGTAAGCGAGGAACTGCTCCGGAAGCATGGCGTCCTGCCGCTGTTCAAGCGCGGCAACCGGCTGTTCGTGGGCATGACCGACCCGACCAATACGGCGGCGCTGGACGAGATCAAGTTCCAGACCAATCTGGCGGTGGAAGGCATCCTGGTCGACGCCGACACGATCACCCGCTGCCTGGACCGCTGGGCCGACTCCGGCGACGTGCTGTCCGATGCGACCGGTGACGAGGAAGGGCTCGACCTCATCGAGACCGGCAAGGACGAGGACGGGGTCGGCGGCGACTCGGGCGTGGACGCCAAGGGCGACGACACGCCCGTGGTCAAGTTCGTCAACAAGGTGCTGGTGGACGCCATCCGCCGTGGCGCCTCCGATATCCATTTCGAGCCCTACGAGACCGACTACCGGGTGCGCCTGCGCATCGACGGCATCCTGAAGCAGGTCGCCAAGGTGCCGTCCAAGCTCAACACCCGGATCGCCGCGCGCCTGAAGGTGATGGCCCAGCTGGACATCGCCGAAAAGCGCGTGCCGCAGGACGGGCGCATCAAGCTCAACCTGTCCAAGACCCGGCAGATCGACTTCCGTGCCAGCACCCTGCCCACGCTGTTCGGCGAGAAGGTGGTGCTGCGTATCCTCGATGGCAGCGCTGCCAGGCTGGGCATCGACAAGCTCGGCTACGAGGAGGACCAGAAGAAGCTCTTCGTCGAGGCCATCCAGAAGCCCTACGGCATGGTGCTGGTCACCGGCCCGACCGGCTCGGGCAAGACGGTCTCGCTCTATACCGCGCTGAATATCCTGAACGACGAAACGCGCAACATCTCGACCGTCGAGGACCCGGTGGAAATCCGCGTGCCCGGCATCAACCAGGTACAGCAGAACCAGAAGCGCGGCATGACCTTCGCCGCCGCCCTGCGCAGCTTCCTGCGCCAGGACCCGGACGTGATCATGGTCGGCGAGATCCGCGACCTGGAAACGGCCGAGATCGCGGTCAAGGCGGCGCAGACGGGCCACATGGTGCTCTCGACCCTGCATACCAACGACGCGCCGCAGACGGTCGCGCGCCTGATGAACATGGGCATCGCGCCCTACAACATCATCTCGTCGGTGACCCTGGTGATCGCCCAGCGCCTGGCCCGCCGCCTGCACGACTGCAAGCGGCCGGCCCACCTGCCGGAGCACGCCCTGATCGCCGAGGGCTTCACGGCCGAGGAAATCGCGCAGGGGTTCACGGTTTACGAGCCGGTGGGTTGCCCCGACTGCACCGAGGGGTACAAGGGGCGGACGGGCATCTACCAGGTCATGCCCATGACCGAGGAAATCCAGTCCATCATCCTGGAAGGGGGCAATGCCATGCAGATCGCGGAGGCCGCCCAGCGGTCGGGGATCCGCGACCTGCGCCAGTCGGCGTTGCTCAAAGTGAAGAACGGCGTGACCAGCCTCGCCGAAATCAACCGCGTGACCAAGGACTAAGCCATGTCGGCCACCCGAAACGCCGCCAAGTCTTCCGCCCGCTCCAACGACGGCCTGCAGACGTTCACTTGGGTTGGCAAGGACAAGCGCGGCGTCGTCATGAAGGGCGAGCAGGCCGCCCGCAACATCAACTACGTCAAGGCCGAGCTGCGTCGCCAGGGCATCACCCCGCAGACGGTCAAGCCCAAGGCCAAGCCGCTGTTCGGCGGCGCCGGCAAGGCCATCAAGCCGCGCGACATCGCCATCTTCAGCCGCCAGCTGGCCACGATGATGAAGTCCGGCGTGCCGATCGTGGGCGCCATGGAGATCATCGCCAACGGCAACAGGAACGCGCGCATGCGCAAGCTGGTCGAGACGATCGGCGCGGATATCCAGGGCGGCATGTCGCTTACCGAAGCCCTCAGCCGCCACCCGGTGTACTTCGACGAGCTGTACCGCAATCTGGTCCGCGCGGGCGAATCGGCAGGTGTGCTGGAGACGGTGCTCGAGACGATCGCGAACTACAAGGAGAACCTCGAGGCGCTGAAGGGCAAGATCAAGAAGGCGATGTTCTACCCGGCGATGGTCGTCGCCGTGGCGTTGATCGTGAGTTCAATCCTGCTCGTGTTCGTCGTGCCCCAGTTCGAGGAGGTCTTCAAGAGCTTTGGGGCCGACCTACCGGCGTTCACGCAACTGATCGTCGGCCTGAGCCGGTTCATGGTCGCGTGGTGGTGGGCTCTTGCGCTCGGCGCCGGAGCGGCGATCTTCGCCTTCATCGCGGCCTTCAAGCGCTCGATCGCATTCCAGCACTTCCTCGACCGCATGATCCTCAAGGTGCCGGTGATCGGGCAGATCATGCACAACTCGGCCATCGCCCGCTTCTCGCGCACGCTGGCCGTGACGTTCAAGGCGGGCGTGCCCCTGGTCGAGGCACTGGACACCGTAGCGGGAGCTACCGGCAACTCGGTCTATACCGACGCCGTGCAACGTATCCGCGACGACGTGGCCGTGGGCTATGCCGTCAACATGGCCATGAAGCAGGTCAACCTGTTCCCGCACATGGTGATCCAGATGACGGCCATCGGCGAAGAAGCGGGTGCGCTCGACACCATGCTGTTCAAGGTGGCCGACTTCTACGAGCAGGAAGTCAACAATGCCGTGGATGCGCTGGCCAGCCTGCTGGAGCCCATGATCATGGTCTTCCTGGGCGTGGTCGTGGGCGGCATGGTAGTGGCGATGTACCTGCCGATCTTCAAGCTCGCGTCGGTCGTAGGCTGATTCTGGCGGATGGCGTTCCTCGACCAGAACCCCGCCCTGGGCTACCCGCTCGCTGCCGGCTTCGGCCTGCTGGTGGGCAGCTTCCTCAACGTGGTGATCCTGCGGCTGCCGCCCCGGCTGGAGTGGGGCTGGAAGCGCGACTCGCGGGAGATGCTGGAGATCCCCGACGTCTACGACCCGCCGCCGCCGGGGATCGTGGTCGAGCGCTCGCACTGCCCGCACTGCAAGCACGTGCTGAGCTGGTACGAGAACATCCCGCTGTTCAGCTGGCTGGCGCTGCGCGGCAAGTGCCGGCACTGCAAGGCGCCGATCTCGGCCCAGTACCCGCTGGTCGAGCTGCTGACGATGCTGCTGTTCGTGGCCTGTGTCTGGCGCTTCGGCTTCGGCTGGCAGGGCTTCGGGGCAATCGTGTTCACCGGGTTCCTGATCGCGCTGTCGGGCATCGACCTGCGCACGCAGCTGCTGCCCGACCAGCTCACCCTGCCCCTGATGTGGCTGGGCCTGATCGCAGCCTCGGACAATCTCTACTTCGGCGCCAAACCGGCCCTGCTCGGCGCGGTGGCGGGCTACCTCAGCCTCTGGGTCGTCTGGTGGGTGTTCAAGCAGCTCACCGGCAAGGAGGGCATGGGCCATGGCGACTTCAAGCTGCTCGCCGCCATCGGCGCCTGGACGGGGCTCAAGGGCATCCTGCCGACCATCCTGATCTCCTCGCTGGTCGGCGCGATCATCGGCTCGATCTGGCTGGCCATGAAGGGCCGCGACCGCGCCACGCCCATCCCGTTCGGGCCGTACCTGGCCATCGCCGGCTGGATCGTCTTCTTCTGGGGCGAAGCGCTGGTCGACGGCTACCTGCGCTACTCGGGCCTGAAGTGAGATGGCCGGCTATGCCGTCGGCCTGACCGGGGGCATCGCCTCGGGCAAGTCCGCGGTCGCCGCGCGCTTCGCCGCGCTGGGCATCACGGTGGTCGATGCCGACCTCGTCGCGCGAGAGGTGGTTGCACCCGGTACCGAAGGCCTGGCGGCGCTGGTCGAGGCGTTCGGCCAGGACATCCTCGACCCCACCGGCGCGCTCGACCGCCGGCGCATGCGCGAACGCGTGTTCGCGGACGACGCGGCCCGGGCGCGGCTGGAGGCCATCCTCCACCCGCGCATCCGCGGCCTGCTGGGTACGCACGCGGGCGAGGCGCCGGGCGCGTATGTGGTCGTCGCGATTCCGCTTTTGGCCGAAGGCGGCGGGCGCACGGCGTACCCCTGGCTGGACCGCGTCCTCGTCGTCGACGTGCCCGAGGCGACGCAGCTTGCGCGCCTTGCCGCCCGCGATCGTATCGACGAGGTGCTGGCACGGCGCATGCTCGAGGCGCAGGCCACGCGCGCGCAGCGCCTTGCGATCGCCGACGACGTGGTCGTCAATGCAGGCGGGGTCGAGGAACTCGACCGGCTCGTGGCCGCGCTGGACCGCCGCTATCGGCAGCTCGCGGAAGCGAAGGCTTCGCCTGCGACATAGGCGAAGCGACATGCAACGCACGGTGCCGCACATGGGCGCCCTGCGCGGGCGCGAGGTGCGATCTCGCGCAGGAAGCGAGCCCGCGCAATACCAACCAACGTCCATGGATGCCCGCGTTCGCGGGCATGACGGCTGCTGGTGAGGCCGAGCAGCGTCAGGCCAATCCACATCCGTGGATCGCCGTCAGGGGCACGTCTGATCGCGCCGCGAGACGGCCCCGGGTGGCCGCGTTCCCACTGCCCCTCTTGCCGTCGTTCCCGCGAAAGCGGGAACCCAGGGACTTTGCTCTTGCCGCTATCCCGTGACCCCGGCATCCACGGAGGCAACCTGACACTGCCCCCTTGCCGTCGTTCCCACGAAAGCGGGAACCCAAGGACTTTGCTCTCGCCGTTATCCCGTGACCCCGTAACCCCGGCGTCCACGGAGGCAACCTGACACTGCCCCCTTGCCGTCGTTCCCGCGAAAGCGGGAACCCAGGGACTTTGCTCTTGCCGTTATCCCGTGAGCCCGGCATCCACGGAGGCAACCTGACACTGCCCCTTTGCCGCCGTTCCCGCGAAAGCGGGAACCCAGGGACTTTGCTGTTGCTGTAGTCCCGCGAATCCGGCGGATCCACGAACGCGGCCTCAAGGCCGACACCACCGTTGTCTCGCTTCCGCGAAACCGGAGCGCGGTGACGGTGTACCCATCGTCATGTGCACGCGTTCGCGGCGCCCATGCACGTCGGCTCCCACCCATCCGGCGCGCCCGCCCGACCCGGTGGGCCACTTCGCAACGCCGGTGCCAGCAGGTCGACCGCGTCGGCTGCGTCAATCAACGAACGCGCGGATCGCCGCGACGCCCTGCGCGCCATGTGCGCGGGCCGCGTCGAGATCGGCGGGGCCCAGCCCGCCGATGGCGTAGATCGGCAGGCTGGCGCGCTCCCGCAGCCCGGAAAAGCCCGCCCAGCCCAGTGGCGGCAGGCCCGGGTGCGAGGGCGTGGGCGCGACGTGGCCGAGCACCGCGAAGTCGCAGCCCAGGCGCTCGGCATGCGCGAGATCGCCCGCGTCATGGCAGGACGCGGCCACGGGCAGGTCGTCCGGCAGCGGTCGCGATGGCAGGGCCGCGAGCTGTGCGGCCTTGAGATGCAGCCCGGTGCCCAGCGCCCGCGCCAGCCCGACATCGGCATTGAGCAGCACCTGCGCGCCCGCCTCGCGGCATCGCGCCAGCGCGGCTTCGACGCGCCTGCGCCAATCGGGCGAACCGGGGCTGCCGCCGCGCAGCTGGATGCGCCGGATGCCGGCGGCGAGTGCACGGTCCAGCGCGCGCTCCCACGCATCGCCCGCATCCGGCGGGGGCGTCACGAAGTAGTACGCAGGCTCGCGGAGTGCGGCGACCACCGGCCGGTCGGCAGGCGGCATCGGATAGCGTGCGAGGCGTTCCTCGGGCACCCAGGCCAGCGCCTGCCCCTCGCGTCCGCGGGCCGGCCCCTGCCATGCCTCGACGAGGCGCACGTCCAGCACCAGGCGCTTGTCGGGATAACGCTGCGGCACCGCGATCAGTGGCGCGCCGACGCGGGCCTCGATGCCCAGCTCCTCGCGCAGCTCGCGCACCAGCGCGGCCTCGTCCGATTCCCCGGGCTCGCGCTTGCCACCGGGAAATTCCCAGAGCCCCGCCAGGTCGCGCCCCTCGGTACGCCGCGCGAGCAGGATCCGGCCCCGCGCGTCGCGGATGACGCCGGCCACCACGTGGACAGTCCGGGATTCCTTTGCCGGAGACGGGGAATCGGTCATGCCGAGCACCGCTCGTCCATGTGCCGCGCCGCTCAGGCGGGCCGGGGGTACGCGCGCCGACCGGATCCGCCCGCCGGGCCACGGCTACTGCGGGCTGCGGCGAACGCGGACCTGCCGTCAGCCGGGACCACGGGCATGCGCAGGTACCGGTGCCGCGATTCCCGATTCCTCATGCCCGCGATCCGACGGAACTCAGCCCAGCTGCCCGTGGCAGTGCTTGTACTTCCTGCCGCTGCCGCAGGGGCAGGGGTCGTTGCGACCGATGTTGACCGGCACCGCGCCCGCGTCGAGCGCCTGGGCGGCCTCCTCGTCGGCGCCCAGGCCACCGCTGCCCGGGTGCTGGAACTGCATCTGCCGCGCCTGGGCTTCCAGCGCCGCGCGTGCCGCGGCCTCTTCCTGGGCGATCTCCTCCTCGGTGCGGATGCGCACGCGGGCGAGCATGGTGACGACCTCACGCTTGACCTTCTCCAGCATGTTGGAGAACAGCTCGAAGGCTTCGCGCTTGTACTCCTGCTTGGGCTGCTTCTGCGCATAGCCGCGCAGGTGGATGCCCTGGCGCAGGTAGTCCATACGTGCCAGGTGCTCCTTCCAGTTCTGGTCGAGCACGTTGAGCATGATGTGCTTTTCCAGCATGCGCATGGTCTCGGCGCCCAGCTGCTGCTCGCGCTGCTCGAAGTGCGCGTCGATCTCGCGGTCGACGTGCTCGAGGATGCCCTCGGCGTCGAGGTTCGCCTCGCGCTGCGCCAAGCCCTGCAGGTCGAGCCGCACGCCGAACTCCTCGGCCACGGTCGCCTCCAGCCCCGGGAGATCCCACTGCTCGTCGATCGAGTTGGCCGGCACGAAGCGCGTGACGATCTCGCCGACCACGTCGCGGCGGATCGCGGCGACGTTCTCGCCCACGCTCTCGGCCTCGAGCAGTTCGTCGCGCTGGCCGTAGATCACCTTGCGCTGGTCGTTGTTGACGTCGTCGAACTCGAGCAGGTTCTTGCGGATGTCGAAGTTGTGCGCCTCCACCTTCCGCTGCGCGTTGGCGATCTGCTTGGTGACCAGCGGCGACTCGATGATGTCGTCTTCCTTCAGGCCCATGCGCGCCATGACCTTCTGCACCCAGTCGGCGGCGAAGATGCGCATCAGGTTGTCTTCGAGCGACAGGTAGAAGCGCGAGGAGCCCGGGTCGCCCTGGCGGCCGGAGCGGCCGCGCAGCTGGTTGTCGATGCGGCGGGACTCGTGGCGCTCGGTGCCGATGATGTGCAGGCCGCCGGCGGCCTTGACCGCCTCGTGGCGGGCGACCCATTCGGCCTTCAGGCGCTGCCGGGTGACCTCGTCGACCTCCTGGCCGCCTGCTTCGAACTGCGCGATCTCGGCTTCGTAGGAGCCGCCGAGCACGATGTCGGTGCCGCGGCCGGCCATGTTGGTGGCGATGGTGATCGCGCCCGGGCGGCCGGCCTGCGCGACGATGTGCGCCTCGCGCTCGTGCTGCTTGGCGTTGAGCACCTCGTGCGGGATGCCGGCCTCGCGCAGCTGGTCGCTGAGCATTTCCGACACCTCGATCGAGGTGGTGCCCACCAGCACGGGCTGCTTCTTCTCGTAGCAGGCCTTGATCTCGCCCACGACCGCGCGGAACTTGCCCGCCTTGTTGAGGAACACCGCGTCGGGGTGGTCCTTGCGGATCATCGGGCGGTTGGTCGGGATCACCACCACCTCGAGCCCGTAGATGCTCTGGAACTCGTAGGCCTCGGTGTCGGCCGTACCGGTCATGCCGGCGAGCTTGCCGTACATGCGGAACAGGTTCTGGAAGGTGATCGACGCGAGCGTCTGGTTCTCGCGCTGGACCGGCACGCCCTCCTTCGCCTCCACCGCCTGGTGCAGCCCGTCGGACCAGCGGCGGCCCGGCAGCGTGCGGCCGGTGAACTCGTCGACGATCACCACCTCGCCGTCGCGCACGATGTAGTCCACGTCGCGCTGGTAGATCGCGTGCGCGCGCATGGCGGCGTTGAGGTGGTGCACGACGCTGAGGTTCTTCGGGTCGTACAGGTCGTCGTCCTCGCCGAGGATGCCGGCGGCGCGCAGCAGCGCCTCGGCATGCTCCTGGCCGGCCTCGGACATGTGCACCTGCTTGGACTTCTCGTCCACCCAGAAGTCGCCCTCGCCGTCTTCGGTGGCCTGGCGGGTGAGCTGCGGGACGATGCGGTTGACCTTGATGTACAGCTCCGGCGACTCGTCGGCCGGGCCGGAGATGATCAGCGGGGTGCGCGCCTCGTCGATCAGGATCGAGTCGACCTCGTCGACGATGGCGTAGTTCAGGCCCCGCTGCACGCGGTCGTCCTTCGACAGCGCCATATTGTCGCGCAGGTAGTCGAAGCCGATCTCGTTGTTGGTGGCGTAGGTGATGTCCGCCGCGTAGGCCGCATGCTTGTCGCCGTGCGGCATGCCCGGGTAGACCACGCCCACGCTCAGGCCCAGCCAGTTGTAGAGCTTGCCCATCTGCGCCGAGTCGCGGCGGGCGAGGTAGTCGTTCACGGTGACCACGTGCACGCCCTTGCCTTCCAGCGCGTTGAGGTACACGGGCAGCGTCGCAGTGAGCGTCTTGCCCTCGCCCGTGCGCATCTCGGCGATCTTGCCCAGGTGCAGCACCATGCCGCCGATCAGCTGCACGTCGAAGTGGCGCATGCCCAGCACGCGGCGGCTGGCCTCGCGGCAGACGGCGAAGGCCTCGGGGAGGATGCGGTCGAGCGACTCGCCCTTGCCGATGCGCTGCTGGAACTCCGGCGTCTTGGCCTGCAGCTGCTCGTCGCTGAGTTTCTGCAGGTCGGCCTCGAGGGCGTTGATCTTTTCGACCGAGCGCTGGAGCTGGCGCAGGAGGCGGTCGTTGCGGCTGCCGAAAACGCGGGTGAGCAGGCTGTTGAGCATCGTGGGGCCGAGTTGGGGTGAGGCGCGGGCCAGGGGCCCACGACAAAACGGGGCGCTCGGCGCCCCGCATGGCAATCACGGATTGTACGTCGGGGCGGCCGGCGGCGTTTCAAGCCGCGGCCGCCCGGCCTGCGAGGGCTCAGCCGCGCTGCGAGAGGAAGCGGCGCGGATCGATCACGCGGCCGTGCTGCCAGACTTCCAGGTGCACGTGCGGGCCGGTCGAGCGGCCGGTGGAGCCGGCCTTGGCGATCTCGTCGCCCGCCCGCACCAGCTCGCCGACGCGGCGCACGAGCCGCGAGTTGTGCGCGTAGCGGGTGGTGATGCCGTTGCCATGGTCGACCTCGACCGTGCCGCCGTAGCCGGCGCGCTCGCCCGCGTAGCTGACCACGCCGTCGGCCACCGCGAGCACGGGGTCACCGACGTCGGCCTCGAAGTCGATGCCCTTGTGGAACTGCCCGCCGCCCAGCAGCGGGTCCACGCGCATGCCGAAGCCGGAGGTGACGTAGCTGTCGCGGATCGGCGCGCGCACCGGCAGCGCATTGGCTGCCAGGCGCTGCTCGCCGAGCAGGCGCTCGATCACCGACAGCTGCTCGCCGGAGGCGGCAAACTGGCGCTCGAGCGCGGCGATGGAGTTGTCGAGCTCGGCGCGCGGCAGCGACTGCACGTCGCCCGTGCCGCCACCCACGCCCGGCGGGCGCTCGAAGTCGAACTCGCCGCCCTTGAGCTCGCCCATGCGGGTCAGGCGCTCGCCCAGCGCATTGAGGCGGTTGGCCTGGGCCTGCAACTCGCCCACGCGGGCGGCCAGGGCATCGAGCTCGCGCTGCGCCTGGCTGCGGCTCATCGAAGCCTCGGTGGCCCGGGCCTGCAGCTGGTTGCGGGTCAGCGCCGTGCCGGCCGCGGCCCCCGCGCCGAGCAGCGCCAGGCCGCCGGCCATGAACATGCACAGGGCCATCGCCGGGCGGCGGGCCGCGTGCTGGCCCAGGAAGGCGATGCCATCGCTCACGAGATGACGGGCATTTACGATGTCGAAAAAGCGCATAGGTCCGATGTCAGATTCCAAGCCCAGGTTCCGGAAGGCCACCGGACCCGCCCGCACGCCGCTGGACGTGCTGATGGCCGATCCCGGCGCCGATCCGGTCCGCCGAGCCCTGTGGCTCGACGACCTGGACGGTCGATTACGCCCATGCCTGCCGGACGGGCTCGCCGCGCATGCGCGGCTCGCGAATTTCGATCGCGGCAGGCTCGTGTTTGTCGTCGATGCCCCGGCGTGGCGTGCGAAGCTGAGGCTCGCCGCGCCGGAACTCCTCCAAGCGGCCCGCTCCATCGGGCTTGCTGCGAGCGAGGTCGTGGTAAGGACCTCGCCGGGGACTTCCGCCGACCGACCGGTCAAGGCGCCTCGTCCCATGTCGGCCGCGACCCAGCAGGCGCTGCGGTCGGCCCTGGCATCGCTGAGGGAACCCGAAGAGCCCCGTACGCCTGATGCCGGCTCCGTACGGCGACGTACGCCGTGAAGCGGGAGTGATGCTAGCGGGCAGGGGCTGCCGGGGTGTTAAGGGGTCGGTAAGCGAGGCGACGCCCGTGTTAAGAAAACGGAAATCGTCACCGGGAATTCACCGGCGTGACGACGAGCGGTCGAAAGCGATCCGCTGGTCTTCCCGAGAGGACGAGCACCTGCCCCGGGCGGACCGGGGATGGAAGGCGGATCGCCGCGGCGTCCGGCTGCGGCGCCGGTTCATACCGGTGCCGGCGGGCAGCGAAAGCCCTGCGAGCCGGGGCTCAGGCGAAAACGGGCAGGCCGTAGACGACGGGCGTGGGCGCCTCGCCGGTGAAGGTGACTTCCTCCCACGCCGCCTGCTCGGCCAGCAGCGCGCGCACCAGCTGGTTGTTGAGCGCATGGCCGGACTTGAAGCCCTCGTAGGCACCGATGATCGGACGGCCGGCGAGGTAGAGGTCGCCCACCGCGTCGAGGATCTTGTGGCGCACGAACTCGTCCGGATAGCGCAGGCCATCCTCGTTCAGCACGCGGAACTCGTCGAGCACGATGGCATTGTCCATCGAGCCGCCGAGGCCGAGGTTGCGCTCGCGCATGTACTCGAGGTCGCGCATGAAGCCGAAGGTGCGCGCGCGGCTGACCTCGCGGATGTAGGCCTCGGTGGAGAACTCCAGCACCTGGCGCGACTGCGTGGCCGGGATCGCCGGATGGTCGAAGCGCACGGTGAAGTCGAGGCGGTAGCCCTCATGCGGGGTGAAGCGGGCGAACTTGTCGCCCTCGCGCACTTCCACCGGGCGCATGACGCGGATGAAGCGCTTGGGCGCGTCCTGCTCGGCGATGCCCGCCGACTGCAGCAGGAACACGAACGGGCCGGAGGAGCCGTCCATGATCGGCACTTCGGCCGCGGACAGCTCGATGTAGCAGTTGTCGATACCCAGTCCCGCAAGCGCGGAAAGCAGGTGCTCGACCGTCTGCACCTTGGCCGGTCCGCAGGCCAGGCCCGTGCAGAGCGTGGTTTCCGTGACGAGGTCGCCGCGGGCCGGGATCTCCTGGACGGGCTGCAGGTCGACCCGGCGGAACACGATGCCGGTATCGACCGGCGCCGGCCGCAGTGCCATGAACACCTTCTCGCCACTGTGCAGGCCGACGCCGGTCGCACGGATCACGTTCTTGAGGGTGCGCTGGCGCAGCATCGGGGCTCGGGAGGTGGGCTCGGAACGGGAAGTTAGCACGCAAGCGGCTGAACCTGAACGGAAAAGGCCGCCGCTGGCCGGATGCACCGCCGCCGAATTCGCCGCAGGCGGTGTGGACGAGGCGTGACTGCGATGCGGCCTTGCGCTGGCAGGCGCGCCTGGAGCCTGTCAGGGCGCACCCGCCGGGGACATGGAACCGGCGGGTACGCGTGCGCATCGGGCGCCGCAGGCGCGGGCCGTCCGGCCCGTCGTCGACTCGCCACGGCGGTGCCGAAGCGGCACGACCACGTCATGCGCAGCCGTCGAACCGGCGCGGCAGCGCCGCGCAGCCCGACCGCTGCCGAGCGCCTCAGTCCGCCTGCCGGCGCAGGAACGCCGGGATGTCGAGGTAGCTGTCGCTGGGGAAGTCGGCCACCGCCGGCTGCGCGGCCGGGGCGGACGGCTCGATGCGGCCGGTCGGCTGGCGCAGGCCGCTGGTGAAGCTCGGCATCGGGCTGGCCGTCGTGGCCGGGGTGTAGGCGGAACCGACCTCGTCGATCGGCAGGCCGGTGGTGCCATCGCGACGCGAGGCCACCACCTGCATCTGCGGACGACGCTGCGACTCGAAGCCGCGGTCGGTCGCGCGCGCCGCGGCGCGGTTGAGGCCGGTCGCGACGACGGTGACGCGCACCTCGTCCTGCATGTCCGGATCGAGCACGGTGCCGATGACGACGGTGGCGTCCTCGGAGGCGAACTGCTCGACCGTGCGGCCGACCTCGTCGAACTCGGCCATGGTGAAGTCCGGGCCGGCGGTGATGTTGACGAGGATGCCGTTGGCGCCCGACAGGTTGACGTCGTCCAGCAGCGGGTTCTGGATCGCGGCCTCGGCGGCGGCCTGCGCGCGATCGTCGCCGCGGGCGGCGCCGGTGCCCATCATCGCCAGGCCCATCTCGGACATGACGGTGCGCACGTCGGCGAAGTCGACGTTGATCAGGCCCGGGCGGACGATCAGGTCGGCGATGCCCTGCACGGCGCCGAGCAGCACGTCGTTGGCGGCGCGGAAGGCCTGGATCATCGTGGCATTGCGGCCGAGCACGGTGATCAGCTTCTCGTTGGGGATCGTGATCAGCGAGTCGCAGTGGTGCGACAGCTCCTCGATGCCCTTGAGCGCGACCTGCATGCGGCGGCGGCCCTCGAACGGGAACGGCTTGGTGACCACGGCCACCGTGAGGATGCCCATCTCCTTGGCGAGCTGCGCCACGACCGGCGCGGCGCCGGTGCCCGTGCCGCCGCCCATGCCGGCGGTGATGAAGACCATGTCCGCGCCCTGCAGGGCGTCCATGATCCGCTCGCGGTCCTCGAGCGCGGCCTGGCGGCCCACTTCGGGGTTCGCGCCGGCACCCAGGCCCTTGGTGACGTTGCCGCCGAGCTGAAGCTGCAGCTTGGCGCCGCAGTTCTTGATCGCCTGCGCGTCGGTGTTGGCGGTGATGAACTCCACGCCGTCCACGCTGCTGTTGACCATGTGGGCCACGGCGTTGCCGCCGCCACCACCCACGCCCACGACCTTGATGACGGCGTTCGGAGCCATCTTCTCGACCAGTTCGAAATGCGCCATGTCCGTTGTCCTCGTTGGTGCGGGGATTCGGGATTCGAGATTCGGGATTCGCAAATGCGATCCACCGCTCGTTCCGATCCGCGCTTTCTTTGATGTTTATTGTTGCCGATGCGTGAAACGTTGTGTGCTGCCGCTACAAACTCTTTTTCGACTACCGCGCTTCGCCGCCGCCATCCGCCTGTTCGAATCCCGAATCCCGAATCCCCAATCCCGAATCCCGCCCTCAGAACTCGCCGCGATACCAGTTCTTCAATCGGCTGAAGAAGCCGCCTGCACGGCCCGTCGGCAGCATCGGCCGCCGCGGGTTCTCGATCTGGCTGCCCATCAGAAGAAGGCCCACGCCGGTGGCGTGCACGGGGTTGCCCACAACCTCGCCCAGCCCCGTGACGTGCTGCGGGATACCCACGCGCACCGGCATCTGCAGCATTTCCTCGGCCAGTTCGACCACGCCCTCCATCTTCGAGGCGCCGCCGGTGAGCACCATGCCCGCGCGCACGTGCTGCTCGAAGCCCGAGCGGCGCAGTTCGGCCTGCACCATCTCGAAGATCTCCTCGTAACGGGCCTGCACGGCCTGCGCGAGCGAGGCGCGCGGCATGCGTCGCGGCGGCCGGTCGCCCACGCTGGGGACCTGGATCGATTCCTCGGCGGTCGCCATCTGCGCCAGCGCGCAGGCGTAGCGGACCTTGATCTGCTCGGCCTCGGGCGTCGGGGTGCGCAGCATGTGCGCGATGTCCTCGGTGACCTTGTCGCCGGCGATCGGCAGCGAGGCCGAGTGGGCGATGGCGCCCTGCACGAAGACCGCGATGTCGGTGGTGCCCGCGCCCAGGTCCACGCAGACCACGCCGAGCTCGCGCTCGTCCGGGGTCAGCACGGCATTGGCCGAGGCCAGCACCGACAGGATCAGGTCGTCGACCTGCAGCCCGCACTTCTGCACGCACTTGGAGATGTTCGCGGCCGCGGACTGGGCGCAGATGACCAGGTGCGCGTGCACCTCCAGGCGCACGCCGGTCATCCCGACCGGGTTGCGGATGCCTTCCTGCGAGTCGTCCAGCACGTAGTCGCGCGGAATGGCGTGCAGGATCTTCTGGTCGGCGGGGATCGCCACGGCCTTGGCGGCCTCGAGCACGCGGTCGAGGTCGGCGTAGGTGACCTCGTTGTTGTCGCGGATCGGGGCGATGCCCTGCGAATTGCGGCACTGCACGTGGCTGCCGGAGATCGAGGCGTAGACCGAACGGATCTCGCAGCCGGCCATGAGCTCGGCTTCCTCGATCGCGCGCTGGATGGACTGCACGGTCGAGTCGATGTCCACGACCACGCCGCGGCGCATGCCGCGGGACTCGTGCGAGCCCAGGCCGATGACCTCGATGGGCTGGCCGGGCATGTACTCGCCGACCAGTGCGGTCACCTTCGAGGTGCCGATGTCGAGACCGACGATGAGGGATTTGTCGCCCTTGCGATTCATGAAAGGCCGGGGGTGGGAGTGGGAGACCGCGCCTGCGAAGGGCGGGCGGAATGGGAGGACGCGGGGACCTGCGCCCGCGCGACGGGCGCCGGGGCCGTCGGTGGAACCGCGGCGCTCGGGGCCTGCGCCTGCGCGTCCGTCTTCACCCAGGTCAGCGCGAAGCCGTTGGTGTAGCGCAGGTCGGCGAGGTCGATGCGCCGCTGCGGATTGATGAGCAACTGCGGCAGCAGGCGCACGAAGCGGCCGATGCGCGCCCGCGCCTCGCTGCGGCCGACCACGACGCGCGTCAGGGCGGCGCCGCGCGCGCGGTCGCGCAGGCGCACCGACCAGCTGCCGCGTGGATCGAGCTCGACGCCCTCGACGGTCATGCCGACGGGCGAGAACAGCTCGCGCGACTGCTGGTAGAGCTCCACCACCTCGCGCACCCGCGTCTCGGGCCCGCCGAGCTTCGGCAGCCCTGCCGGGACCTTCGCGCCACGCGCGGCGAACAGGCGGCCGCGCTGCGAGAGGAGGCGGTCGGCGCCCCAGTGCGCATAGGGGCGATGCTCGCTGATGCGCACTTCCAGCACGTCCGGCCAGCGCTTGCGAACCTCGGCCCGCTCCACCCACGGCAGCGCCGCCACGGCCGCCTGCGCCGCCTGCAGGTCCACCGCGAAGAAGCCACGCTTGGCGTAGGGCAGCAGCGTGGCCCGCACCTGCGCCGCATCCACGTAGTCGAATTCACCCTGCGCGCGCAGCGTGCGCAGCGGCCACTGCTCCGCGCCGATCCACCCGCGCAGCACGGCGACCACGGGCAGCGCGACCAGCGCCACCGCGATCAGCCATGCGACGAGGCGGAGCATCGCGTTCACCCGCGTGCGCCTCCGTCACGGTCGAGGCTCGACTCGAGCACGCGCCAGCACAGGTCGGCGAACTCGATGCCGACCTGGCGAGCCGCTTTCGGCACCAGCGAATGGCTGGTCATGCCCGGCGCGGTATTGACCTCCAGCAGGTAGAACCGGCCGCTGGCGCGGTCGCGCATGATGTCCACGCGGCCCCATGCACTGCAGGCGGCGGCCTCGAATGCGGCGACCGCCAGGCGGCGCAGCTCGGCTTCGTCGTCGCCCTCGGCGCCGGGGCAGAGGTACTGGGTGTCGTCGGCCACGTACTTGGCGTGGTAGTCGTACCAGTCGCCCGCCGGCACGATGCGGATCGACGGCAGCGCCACGTGGCCCTGCACGCCATTGGCGATCACCGGCACGGAATACTCGTCGCCGCGGACGAGCTGCTCCATCAGCATCTCGCCCGGGTAGCGCGCGGCCAGTGCCACGGCCTCGTCCAGCCCCGCGTCGTCGAGCACGCGCGAGACGCCCACGCTGGAGCCTTCGCAGGAGGGCTTCACGATCACCGGCAGGCCCAGCTCGCGCGCCGCGGCATGCACGTCCATGCCCTTGTGCAGGCGGATGTAGCGCGGGGTCGGCAGGCCCAAGCTCAGCCAGACCTGCTTGGTGCGGATTTTGTCCATCGACAGTGCCGAGCCCAGTACGCCGGAACCGGTGTACGGCACGCCCAGCGCCTCCAGCAGCCCCTGCAGCACGCCGTCCTCGCCACCGCCCTTGTTGCCGTGGAGGATGTTGAAGACGCGATCGACGCGGCCTTCGCGGATGGCGTCCACCAGGGCCGGGATGCCGTCGACCGCGAACGCGTCGATGCCCTTCGACTGCAGGGCGTCCAGCACGTTGCGGCCGGAATCGAGCGACACCTCGCGCTCGGCGCTGGTGCCGCCCATGAGCACGGCGACGCGGCCGAAGGCGGCCGGGTCGGTGGTGCGCGGCGGGGCGATGTCCAAGGTCACTTCGAAACTCCTTCGAAACCCTGCGCGGCGATGTGCTGCGCGGCATGGCCGATGTCGCCCGCGCCCATCATCAGCAGCAGGTCGTCGGGGCGGAGGACGTCGGGCAGCACGCGCGCGAGGTCCGCGGCGCCCTGCACCACCACCGGTTCGGTGCGCCCGCGTGCGCGGATGGCGCGCGCCAGCGACTTGGCATCGGCGCCGGCGATGGGCGCCTCGCCCGCCGGGTAGACCTCGGTCAGCACGAGTACGTCGACTTCCGACAGCACGGCGGCGAAGTCGTCGAACAGGTCCCGCGTGCGGCTGTAGCGGTGCGGCTGGAAGGCGACGACCAGGCGCCTGTCCTTCCATCCGCCGCGGGCGGCCCTGAACACCGCCTCCAGTTCCTTCGGGTGGTGCCCGTAGTCGTCGACCAGCGTGACCGTGCCCTCGCCGACCGGCACCTGCGCCAGCAGGTTGAAGCGCCGGCCGATGCCGGCGAACTTCTCCAGCGCGCCGCAGATGGCGGCCTGGCCGACGCCGAGCTGCCAGCCCACGGCGGCCGCGGCGAGCGCGTTCTGCACGTTGTGGCGGCCGGGCATGGCGAGGGTGACGCCGCAGCGCACGCCGTCGGGCATCACCAGGGTGAAGCGCATGCGCGCCCCGTCCTGCTCCACGTCCTCGGCGCGCACGTCGGCCTCCGGCGCGAAGCCGTAGGTCAGCACGTGGCGCGTGGCCTTCTTCGCGAGCGCGGCCACTTCGGGGTCGTCGACGCAGAGCACGGCCAGCCCGTAGAACGGCAGGCGGTGCAGGAACTCGTCGAAGGCGGCCTGGACCTTGGCGAAGTCGCCGCCGTAGTTCTCCAGGTGGTCGGCGTCGATGTTGGTGACGATGGCGATCTGCGGGTTCAGCCGCAGGAAGCTGCCGTCGGACTCGTCGGCCTCGGCCACCAGCCAGTCGCCGCCGCCGAGCCGGGCGTTCGCGCCCGCGGCGAGCAGCTGGCCGCCGATGACGAAGGTCGGGTCGATGCCGCCCTCGCCGAGCACGCTGGCGGTGAGCGAGGTCGTGGTCGTCTTGCCGTGCGTGCCGGCCACTGCGATGCCGCGCTTGAAGCGCATCAGCTCGGCGAGCATCTCGGCACGCGGCACGATCGGGATGCGCTGCTCGCGCGCGGCGAGCAGCTCGGGGTTGTCGGCCTTGATCGCGCTGGAGACCACGACGCATTCGGCGTCGTCCACATGCGCGGCATCATGCCCCCGGTACACGGTGATGCCCAGGCGCGACAGGCGGCGCGTCACCGCGTTGTCGGCGTTGTCCGAGCCCGAGACCTGGTAGCCGAGCGTGCACATGACCTCGGCGATGCCGCTCATGCCCACGCCGCCGATACCGACGAAATGCACGCGCGTGCCGTCGGCGGCCGCGTCGGAAGGCAGGCGGAAACGCTGGCGCAGGCTCATGCGGTGCGCTCCGGGTTCGGGTTGGGCAAGGTGATCTCCTGCATGACGATGTCGGCGACGCGCGCGGCGGCGTCCGGCCTGGCGAGTGCGCGCGCGGCCTCGGCCATCGGGCGAAGGGCGTCGCGGCTGCTCAGCGTGGCCAGCGTGTCGGCCAGGCGCGCGGCCAGCGTGTCGCTCTGCGGCAGCAGCTTCGCCGCGCCGCGCTCGACGAGGTACTGCGCGTTCCGGGTCTGGTGGTCGTCCACCGCCTGCGGGAACGGGACGAGCACGCTCGCCACGCCCACGGCGCAGACTTCGGCGAGCGTGAGCGCGCCGGCACGGCAGACGACGAGATCCGCCCAGGCATAGGCGGCGGCCATGTCGGCGATGAAGGGCTCGACCGAGGCCTCGACGCCCGCGTCGCGGTAGGCCGCGCGCGCGTCGTCCAGCATCTTCTCGCCGCACTGGTGGCGTACGGCCCACTGCGCGCCCGTGCCCAGCGAGGCGATGGCGCGGGGCACGGCGCGATTGAGCGCCGCCGCGCCCTGGCTTCCGCCGAGCACGAGCAGCCGCAAGGGACCGTCGCGGCCGGCAAGGCGCGCGGACGGCGGCTCGACCGCGGCGATCTCGGCGCGCACCGGGTTGCCCACGACCTCCTCGCGAAGCGGGAAGCTGCCCGGAAAGCCGGTGAGCACGTGGCGGGCGAGGCGCGAGAGCACCTTGTTGGTCATGCCCGGCGCGCGGTTCTGCTCGTGCACCAGCAGCGGGATGCCCGCCAGCCGGGCGGCCAGGCCGCCGGGCCCGGCGGCGAACCCGCCGAAGCTGATCACGGCGCGCGGCTTGCGTTCGGCCAGCACGCCGCCGGCCTCCCAAACCGCCGACATCAGCTTGAACGGCGCGGCCAGCAGCGTGGCCGCGCCCTTGCCGCGTACGCCGCGGATCGCGATCTCGTCGACCTCGATGCCGTGCTGCGGCACAAGGCGCGTCTCCATTCCGCCCGCGCTGCCGAGCCAGCCCACGCGCACGCCGCGTCGGCGCAGCTCGTGCGCGACCGCGAGCCCCGGGAAGATGTGCCCGCCGGTACCGCCGGCGAGGATCATCACCGAGGGCGTTGCGGCGGCGGTGGCGCGCGCGTCGCTCATGCGATGTTGCGCCCGAAGGTGGGTTCCACGCGCGGCCGCAGGCGGCTCGTACCCGGCGAGG
This sequence comes from Pseudomonadota bacterium, assembly GCA_049323195.1. Lineage (GTDB taxonomy): Bacteria > Pseudomonadota > Gammaproteobacteria > Xanthomonadales > Xanthomonadaceae > Cognatilysobacter. The sequence goes on along the minus strand of JBMOOW010000116.1, from coordinate 14,974 downwards.
CGGGGCGCGCGGCGGACGCCGTCGCCGGCTTCGGCACGGCCGTCGGACGCAGCCCCACGGGCGGCGGCGCGACCGCGGGCGAGGGCTCGCCACGCAGGCGCGCGACCTGGCGGCGTGCGCGCTCGAGCTCGTAGGAAATGCGCAGCAGCAGGCCCATCGCCGCCATCGTCATCGCCACGCTGGAGCCACCGTAGGACACCAGCGGCAGCGTGAGGCCCTTGGTCGGCAGCAGGCCGAGGTTCACGCCCATGGACACCGTGCTCTGCAGCCCGATCCACAGCGCGATGCCGAAGGCGCAGTAGCCGGCGAAGTGGCGCCGCATCTCGATGCACTGCAGGCCCAGCCACAGCGCGCGCCCGACCAGGCCGGCGTAGAGCGCGACCACCAGGCACACGCCCAAGAAGCCGAGTTCCTCGGCGATCACCGAGAAGATGAAGTCGTTGTGCGCCTCGGGCAGATAGCCCGGGAGCTTGTGCACGGAGGCCCCCAGGCCGACGCCGAGCCACTCGCCGCGGCCGATCGCCATCAGCGCGTTGGAGAGCTGGAAGCCCGCGCCGAAGGCGTCTTCGAAGGGGTTCATGAAGGAGGTGAGCCGGCGCACGCGGTAGGGGGCGGCGAATGCCAGCGCGACGACGCCCAGCAGCAGCAGCATCGCCGGCCCGAACATGCGCGGAAGATGCGCGCCGCCCAGCACCAGCATGCAGCCGGCGATCGCCATCAGCAGCGTGGCCGAGCCGAAGTCCGGCTGCACCAGCAGCAGCCCCATGAACAGCACCGCGACGCCGAGCGGCTTGAGCATGGCGGGCCAGGTGGCGCTCACGTCCTCGGAGAAGCGCTTGAGGTAGCTCGCCATCCAGACGATGAAGAAGACCTTGACCGCCTCCACCACCTGGAAGCCGGCCACGCCCAGGTTGATCCAGCGGCGCGCGCCCTTCACCGACACGCCGATGCCGGGAATCAGCACGAGCACGAGCAGCAGCAGGCTGAGCGGCAGTAGCCAGTGCGCGAGCCGCTCGACGGTCTTGAGCTCCAGGCGCATCGCCCAGAGCGCCGCGATCGTGCCCACCCCGAGGAACATCAGGTGGCGGGTGAGGATGTAGGTCGGCGTCTCCGCCTGCGCCACCGAGCTCGACCCCACCATCACGATGCCCAGGCTCACCAGCGCCACGATGAAGCCGATCAGCCATGCATCGAAGCGTCCGGTGACGGCATCGAGTCGGGTGGCCTGGCGCGAGGCGGCGTCCATCAGCGCACCTTCAGCGTGGCCAGGGCCACGAGCACGAGGATCACGCTGATGATCCAGAAGCGCACGATCACCCGCGGCTCCGGCCAGCCCTTGAGCTCGAAGTGGTGGTGGATCGGCGCCATGCGGAAGACGCGCTTGCCGGTGAGCTTGAAGCTCGCCACCTGGATCATCACCGAGAGCGTCTCGACGACGAAGATGCCGCCCATGATCACCAGCACCAGCTCCTGGCGCACGATCACCGCGATCGTGCCCAGCACGGCGCCCAGCGAGAGCGCGCCGATGTCGCCCATGAAGACCATGGCCGGGTAGGTGTTGAACCACAGGAAGCCCAGGCCCGCGCCGGCGATCGCCGCGCAGATGATCACCAGTTCGCCCGCGCCGGGGATCTGCGGGATCTGCAGGTAGTTCGAGAACACCGCGTTGCCGGAGGCATAGGCGAAGACGGCCAGCGCGCCGGCCACCAGCACGGTGGGCATGATCGCCAGGCCGTCGAGGCCGTCGGTGAGGTTCACCGCGTTCGAGAAGCCGACGATCCACAGGTAGGCGATCAGCACGAAGCTGACCGCCACCAGCGGCAGCGCGACCTGCTTGAACAGCGGGATGTAGAACGTCGTCGCCGCCGGAGCGTCGGCGGTGAAGTACAGGAACAGGCCGACCCCGAGCCCGAACACCGACTGCAGGAAGTACTTGGTGCGCGAGCGCATGCCGTTGGGGTCGCGGCGGACGATCTTGATCCAGTCGTCCCACCAGCCGATCCAGCCGAAGGCGATCATCACCGCGAGCACGACCCAGACGTACTTGTTGCGCAGGTCGCCCCAGAGCAGCACCGAAGCCAGCACGGTGAGCAGGATCAGTGCACCGCCCATGGTCGGCGTGCCGGCCTTGGAGAAGTGCGACTTCGGCCCTTCGCTGCGGATCGGCTGGCCGCCGGCCTTGAGCTGGCCCAAGCGACGGATGATCGCCGGCCCCCACCACAGCGAGAGCAGCAGCGCGGTGAGCGCGCTGAGGATGCCGCGGAAGGTGAGGTAGCCGAACAGGCCGAACAGGCTCTGCAGCTGCTCCAGCCAACGGGTGAGTTCAAGCAGCATGCGGGTCCTTCGCGGCCTCGGCGGGCAGCAGCGCGGTGACGATGCGGTCCATCGCGCTGCCGCGCGATCCCTTCACCAGCACACGGATGTTCGATGTGAGGTCGGCACGCAGCGCCTCGGCCAGCGCCTCGTGCGTGTCGAAGTGGCGCGCGTCGGCCCCGAAGGCCTGCGCGGCGGCGGCGCTCAGCGGCCCGAGCGTGTACAGGCGGGCGATGCCCGCGGCCTTCGCGCGCTCGCCGGCCTGCGCGTGCAGCGAGGCGCCTTCCGGCCCGAGTTCCCGCATGTCGCCCAGCACGAGCCAGGAGGCGCCGGGCTGCGCGGCGAGCGTGTCGATGGCCGCGGCGAGCGAGGCGGGATTGGCGTTGTAGCTGTCGTCGATCAGCGTGACGCCATTGGCCAGGCGATGCGTGACCAGGCGGCCGGCGACCGGGCGGGCGGCATTGAGCCCGCGCGCGATCGTCGCAAGGTCCACGCCCGCACCCAGCGCGAGCGAGGCGGCGGCCAGCGCATTGCGCACGTTGTGGCGGCCCGGCATCGCGAGCGCGACCGGCGCCTCGCCCTGCGGGGTGACCAGCACGAAGCGCGAGCCGTCCTCGACGAGCACGATGTCGCGCGCGGTGAGGTCGGCGGTGTTCTCCAGGCCGAAGCGGATCTGCCGGCGCCCGGCCGCGCGCTCGGCGAAGAACGGCGCGAAGGCGTCGTCGGCATTGATCACCGCCACGCCGTCGGCCGGGAGCGCGTCGTAGATCGCCGCCTTGGTGTCGGCGATGCCCAGCAGCGAGCCCATGCGCTCCAGGTGCGCGGGGCCGATGTTGTTGACGACCGAAACGTCCGGCCGCGCGATCGCGGTGAGATAGGCGATGTCGCCGGGCTGGCCGGCGCCCATCTCGTAGACCGCGAACCTCGCATCGTCCGGCGCGTCGATCACCGCCAGGGGCAGGCCGATCTCGTTGTTGCGGTTGCCCGGCGTCGAGTACGTGCGCCCGGCTTCCTCCAGGATCGCCAGCGCCAGCGTCTTGACCGAGGTCTTGCCGTTGCTGCCGGTGATGGCCACCACCTTCGTCGGGCGCGAGGCCTGCAGCCCGCGCGCGAGGTCGGCGAGCGCGAGCTGCGTGTCGCCCACCTGCACCTGCGGCATGTCGCCGTGCACGCGCGACACCAGCGCGGCGCCGATGCCCGCCTCCTGCGCCGCGCCCACGTGGTCGTGCCCGTCGAAGTTGGCGCCCTTGAGGGCGACGAACAGGCTGCGTGCGCGCTCCTCCGGCGGAACATGCGCCAGTGCGCGGGTATCGGTGAGCAGGCGGTCGACCAGGATGTCCTCGCCGACCACGCGGCCGGCCGTCATCGCGGCGATGGCGGAAAGCTGCAAGGGCCTCATGCGGCAACTCCCAGCGCGTCGCGCGCCACCTGCGTGTCGTCGAACGGCTCGAGCACGCCGCCGATGTCCTGGTAGGGCTCGTGCCCCTTGCCCGCGATCAGCACCACGTCGCCCTCGCCCGCCATCGCGATGGCACGGCCGATGGCGGCGCGGCGGTCGCGCTCGACGATCGCCGCATCGCGGCTGGTGAGACCCGCGAGGATCTGCGCGACGATCGCGTCGCCGTCCTCGCGGCGCGGGTTGTCGTCGGTGACGATGGCGACGTCGGCCAGGCGCTCGGCGATCGCGCCCATCTGCGGGCGCTTGGCGGCATCGCGCTCGCCACCGCAGCCGAAAACACAGACCAGCCGCCCCGCGGTGTGTGCACGCAGGGTGGCGAGCGCCTGTTCGAGTGCGTCCGGCGTGTGAGCGTAGTCGACCACGACCAGCGGCTGTCCCGCCCCGCCGCCGAGGCGGTTCATGCGGCCGTGGATGGGCGCCAGGCGCGAGAGCGTGGCCGCGATGCCGGCCACGTCGTCGCCGAGCGCGAACAGCGCACCGCCGACCGCGAGCAGGTTGTCGACGTTGAAGCGCCCGAGCAGCGGCGAACGCACCGGATGGCGCGCGTCGCCGGCGACGAGTTCGAACGACAGGCCACGCGCGTCCAGCACCACGTCGTCGGCACGCAGGGTGGCATCGGCATCGCCGCGCGAACTCAGGCAGACGGCGCGGATGTGCGGCGGCAGCGCCGCGCAGAGCTGGCGCCCGTAGTCGTCGTCGATGTTGATCGCGGCGGCCTTCAGGCCGGGCCAGCCGAACAGGCGCGCCTTCGCCGCGCCGTAGGCGGCCATCGTGCCGTGGTAGTCCAGGTGGTCGTGGGTGAGGTTGGTGAAGACGGCGACGTCGAAGCGCACGCCGTCCACGCGGCCCTGGTCCAGCGCGTGCGAGCTCACTTCCATCGCCAGCGCCTCGGCGCCCTCGGCGCGGATGGCGCCGATGAGTGCGTGCAGCCGCAGCACCAGCGGCGTGGTGAAGCCGGTGGGTTCGATCCTGCCGTACAGGCCCGCGCCGAGCGTGCCGATGGTGCCGGCGCGCAGCCCGCGCAAAGTCCAGGCCTGCGCGAGCAGTTGCACGGTGGAGGTCTTGCCATTGGTGCCGGTGACGCCGACCACGGTCATCGCCTCGCTGGCGCGGCCGTGGAAGCGGTGCGCCATCTCGCCCAGCCGCGAGCGCAGCCCGGGCACGGCGATGGCGTCCGCGGGCGCCGGGAACTCCGCGGGCGCCGGCGGCTCGAACAGGATCGCCGCGGCCCCGCGCGCGCGTGCGGACTCGACGAAGGACAGGCCATGCGCGCCGAAGCCGGCGATCGCGACGAAGGCGGCGCCCGGCACCACTTCGCGGCTGTCCTGCACCAGCCCGGTGATCTCGAGCCCGGCGGGAACGCCGTCGACGTCGGGCAGCAGGTCGGCCAGGCGCATGCTCATGGCGTCACCTGCGTCGCCACCGGCGCCGGCAGCGCCGTGGCCACCTGCGGAACGGGCGTGTCGGTCTTCTCGGCGGCCTTGGCCTGCGCGGCGAGCCAGGTGTCGATGTCGTCGGGCGCGACGTCCATCAGCCGCAGCGAGCCCTCCATCACCGCCTTGAACACGGGTGCCGACACGATGCCGCCGAAATAGCCCTTCGCCGGGTCGGGGTCGTTCACCACCACGACCGTCGCGAAGCGCGGGTTCTGCACCGGCACGACGCCTGCGAAGTAGGAGATGTAGCGCCGCGAGTAGCCGCCCGTGCTGTTGAACTTGCGCGCGGTGCCGGTCTTGCCGGCCACGTGGTAACCCAGGATCGCGCCCTGCGTGGCCGTGCCGCCCTCTTCCGTCACGGTCTGCATCATGCGCATCACGGTGCGGGCGATTTCCGGATCGACGACCTGCCGCGTCTGCGGCTTCTCGCCCTTGACGAACGTGGGCACCGTGTAGCGCCCGTCGTTGGCCAGCGCCGCATAGGCCGCGGCGATCTGCAGCGGCGTGGCCGACAGCCCGTAGCCGTAGGAGATGGTCGCCTTCTGCAGGCCGTTCCAGCGCGAGGGATCGGCCAGCACGCCCGAGGACTCGCCTGGAAAGCCGCTGCCCGGCTTGCTGCCGTAACCGAAGCCGCGCAGGAACTCGTAGAAGTAGCGGTCGTCCATCTTCTCGGCGAGCTTGGCGGCGCCGAGGTTGGAGCTCTTGCGGATGACGCCGGTGATGTCCTGGACGCCGTAGTTGTTGTGGTCGCGGATGGTGTAGCGCCCGAGCTTCATCCAGCCCGGGTTGAGGTTGATGGTCGAATCCGGGCGGACGATGCCGGCCTTCAGCGCCGCGGCCACGGTGAGCGGCTTCATCGTCGAGCCCGGCTCGAGCACGTCGGTGACCGCGCGGTTGCGGTGCGCATCGCGCGGCGCGCTGCCGATGGCATTGGGATTGAACGTGGGCAGGTTGGCCATCGCCAGCACCTCGCCGGTGGCCACGTCCACCACCACGATCGAGCCGCTCTGCGCGCCGTGCTTGACCAGCGCATTGCGCAGCTCGCGGTGGGCCAGGTACTGGATGCGTCGGTCGATCGTGAGCGTGAGGTCGCGCCCCGGCTGCGCCGGGCGGAGAAGGTCGACGTTGCCGACGATGTGGCCGCGGCCGTCGCGGATCACGCGCTTGGCACCGGGCTTGCCGCGCAGCCATTCGTCGAAGGCGAGCTCCAGCCCTTCCTGCCCCTCGTCGTCGACGTTGGTGAAGCCCAGCACGTGGGCGAGCGCTTCGCCCTGCGGGTAGAAGCGGCGGTACTCGCGCTGGCTCGAGACGCCCGGGATGCCCAGCGCGAGGATGCGCTGCGCTTCGTCCGGGTTGATGCGGCGCTTGAGGTAGAGGAACTCCTTGCCGGCCTTCTGGCTCAGCTTGCGCTGCAGCTCGTCCAGCGGAACGCCCAGTGCGGCGGCCAGCTGCGGCAGGCGGTCGGGCACCTTGAGCAGCTCCTGCGGATTGCCCCAGACCGACTCCACCGGCGTGGACACCGCCAGCGGCTCGCCGTTGCGGTCGGTGATCATGCCGCGCGAGGTCGGGATCGGGATCTCCCGCAGCGAGCGCGCCTCGCCCTGCGCGACGTAGAAGTCGTTGTCGACGATCTGCACGTAGAAGGCGCGCGCCACCAGTGCGAACGAGCACAGGCCCAGCATCGCGGCCAGGCCCAGCAGGCGGATGCGAAGGTCCATGCGCGCGCGCCCGCGCGGGCCGTTGCCGGAGCCCGCGAGCAGCCGCAGCAGGCGGCGCGGGTCGAGCGGCCGGCGATCGGGGCGGTTGCGGCGGAGGTCCCCCGGCCTGTTCATGGGCGGATCACCACGATCTCGTTGCCTTCGGGGAACTTCATGCCCAGCCGGTCGCGCGCGACCTGGTCGATGCGATTGGCCTCGGCCCAGGTGGCCTGCTCGAGCTGCAGGCGGCCGAACTCGATGTTGAGCTCGTCGCGCACCTTCTCCAGGCGCGTGGCTTCGATGAAGAGTTGGCGATGGCGATGGCGCGACTGCACCACCGCGAGCGCGGTGGCGATGTTGGCCACGATCAGGCCGACCAGCAGCGCGCGCAGGATCATGCCGCGCCTCCGGAGGCCGGGATTCGGGATTCGGGATTCGGGATTCGGGAAAGCGGATTCGATGCGCCGGGAAGTTTCTCGGCCACCCGCAGCACGGCGCTGCGCGCGCGCGGGTTGGCGGCGAGTTCGACCTCGCCGGCCTTCACCGCACCGCTCACGTCGCGCAGCGTGGGCACGAAGGCCGCTTCCACCGGCATGCGGCGGTTGCCGGCCGGCGCCTTGGCATGCCGCGCGATGAACTGCTTGACGATGCGGTCTTCCAACGAGTGGAAGCTGATCACGGCAAGGCGTCCGCCGGGCTTGAGCCGTGCCAGCGCGGCGTCGAGCCCGTCCTCGAGGTCGCCGAGTTCGCGGTTGATGTAGATGCGGATGGCCTGGAACGAGCGCGTGGCCGGGTGGATCTTCTGCTCGCCGCGCGGCACCACCGAGGCGATGAGGTCGGCCAGCTGCGCGGTGCGCACGAGCGGCGTGTCGGCGCGGCGCGCGACGATCGCCCGGGCGATGCGGCGGCTCTGGCGTTCCTCGCCGAAGGTCCACAGCACGTCGGCGATCTCCTTCTCGGAGGCGCGTGCCAGCCACTCGGCGGCACTCTCGCCGCGCTCGGGATCCATGCGCATGTCCAGCGGGCCGTCCTTGCCGAAGGAGAAGCCGCGCTCGGCCACGTCCAGCTGCGGCGAGGACACGCCGAGGTCGAACAGCACGCCGTCGAGGCCGGCGGCGGTGGCGTCCCACTGCGCGAGCTGGGCGAAGCTGCCGCGGAAGATGGACACGCGCGGATCGGCGCCGAACTCGCGTTCGGCGACGGCGATCGCTTCGGGATCCTTGTCCATCACGAGCAGGCGACCCTCGGGGCCCAGTTGCTCGAGTACGCCGCGGGCATGCCCGCCGCGACCGAACGTGCCGTCCAGATACGTTCCATCCCCCACCACCCGCAGGCCGTCCAGGACCTGCGCGTACAGCACCGGGAGGTGGCCTGCGAGCGCGGCGCGCTCCATGCCACCGGCCGTCACAACTCGAGACCCAGCAGGTCGTCGCCCAGATCCTCGTCAGACAGGGTCTGGCGGATCTGCGCGAGATGGGCCTGCTCGCTCCACAGTTCGAACTTCTCGCCCATGCCCAGCAGCACGGCACGCTTCTCGATGCCGACCGCGGCGCGCTGGCTCGCGGGCACGGAGATACGGCCGTTGCCGTCGGGTTCGACGAAGGCGGCGGCGCCGACCAGCTTGAGCTGGAGGAAGCGGCTCTGCTTCTTCGCACGCGGCAGCGCATTGACCTGGTCGCGCACGCGCTCCCAGACCGGCTGCGGGTAGAGGTAGAGCGAGCCGGCCTCGAACGGGTTGTAGGTGAACACCAGGCGGCCGCCGCACGCACGCGCGATCAGGTCCCGATAGGCAGTGGGAACTGCCATGCGGCCCTTGTCGTCGATGGTGATGGCGGTCTCGCCCTGGAACACGCGGGTCCCCTGTCCGGTCGCCCGTCTTCACGCGGGCTTGATGGCTACGGGAAAACCACGAAACACCCGGTTTTCCCACTGACGGCCACCTTAGGCCCCGCCCCGGGGGTTGTCAACAATCCGCGACGCTCATTTTCCTAAGTGAAGTCAACGACTTGCGGCGTTCTTCAGAGACTTGTTCAAGCTTTATCCACAAGCTGCTGTTTCATCTCAAAATTTGAGATTCCGGGCAGTTACGTGCGCATCGTCACTGGATGTCCACAGGCTCTACGGCCGCTGTGCTGCTGCGCAGCAGCCGCTCCGACGGTCGCCGTCGGAGGCGACCATTCGTCGGCAGGCGGGTGGGGAAAAGTGGCGGAGCCGGCCGATAAGCCGGGTTCTGTCGTGGACAGTCATTCCTCTCGGCGAGGCGTCACCGCCTGCGCTCAAGCAACCTACCCGGAGGCACCGCGGGCCGCGGCATCGCCTCCCTATTTGGTCTTGCTCCCGGTGGGGTTTGCCGTGCCGGTCCGTTGCCGGACTCGCGGTGCGCTCTTACCGCACCGTTTCACCCTTGCCACGCGCCTTGCGGCCGTTCGGCGGTCTGCTCTCTGTTGCACTTTCCGTCGGGTCGCCCCGCCCAGGCGTTACCTGGCACCGTGCCCTGTGGAGCCCGGACTTTCCTCGGCATCAAAAGATGACGCGACTGTCTGGCCGGCTCCGCCACGGGCGATTCTACGGCAGTCCCGGCTGCGGCCCGGCCTCGCTGCGAGACGGTCGCGGAAAATCGGGGGGTGCGGCGTGCGGGCGGAGAGCCCGGAATGTCTCCCCAGGGACGGCCGGGAGGGTCGAGACCTCTCCGGACACGCCTTCGCTACAGTCGGGAGAGGTCTCGACCTCCCGGCCTCTGCCGTCGCCGTGGCGCCTGAATGAGAGCCGCGCTACTCGCCGCCGTACAGCGCCTTGCGCGGCGCGCCGCTGAGCTCGGCGGCGAGCTTGGCGGCCTGCGAGGGCTTGAGGTACTCGCAGAGCTTCGCGTAGAGGCGACGGCCCTCGGCGATGCGGGCATCGGCGTCCTCGCCGGCGCCTTCGACGATCAGGACGAATTCGCCACGACGCTGGTTGGCATCGGCACCGACGACTTCGCGCACGCGTTCGACCGGGCCGTCGAGCACCGTCTCGAAGAGTTTGGTGAGCTCGCGGGCGAGCACGAGGGGGCGCCCGGGACCGAAGGCGGCGGCGAAGTCGGCCAGCGTCTCCTCGATGCGGTGCGCCGACTCGTAGAAGATCAGCGTGCGCGTCTCGGAGGCGAGCTGCGAGAGGCGCTCGCGGCGCGCGCCCGCCTTCGCCGGCAGGAAGCCCTCGAAGACGAAGCGGTCGGACGCGATGCCGGCCACGCTCAGCGCCGCGATCGCCGCGCAGGCGCCCGGCACCGGGGACACGCGCAGGCCCGCCTCGCGCGCTGCACGCACCATCCGGAAGCCGGGGTCGCTCACCAGCGGCGTGCCGGCATCGCTGACCAGCGCCAGCGACCGGCCCTCGCGCAGGCGCGCCACCAGGTGCCCGGCCTGCGCGTCCTCGTTGTGCTGGTGAAGCGCGACGAGCGGCTTTTCGACGCCGAAGTGCGCGAGCAGCTGGCGCGTGTGGCGCGTGTCCTCCGCGCAGATCGCGTCGACCGATCGCAGCGTGTCCAGCGCGCGGGGGCTGAGGTCGGCCAGGTTCCCGATCGGGGTGGCGACCACGTGGAGCGTGCCGGGGGTCTGCATCGGCGCGGCGTGATCCTCGGGCGGGAAGCGGGGGCTAGAATCCTAACCCGGTCCACGCCGTTCCCCCGCGCGCATGCCCATGCCCAGTTCCGATCGCCGCGTCACCCTCCGCCTTCGTGGCATCGCCGCCTGCGCGCTCGCGCTGCTCCTGGTGGCCGGCTGCGCGCAGGTGTCCACGCGGCCGCAGGCGCCGGCCGAGTCCGCCACGTCCGCCGCCGCACGCGAAACCGTGCGCCAGGCGCGCGAGCGCGCCATTGCGAACGGCGGGTTGCAGGGCGCCGAGCGCCGCGCGAACGAGGCGGAGATCGAGCGCCTGCTCGCCCAGCTCGATGACGCGGCGCTGCAGCGCGAGGCCGCCGCGCTGCCCGCGGGCGATGCGCTCTACCGCTTCGCCGGGCGGGCACTGATCCGCCGCGGCCTGCCGCTGCCGCGTCCGTTCGACCGCGCCGGCTGGAACTTCGACAACCGCCCCGCCGCCGACCGCGACGGCTATCGCCCGCCGGTGAAGCTGGCCGTGCTGCTGCCACTCTCGGGCAGCCTGTCGGCGGCGGCCGCGCCGGTACGCGATGGCCTGCTGGCCGGCTACTACGGCGAGGACCGCCGCCGCCCCGACATCCGCTTCTACGACACGGCCGGCACGCCCGCGGGCGCGCTCTCGGCCTACGACCGCGCCGCCGGCGACGGCGTGGACTTCGTGCTCGGCCCGCTCGGCCGCGACGAGGTCAGCGCGCTGTTCGCACGCGAGCGCCTGCCCGTGCCCACGCTGGCGCTCAACCGCGGCACGCAGGCCACGCCCGAGGGCCATGCGAGCTTCTCGCTGTCGCCCGAGGACGAGGGCCTGGCCGCGGCCGACACCCTGCTCCGCCGCGGCGCGCGCAACGTGCTGGTGATCGCGGGCGCTGACGACACCCAGCGCCGCGCGGTCGCGGCCCTGCGCGAGCGTCTGGCCGCGCGTGGGGGCAACGTGGTCGACGTGCTGCCCGAAGGCACGACGGACTTCTCGGCCGCCGCCGCCAGGCCGGTGGACGCCGTGTTCCTCGCGGTGCGCGGCAGCACCGCGCGCGCGATCGTGCCGCGGCTGGCGTCGACGGCACTGGCCGGCAAGCCGCGCGTGGCCACCTCGCAGTTGCTCAGCGGCACCGGCAAGGCGGCGGACGACCAGGTGCTCGACGGCATCGCCTTCCCCAGCGAGTCCTGGCTCACCCGCGGCCTGCGGGGGCTGGCCAATGCCGAGGCCACCGGCGCGCGCCTGCCCAGCGCGCACGGCGCCGCCGGCCGCCTGTTCGCCTTCGGCTTCGATGCCTGGCTGCTGACCGCCTACCTCGACCACCTGGGTCGCAGCGCGGAAGGCTCGGTCGACGGCGCCACCGGCGTGCTGCGCCTGGACGGCTTCGGCAACGTGCAGCGCACGCCGGCCTGGTCGACCTTCTCCAATGGCGAACCGGCTCCGCTGGCCGACGCGGGCCGCTGAGCCCGCGCCCGGCACCAGCCGCGAGCGCGGCGCCGCCGTCGAGGCGGCCGCGCGCGACTTCCTCGTCCGCCACGGCCTCTCGCCGGTGGCGTCGAACGCGACCTACCGCGTGGGCGAGCTGGACCTCGTCATGCGCGAGGGCGGCGTGCTGGTCTTCGTCGAGGTGCGGCATCGCAGCGCCAGCCGCTTCGGCGGAGGGGCCGAGTCGGTGACGCGCGCCAAGCGCCGCAGGCTGGTGCAGGCGGCGAACGCCTTCCTCGGCGTACATCCGCGCCTGGCTGGCCTGCCCTGCCGCTTCGACGTGGTCGAGGCCGAGGGCGATGCGCAGGCCCCGCGGCTGAACTGGCTGCGCGACGCCTTCCGCGCCGACGACTGCTGATGGCCGGCGCCGCGACCGCCCACGGCCTTCGCGGCTCCCGCGCCGGGACGCCGCGCGCATGAGCGGCCTGCCGCCCGCCCTCGCCGCGCAGCTCGCGGCGCTGCTCGATGAGGGCTTCCTCGACGACCCCGCCGAGCGCCTGGCCTATGCCTACGACAACTCGCGGCGCCAGGCGCTGCCCGACGCGGTCGCGCTACCGCGCACGCGGGCGCAGGTGCTCGAGCTGGTGCGCGCCTGCCGCCGGCACCGGGTGCCGGTCATCGCGCGCGGGCGCGGCACCAACACGACCGGCGCGACGGTGCCGGTGGCCGGCGGCGTCGTCGTGTCCTTCGAGCGCATGGCGCACATCCTCGACATCCGCCCCGGCGACCGCTGCGCGGTGGTCGAGCCCGGCCTGCTCAACGGCATGCTGCAGGATGCGCTGGCGCCGCACGGCCTGTTCTGGCCGCCCGATCCCACCAGCGCCGGCTTCAGCACCGTGGGCGGCAACCTGGCCTGCAATGCCGGCGGCCCGCGGGCGGTGAAGTACGGAGCGAGCCGCGACAACGTGCTCGCGCTCACCGCGGTCACCGGCGCGGGGGAGCTGGTCACCTGCGGCAGCGCGACCACCAAGGGCGCGACCGGGTACGACCTGCAGCGCCTGCTCGTGGGCAGTGAGGGCACGCTCGCGCTCATCGTGGAAGCCAGCCTGCGGCTGGTGCCCCGGCCCACGGCGCGCCGCGCCCTGCGCGCGGTCTATCGCGACGTGGCCAGCGCGGCGCGCGCGGTTGCCCGGCTGATGGCGCAACCGGTCACGCCGTCCATGCTCGAGTTCATGGACCACCATGCCGTGCGCCTGGCGCGCGAGGTGGGCGGCGCGGACCTTCCCGTCGAGGCGGGCGCGCTGCTGATGATCGAGGCCGACGGCGAAGCGCACGGGCTCGACGCCGCCACCGATGCACTCGCGCGCGCCGCCGCGGGCGACGGCCTGCTGGCGCTCGACGCCGCGCCCGACGAGGCCGCGCGGGAGCGCCTCTGGGCCGCGCGCAAGGCGCTCTCGCCCGCGCTGCGCACGCTGGCGCCGGGCAAGATCAACGAGGACGTGGTGGTGCCCGTCTCGCGCATCCCCGCGCTGGTGGACGGCGTGCAGGCGATCGCGCGCGAGGCCGGGCTGCCCATCGTCTGCTTCGGCCATGCGGGCAACGGCAACCTGCACGTCAACATCCTCTACGAGCCCGCCGACGGCGCGCAGTGCGCGCATGCCGAGGCGGCCCTCGCCCGGGTCTTCGCCCTCACCGTATCGCTGGGCGGCATGCTCTCGGGCGAGCACGGCATCGGCCTGGCCAAGCGCGACTTCATGCCGCAGGCGATCGACCCCGCCACGCTGGCGCTGATGCGGCAGGTCAAGCAGGTGTTCGACCCCGACGGCATCCTCAATCCGGGCAAGCTGCTGCCCTGAGGCGGAGCGCGGGATCCGCAGGCGCTTCATGGATGGACATCGCGCCCCGATGCGCGCCATGACGCCCGGCACGGCTCAGGCCCGCCTCATGCGCCGGGGCCCACACTGGCGCGCCGATACGTTCGCGAAGCGACGCGCCATGGCGGAGACGCTCGACAGCCTGCTCGCCGAGATCCGCGCCTGCCGCCTGTGCGAGGCGCGGTTGCCGCTCGGGCCGCGACCGGTGCTGCGTGCCTCGGCCGGCGCGCGCCTGCTGGTGGTGGGCCAGGCGCCGGGCACGCGGGTGCATGCCAGCGGCATTCCCTGGAACGATGCCAGTGGTCGGCGGCTGCGCGAGTGGATGGGCGTGGACGCCGCGACCTTTCTACGACGCCGGTCGCATCGCCATCGTGCCCATGGGCTTCTGCTATCCCGGGCGCGCCGGCTCGGGCGACGCCCCGCCGCGCCGCGAATGCCGCGAGACCTGGCATCCGCGCCTGCTGCCCATGCTCCCGCGGGTGGGCCTGACGCTGCTCGTGGGCCAGTACGCGCAGGCCCACGGGCTGGGCCCGCGCCGCCGCGACAGCCTCACCGCGACGGTGCGCGCCTGGCGCGACTACCTGCCCGGGGCCATTCCGCTGCCGCATCCCAGCCCGCGCAACGTGGGCTGGTTCAAGGCCCATCCCTGGTTCGAGGCCGAGGTGCTGCCGGCCCTGCGCGCGCAGGTGGCGGCCATCCTCGCCGGACGCGATGGCGACGGCTGAGCCGGGCGCGGGCGGCCGTGCGGCGCGCCGCAGGCGCCAGGGCCCGCGGGCCACGGCCCGGGCCCGCGGGATGCGCGCCTCAGCGGCCCGCCTCCACCGCCACCACGCGGTAGCCCTCCTCCTCCACCGCCGCGCGGGCGGTGGCCTCGTCGAGCCCGTCGACCTCGACCGAGCCGGCCGCGCGGTCCACCCGTGCCTGCCCGCCCCGTCGCGCCACCGCCTGCTGGATCGCGCGTTCGCAGTGGCCGCAGGTCATGCCTTCGACGATGAGCTTCATGGATGCCTCCGACAGGAAAACCGGTCGCCAGCATCCATCCTCCTGATTCCCCACATTACGCATCCAGCGTTACGAGCCGGTAGGGCAGCGGCGGCGTACGGACCGCGACATAGAGCAGGCGCGGCACCATTGCCGCCATGTCGAAGCGGCGGTTGAAGCGGTAGC
>JBMOOW010000115.1:0-4433 GCA_049323195.1 Pseudomonadota bacterium | reverse complement strand
ATGCGCGGCACTTCAGCCGCCCATCGCCCAGCTGGTAGTGCCTGCAACCTCTGCATATCGGGCACCGCTTCATGACCAAATCCTCTCGGAGTTGGTCCGGTTTGGCTAGGAATTACCTTTTGTTTTACGCCGGCGTCACGTGCAGGTAACCACCCCGGGCGCAGCGTGACCTCGCGACGGCTCTCCGTCGCGCATCCGGCGTCTACCCGGATGCAGCCTCCCGCGAGGCCGGCGACCCCGCGTCCCCGACCGGGGTCGCCTCGCCGCGCAGCCCGCGTGATCGTCCGCGCCGCTCCTGGGGAGCCGGGGTACACCAAGCGGAGGACCGATGCACCTGCACGCCTACCGCCATGACGATGGCACGTTCGAGATCGTCTACGACCGGGCACTGCTGGCCTCGCCCGTCGGCGGGGCGCGCGACCTGGGCGTGGCCGACATCGACCTCTCCGCCTTTTCGACCTCGCTCGTTCTCACCATCGGCCTCAGCGCGCGCGCAACGGCGCGCGGACGGGATGCGCTGGTGGTCGCGGACGCGCTGGCCCGCCGCGACGGGCGGGTGCCCACCGCTCAGTCCTGAAGCTCGCGCAGGGTCACCGAGGGCGGCGCGTCGAGGATGCGTCGCGTGGCGAACAGGCCGGCCAGCACCGCCGCCAGGGTGCCCAGCGCGGCGCCGGTGGCCGCCAGCGCCCAGTCCGGGCGCCAGTCCAGCTCGAACACCCGCACCGCGACCACGCCCGCAAGGATCGAGGCCGCGATCGCGGCGACCAGCCCGGACAACAGCCCGACCACGACGAACTCCGACGCCTGCGCCGCGCGCAGCTGCCCGCGTCGCGCGCCGAGCACGCGCATCACCGCGCCCTCCAGCAGGCGCTCGTCCTGGCTCGCCGTCACCGCGGCCATCAGCACCAGCACGCCGGCGGCGAGCGAGAACCAGAACACGACCTGCACCACGGTGGACACCTGGTCGCCGGTTGCACGCACCTGCGCGAGCACGGCGTCGACGTCGATCACGGTGAGGTTGGGGAAGCGTTCCACCAGGCGCGCGGTGAAGCGCGCCCGCGCGGGCGGCACGTGCACGGCGGTGATCCAGCTCGCCGCGAACCCGTCCAGCGCGCCGGGGGAGGCGACCACGAAGAAGTTCGGGCGGAAGCTCTCCCAGTCGACCTCGCGCAGCGAAGTGATGCGGCCGGTGAAGGGCTCGCCGGCGACGTCGAAGGTGATGCGGTCGCCGATCTTCCAGCCCAGGCGCTCGGCGAAGTCCTTCTCCACCGACAGCTCGGGCGATGCGGGCCTGCGGTCCCAGGCGCGGCCTGCCGTGATGCGGTTGTCGTCACCGAAGCGCTCGGCCATCGACAGGTTGAACTCGCGCTCGGCCATGCGCCGCGCGCGTTGCTCGCCGTACTGCGCGGCGGATACCGCCTCGCCGTTCTTCGCGGTCAGCCTCGCGCGGATCATCGGGAACAGCACGGGCGGCACCACGCCCTCGCCGCGGATGAAGCCGCGCACGTCCTCGAGCTGGTCGTCCTGCACGTTGATGATGAAGCGGTTCGGCGCGTTCCCGGCCAGCGAGGTCTGCCAGCGGTCGATGAGGTCGGTGCGCACGAAGGTGAGCAGCAGGAGCGCCATCAGGCCCAGGCCGAGTGCGCAGACCTGCGCGATGCTGCTGCCCGCGCGGCGGCTCACGTTCGCAAGGCCATAGCGCAGCGGCCCGCGCAGCCGTCCGCGCAGCACGCGCACCGTGGCGATCAGCAGCCAGGCGAGCAGCGCCAGGACGAGCAGCGTGCCGACCAGGCCGGCCAGCATGGCGATGCCGAGCGTCGGCGACTCCGCCTTCCACCAGAGCAGGGCGCCGAGCCCGCCCAAGCCCAGCGCCGCGACCAGCCACGCACTCGGCTCGACGGGGTCGAGGTCGCGTCGCAGCACGCGCAACGCAGGCACGCGGCGCAGCGCGAGCACCGGCGGCGCGCCGAAGGCCAGCAGCACGACCAGGCCGAGCGCGAGCCCCTGCAGCGCCGGCCACCAGCTCGCGGGAGGGATGGACAGCCCGAGCCGCTGCGAGAGCCATTGCCCGACGCCCCACTGCAGCACGAACGCGATGGCCACGCCGAGCAGGCTCGCGGCAAGCCCCAGCAGCAGGAGCTCGCCCACGTGGATGCCCACCAGCCGGCGCTGGGTCGCGCCCAGGCAGCGCATTACCGCCGCACCGTTGCGATGGCGTTCGCTGTGGCGGCGTGCCGCCATCGCGACAGCGACCGCGGCGAGCGTCACCGAGACCATCGCGGCCAGCCCGAGGAAGCGCCCCGCGCGTTCAAGCGCCGAGCGTACTTCCGGCCGCGCCTCGCCGATCGTCTCCATGCGCTGGCCGCGCGCGAGCGAGCTGCGCGCGATGCCGGTAAAGCGCTCCACCGCGCCGGCCTCTCCGGCGACGACGAGCCGGTGCTGGATGCGGCTGCCCTCCTGCACGAGTCCCGTCGCGGGAAGGGCATCGAGGCGAATGAAGACGCGCGGGGCGACGTTGAAGTAGTCGAAGGCCGCGTCCGGCTCCTGCGCCACCAGCGCGGCGATGCGGAAGGTCGACTCGCCCAGGCCGATCACGTCGCCGATGCGTGCATCCAGAGCCTGGGCACCGCTGCGGCTGATCCATGCGGTGCCGGGCTCCGGAATGCCGGTCGCATCGGCCTCGCGACCCTGCGCGTCCACCAGACGGAAGGCACCGCGCAGCGGGAATCCCTCGCCCAGCGCGCGAAGCTCGGCGAGCTGCACGCGCGCCGAATCGCCCCGGCCCACGCTGGCCATGGTGTTGAGTTCCTGCGTGGCGGCGCTGCGCAGGCCCGGGGCGCGCGAAGCCTCCAGCAGCGCACCCGTCGCAGGCGAATCCCCGCGCACCACCGCGTCGCCGCCGAGCAGGCGGTTGGCCTCGAGCGCCAGCGCGCGCGCGGCGCGATCGGTGACGAAGCCCACCGACGTCACCGCCACCACGGCCAGTACGAGTGCCGCGATGAGGATGCGTACCTCGCCCGCGCGCAGATCGCGCAGGAGCTGGCGCCAGGCCAGGCCGAGCGTGGCCATCAGCGCGTGGCCCGATCGTCGACGAGGCGGCCGGCGTCCAGGCGCAGGGTGCGTCCGCAGCGCGCGGCCAGGGCCTCGTCATGCGTGACCAGCACGAGGGTGGTGCCTGCCTGCGCATTGAGTTCGAACAGCAGCTCGATGATCGCCGCGCCCGTGCGCGTGTCGAGGTTGCCGGTCGGCTCGTCGGCCAGCAGCAGGCCCGGGCGCGTCACGAAGGCGCGCGCCAGCGCCACGCGTTGCTGCTCGCCGCCCGAGAGCTGGCGGGGGTAGTGGTTCAGGCGCTCGCCCAGCCCGACGCGGCGCAGGATCCCGCGTGCGGGCGCATCGGCATCGCGATCGCCACGCAACTCCAGCGGCAGCATCACGTTCTCGATGGCGGTGAGCGAAGGCAGCAGCTGGAAGTTCTGGAAGACGAAGCCGACCTTCTCGCCACGCAGGCGCGCACGTCCGTCCTCGTCCAGCGCGGACAGCGCCTCGCCGTCGAGCAGCACGCGGCCCGAGCTTGGCGTGTCGAGCCCGGCCATGAGCGAGAGCAGCGTGCTCTTGCCGGAACCGGATGCGCCCACGATCGCGATCGTCTCGCCCGGGAAGATCGAAAAGCCGATGCCGTCCAGGATCACCAGCTCGCCCGCGGGCAGCATCACGCGCTTGCCGAGCGACTCCACGGCGAGGGCAGGGCGCGCGGTCGACGCAGGCGTGTTCGTTCGACTGGAGTTCACGGCAGCTTCGAGCATGATGATTCCTGCAGGGCCGATGTCCGGCCGGAGGACGCGATGAACTCCCCATATGCCGCCATGCGCATGCGACTTCAACTGCAGCAGGTCATGGCCCTCGCCATGGCGCTCCTGCTTGGCGCGGCGCTGGTGCTCACGCCCGGCACCGCCCGCGCCGGAACCGGGCGCATGCCGCAGGCGCGCCCGGCGCCGCAGGTCGTGCTGGTGATGGGCGACTCGCTTTCGGCCGCCTATGGCATGGCGGCATCCAGGGGCTGGGTCAGCCTGCTCGACTCGCAGCTGGACCGCTCGCATCCGGGCTGGTCCATCGTGAACGCCAGCGTGAGCGGTGAAACCACGGCCGGCGGCGTCTCGCGACTGCCGCGCCTGCTCCAGCGCATCAAGCCTGCGGTCGTGGTGATCCAGCTCGGCGCCAACGACGGCCTGCGCGGGCTTCCGCTGGACCGCATGCGCGCCAACCTCGATCGCATGATCCGGCTCTCGCAGGCCTCCGGCGCGAAGGTGCTGCTGGTGGGCATGCGCATGCCGCCCAACCTCGGGCGCGCATATACCGAAGGCTTCGCCAATACCTACGTGCAGCTGTCGAGGCAGCATCGCGTCGCGCTGCTGCCCTTCCTGCTGGAGCCGGTC
>JBMOOW010000114.1:0-4437 GCA_049323195.1 Pseudomonadota bacterium | reverse complement strand
GCTCGCCGCGCTGCTCATGGCGCCAACCCGCCACGCCATAGCCGACCCAGCCTCCCAGCCGGGCCATACAATCCCCATCGGCCACGGTCGGCCCCAGTTTGTTGCCTTGAGAACAGCAAGTCTGCCGCGTCGGCCGTGCGCCTCTCCCTCAGTTGGGAGAAGAACCAAGAAAAAGCCCCGCATCGCTGCGGGGCTTTCGTCTGGAGGCCGAGGTCGGAATTGAACCGGCGTACGCGGATTTGCAGTCCGCTGCATAACCACTCTGCCACCCGGCCGGGAGGCGTTCCGGGCATGCACTATCGATACATGGCCCGGAAAAGACAAGACCCCGCAGGCGGGGTCCGGTCAGGTGTTCCAGTCAGACCGGAACGTTGAATCTGGAGCGGGAAACGAGACTCGAACTCGCGACCCCGACCTTGGCAAGGTCGTGCTCTACCAACTGAGCTATTCCCGCGGAAGAGACTGCAAATTCTACGGACGTTTTGGCGGATGTCAACGGGTCTCGACGTCGTTTCTCAGGGCCGGCCATGCCGCGCGCAGGTACTGGTAGCCGGACCACAGCGTCAGCAGCGCGGCGGCCGCCAGCAGCCAGTCACCGATGCGGAAGATCGGCTCCCCCAGCCAGGCCGGCGGACGCGCCGGTTTTTCCGGCGTCACCGAATACAGCAGGAACAGCAGCGCGACCATCTGCACGACGGTCTTGATCTTGCCGATCGCGGCCACCTTCACCTTGGCGCGCTGGCCGAGCTCGGCCATCCACTCGCGCAGCGCCGAGACGGCGATCTCGCGACCGACGATGACCGCCGCCCAGAACGCCATCCACGGGGTGGGATGGCCCTGCACGATCAGGAACAGCGCGACCGCCACCATCAGCTTGTCCGCGACCGGATCGAGGAAGGCGCCGAACGCCGAGTACTGGTGGTAGCGGCGTGCGATCCAGCCGTCGAGCCAGTCGGTGACGGCGGCGAGCGCGAACACCGCGGCCGACGCGAAGTTCGACCACTGGTAGGGAAGGTAGAACATCAGCACGAGCACGGGGATCAGCACGATCCGCAGCAGCGTGAGGATGGTCGGAACTGTGAGACGCATCGGCTACTCCGCGCCGTCGAGGGGCGCCAGCCCGTGCAGGGTGTCATAGATCCGCTGGGCGAGGGCTTCGTTCACGCCTTCGACGCGGGAGATTTCTTCCACGCCCGCCCCCCTGAGCCCGGCCAGCCCGCCGTAATGCTTCAGCAGGGCCGCGCGGCGGCGCGGGCCGATGCCGGGAATGTCCTCCAGGCGGCTCGTGGTTCGCGCCTTCTGGCGCTTGCCGCGGTGGCCCGTGATCGCGAAGCGGTGGGCCTCGTCCCGCACCTGCTGCACGAGCTGCAGCGCCGGCGACTGCGCGCCCGGGTGCACGCTGCGCCCGTCGGGAAGCAGGAGGTCCTCGTCCCCCGGGCGCCGCTCCGGGCCCTTGGCAACGCCCACCACCCGCACGTCCGGGATGCCGAGCTCATCCAGCACCGCCCTCGCCTGCGCCACCTGCCCGGCGCCGCCGTCGATCAGCAGCACGTCCGGAAGCACGGCCGCGCCATCGGCGGCACGCGGCCGCGTGCGACGCCCCTCGGCTCCTCCGGGGAACTCGCCGTCCCGCGCTTCGACGGCGCGCCGGAAGCGCCGCATCAGCGCCTGGTGCATCGCGGCGTAGTCGTCGCCCGGGGTGATGCCCGCGATGTTGTAGCGCCGGTACTGCGCGCGCACCGGGCCTTCCTCGTCGAACACGACGCAGGATGCGACGGTCGCCTCGCCCATCGTGTGCGAGATGTCGAAGCACTCGATGCGGTGCGGAACGTCGTCGAGCCCGAGCAGGTCACGCAGGGCCTCCACGCGCGCGCGCTGGGCGGCGGCACTGGTCATCTCCGACGCGAGCGCCATCTGCGCGGTGCGGCGCGCGATGTCGATATAGCCGGCGCGCTCGCCACGCACGCTGCAACGGATCTGCACCTTGCGCTCGCCCGCCATCGACAGCGCCTGCTCGAGCAGTTCGCGATCGGGAATGTCGCGGTCGAGCACGATTTCCCGCGGAGGGGCCTTGTCGACGTAGAACTGCGAGACGAAGGCGCCGAGCACCTCGGCGGGCTGGTCGCTGCCGTTGGTCCTGGGGAAGAACGAGCGCGTGCCGAAGTTGCGGCCGTCGCGGAAGGCCATCAGCACGACGCAGGCATTCGCGCCCTGCATGGCGATGGCAAGCACGTCCAGGTCGGCGGCGCGGCCGTCGACGTACTGGCGCGCCTGCAGCTTGCGGATGGACGCGACCAGGTCGCGCAGGCGCGCGGCCTCCTCGAAGTCGAGCTCCGCGCTGGCCACCTCCATCCCGCGGGTGAGCTCTCCGGTCAGCTCCTCGCTGCGCCCCTCGAGCATCATCGATGCGCGCCGCACGCTCTGTGCGTAGTCCTCGCGCGACATCAGCCCCACGCACGGTGCGCTGCAGCGGCCGATCTGGAACTGCAGGCAGGGCCGCGAGCGGTTGCGGAAGACCGTGTCCTCGCAACTGCGCAGCTTGAAGAGCTTGTGCATGAGGTTGAGCGTCTCGCGCACCGCGCCCACGCTGGCATAGGGGCCGTAGTACTTGCCCTGCACCGCGCGCGGGCCGCGATGGACGGCGATGCGCGGATAGTCGTCGGACGTGAGCAGGACGTACGGGTAGCTCTTGTCGTCGCGCAGCAGCACGTTGTAGCGCGGCTTGAGCGACTTGATCAGCTCGTTCTCGAGGATCAGCGCCTCGGCCTCGGTGCGCGTGACCGTCACTTCGATGCGCGCGACCTGCGACACCATGGACGCGATGCGCGCGGACTTGGGCGTGTTGTTGAAGTAGCTGCCGACGCGATTCTTCAGCGCGCTGGCCTTGCCCACGTAGAGCACGGCGTCGTCGGCACCGATCATGCGGTAGACGCCCGGCGCCGTGCTCAGGTTGCGGACGAAGTCCTTCGGATCGAAGGCCGGCGGAGTCGCGCCCGTCATGCCCGCGCTCCGTCCGGGCCGCGGGCGGGGCTGGCGGGCATGGCGGGGCGGCGGGGGCTCGACATCGCGCGTGACATGGGGCCGATTATCCGCAGCGCCAGGCGCAGGCGGCGCGACGGTTCAGCCGGCCCGCGCCAGGCGGGCCTCGGCGCGCGCGAGGTCCTCGGGGGTGTCCACGCCCGGCGGGAAAGGCTCGGGCGCGAGCGCGACGGCGATGCGGTGGCCCGCCTCCAGCACGCGCAGCTGCTCCAGTGACTCGATGCCCTCCAGCCGCCCGGGCGGCATGGCCGCGAAGCGCTGCAGGAAGCCGACGCGGTAGGCGTAGATGCCGATGTGGCGCAGCCAGTGCCCGCCGGGCGGCAGCGCGTCACGGCCGCCGGCGAAGGCGTCGCGCGCCCAGGGGATGGGGGCGCGGCTGAAGTACAGCGCATCGCCGTTCGCGGCGCGCACGAGCTTGACGGCGTTCGGGTCGAACAGCTGCGCCGCGTCGTCGACCTGCACCGCGAGCGTCGCCATGGGGGCGCCCGATTCCTCCAGTGCGGCGGCCACCGCCCGGATCCCGGACACGGGCGCGAAGGGTTCGTCGCCCTGCAGGTTGACCACGATCCGGTCGTCCGCCCAGCCCGCGATGCGCGCACACTCCGCGAGGCGGTCGGTCCCGGAGGCATGGTCCGGCGAGGTCATCGCGACCTGTACGCCCAGGCCCTCCAGCGCACGCGCGATGCGCTCGTCGTCGGCAGCCACCCAGACGTCCGCGGCGCCGGCCGCCAGTGCACGGCGCGCCACGTGGGCGACCAGGGGCTCGCCGGCGAGCATGCGCAGGGGCTTGCCGGGAAGGCGCGAGGCCGCGAAGCGGGCGGGAATGGCGACGACGAAACCGGTCATGGCGTACGGGGCGTTGCGAGGGCGGCGAGGCGGTCGAGCACCGCGGCCCAGAACGCTTCGGGCAGCTCGGCCCGCACCGGCACGGCGAAGGCGTGCTCGGGCGCGAAGGCCAGGCACTTCACCGCGTCCTTCTCCGTCATGAGGATGGGCAGCGGGCTGGCGAAGTCCAGGTCGGAGGCGCGGAACTCGTGGTGGTCGGCGAAGGCGTGCGGCACGACGGCGATGCCGCGGGCCTTCAGCATGTGGAAGAAGCGGGCCGGGTCGCCGATGCCCGCCACCGCATGCACGCGCTGGCCGGCGAAGGCGGCCAGCGGCCGCGGACGGCACCCCAGCAGCGGCACGGCGTCGGCCACGGCCAGGCGCATGGGCCATTCGCCGAACTCGGGGGCGCCGCCGCCGTCGCCCAGATTCACCACGCGGAAGTCGCAGCGGCGGGCGCGCGAGGGCGGCTCCCGCAGCGGGCCTGCCGGGATCAGGCGACCATTGCCATAGCGACGACGCCCGTCCACCACCTCGATCTCGATGTCGCGGGCCAGCGCGTAGTGCTGCAGC
>JBMOOW010000113.1:0-4443 GCA_049323195.1 Pseudomonadota bacterium | reverse complement strand
CCTGGGCGAGCTCATCGCCTCCGGCCATCTGGTGCCGCCGCGCACCTTCGTCATCGATGTCGGCGCGCAGTCTGCCCTCGCCCAGGTGCGCCGCACCGCCACCGACTTCGACATGACCGAGGTGGAGGCGATCCTCAACAGGACGCCGATCACCGACGCGGTGATCCGTCACTGGCGCGAGAAGGCCGGCGAGCGCAAGACCATCGTGTTCTGCTCCACCGTGGCCCACGCGCAATGCGTGGCCGACGCCTTCGTCGCGGCCGGCATCCGCGCCGTGCTGATCCACGGCGAGTTGTCGGACGCCGAGCGCAAGGTGCGACTCGCCGAGTACGAGACCGGCGATGCGCAGGTGGTGGTCAACGTGGCGGTGCTGACCGAAGGCTACGACTACACGCCCACCTCCTGCGTGGTGCTGCTGCGCCCGAGCTCCCACAAGTCGACCCTGACCCAGATGATCGGTCGTGGGCTGCGCACCGTCGATCCGGCCGAGCATCCGGGCATCGTCAAGACCGATTGCATCGTGCTCGACTTCGGCACCGCGACGCTCATGCACGGCTCGCTGGAGCAGGAGGCCAACCTGGACGGCCACCGCTACCCTGGCGAGGCGCCCACCAAGGAGTGCCCGTCCTGCGAGGCGACGGTGCCGCTCGGCTGCCGCGAGTGCCCCCTGTGCGGCTTCGAATGGACTCGCGACGAAACGGAGCAGGCAGATGCGCTGGACGACTTCGTCATGACGGAGATCGACCTGCTCAAGCGCTCCAACTTCCGCTGGTGCGATCTCTTCGGCTGCGACGACGCCTTGATGGCCACCGGCATCCAAGCTTGGGGCGGGATCTTCTTCCTCAACGGCCGCTGGCACGCGGTCGGCGGCGGAAAGGATATGCAGCCCCGTCTGCTGGCGGTGGGCGATCGCACCGTCTGCATGGCCAAAGCGGACGACTGGCTGAACGAGAACGAGTCCCTCGACACTGCCCACAAGACGCGCCGCTGGCTCAACGAGCCGCCCACCGAGAAGCAGCTGCGCTACTTGCCGCAGGCCCTGCGTTCCGACTTCGGGCTCACCCGCTACCAGGCCTCGGCGCTGCTCGCCTTCAAGTTCAACAAGTCATCCATTCAGCGGCTGGTGTTGGCCGCCAACGACGAGCACCGGAGGGCGGCGTGATATGCGCGATCTGCGGACGAGAGGGACGCGGCTTCTGCTGGCTGTCGCCGCGGAACGGCCCGCGTGCGCCGGACGGCAAGCCCCTGTTCAAGCGCTTCTGCTCGATGCGCTGCCAGGACATCCATCTGCGCAGGCTGAAAGCGGGAGGTGGCGTCGTGATTGATCCCACCCACAACGAGAAGGCCGCGATGGAGGCCGTGCTGCCACATCTCGGGGAGTACGTCGCCTCCATCGGCATGGACCGACCGCTGTCGGCCTACAGCCGTGCGGAGGTCCTGCAACTGGTCGACGTGGTGCTCACCGCCTACTTCGACAACCTGCGTGAGCTCACGCCCGACGATGTGCCGTTCTGAGGGAGTGACCATGACCAAACAATGCAGCAAATGCGGTCAGTTGAAACCGAATGAAGAGTTCGGAATTCGCCGCGGTAGTCGTGATGGATTGCAAGCGTGGTGCCGAGATTGCCGCCGCGAGTACCAGCGCGAATATGCGCGAATCTTTCGTGACCCGGCCCGCCATCGTGCGAATCAAGCAAGATATCGCACCAGACACGCATCAAAGATCCGCGCCCAAAACATCGTTCGGGCGGCCGTCCAGAATTGCCGATTGGTTGTTCCGGTGTGGTGCCAGCGTTGCGGGTGCGTGACTGATCTCCAGGCTCACCACGGCGACTACAACAAGCCGCTGGAAGTCGAATGGCTCTGTTCGACCTGCCACGGGATGGTCCACCGTTCCTGCTTGGGAGGCGGCGATGCTCGACTATAACAGCCGCCCCAAGTTCCACGAACGCGTCACCGCCTTTATCGACGATGCACTCACACGCGAACGAGCCGAACAAACGCCGCGCCGTTATCTCGGCGCCTCGCGGCTCGGCGTAGCCTGCGAGCGCGCCCTCCAATACGAGTACGCGCAGGCTCCGGTCGATCCTGGGCGCGAGCTGCCCGGGCGGGTGCTGCGCGTGTTCGAGGTCGGCCATGTCCTGGAGGATCTCGCGATCCGCTGGCTGCGGCTGGCCGGCTTCGAGCTCTACACGCGCAAGGCTGACGGCGGGCAGTTCGGGTTCTCCGTCGCCGGCGGACGCATCCAGGGGCACGTCGACGGCATCCTGGCTGCGGGCCCTGCCGACATCGAGCTTGCTTATCCCGCGCTGTGGGAGTGCAAGACGATGAACGACAAGTCCTGGCGGGAGACCGTCAAGCAGGGCGTGGCGCGTGCCAAGCCGATCTACGCCGCCCAGATCGCCGTCTACCAGGCCTACATGGAAGGCGCCGTGCCGGGCATCGCGAGCCATCCCGCGCTGTTCACCGCCATCAACAAGGACAGCGAGGAGATCTGGTTCGAGCGCGTGCCGTTCGACGGCGGGCTGGCGCAGCGCATGTCGGACCGGGCCGTGCGGATCATCACCGCCACCGAGGCCAGCGAGTTGCTGCCCCGGCACGCCACCACGCCGACCCACTTCGAGTGCAAGTCGTGTCCCTGGCAGGACCGCTGCTGGAGACCGGCTTGATGGCGGAAAACATCGTCTGGCTCGATTTCAATGACGCACCGGATCAGCAGACGCATGCGTCATCCGATACCGAGGCGCTGCGCAGGGGTCTGCTCGATCGCCTGGAGCCGGTGTTGCTCTACCTGTTCCCACAGGGCTGCATCCGAGGCGGCAAATTCTATGTCGGTGACGTCGACGGCAACCGTGGCAAGAGCCTGGTGGTCGAGATCGAGGGCGAGCGGCGCGGCCTGTGGAAGGACTTCGCCACTGACGAAGGCGGGGATGTCATCGATCTATGGGCGCGCTCGCGCGGGCATTCCGCCCGGCACGACTTTCCCCGGCTCGTGGACGAGATCCGTCAATGGCTCGGGCTCGCGCCGCCCATCGGCCGCGCCCCGAAGCCATCGGATGTCCACAGCGCCCCCGTCGACGAGCTGGGCCCCTACACCGCGAAGTGGGACTACCTCACGGCGGACGGTCGGCTCATCGCCTGCGTCTACCGCTACGACCCGCCCACCGGCAAGGAGTACCGCCCCTGGGACGTGCGCGCCCGCATGTGGCGCGCCCCCGACCCGCGTCCGCTCTACAACCTGCCGGCGGTCGCCAAGGTCAACGAGATCGTGCTGGTCGAGGGCGAGAAGGCGGCTTGCGCCCTGATCGGTGCCGGCATCACGGCGACCACGGCCATGAACGGTGCGCGGGCCCCGGTGGAAAAGACCGACTGGACGCCGCTTGCCGGCAAGCGCGTGCTGATCTGGCCGGATCGTGACGCCCCGGGCTGGGACTACGCGGAGAACGCTGCCCGTGCCTGCGTGACGGCGGGCGCGGCGTCGGTCGCCATCCTCGTGCCGCCCACCGATAAGTCCGACAAGTGGGACGCGGCCGACGCCGTGGTCGAGGGCTTCGATTGCGCCGAGTTCATTCGTGAGGGCGAGCGCAGGGTCGTGAAGACAGCCGCCCCTACGCTCCCGACCTTCACCCTGGGAATGCTGCTGGACGACGACTCGCCGCCGCCAGCGGATCTCGTCGCGCCCCGCGTGCTCACCCCTGGCGGCATGCTGGTATTCGGCGGTGCCCCCAAGGTCGGCAAGAGCGACTTCCTGCTGGCCTGGCTCACGCACATGGCCGCAGGCGCCACCTTCCTCGCCATGACGCCGCCGCGCCCACTGCGGGTGTTCTACCTGCAGGCCGAGGTGCAGTACCACTACCTGCGCGAGCGCGTGAAGGAGATCCGCCTCCCGCCCAGTCGCCTGGGCGCGGCACGCGCCAACTTTGTCGCCACGCCACAGCTGCGCTTGGTGCTGGACGACGCTGGTCTTGCCCAGGTGATCCCCGCCATCGGACAGTCCTTCGGCGGCGAGCCGCCCGACATCATCGCCATCGATCCCATTCGCAACGTCTTCGATGGCGGCGACGCAGGCGGCGAGAACGACAACGCCGCGATGCTGTTCTTCCTGTCGCAGCGAGTCGAGCGCCTGCGCGACGCGGTGAACCCGGACGCTGGCATCGTGCTGGCTCACCACACCAAGAAGCTCGGCAAGAAGCAGTTCGAGGAGGATCCGTTCCAGGCGCTGGCCGGGGCCGGGAGTCTCCGCGGCTACTACACCACCGGCATGTTGCTGTTCCGCCCTGACGAGACGCGCACGACGCGCCAGTTGATCTTCGAGCTGCGCAACGGCGCGGCCATCCCCTCGATGCACGTGGACAAGATCCGCGGC
This sequence comes from Pseudomonadota bacterium, assembly GCA_049323195.1. Lineage (GTDB taxonomy): Bacteria > Pseudomonadota > Gammaproteobacteria > Xanthomonadales > Xanthomonadaceae > Cognatilysobacter. Next base: position 77 of record JBMOOW010000113.1, on the reverse strand, counting down.
GAGTGGCGGGAGGTCGATGCCAACGAGCGGCTGGTGATGAAGGACTACGGCGAGCGCCTCGATGCCGAGCGCCGGCG
>JBMOOW010000112.1:48823-74036 GCA_049323195.1 Pseudomonadota bacterium | reverse complement strand
TTGCCGCCCGCGGCCTTCTGCGCCTGCGGCTGCGGCTGGCGCGATTCCTGTGGGCGCCCGTCACGGCGGCTGCCGCGTTCGTCGCGACCACCGCGGCGATCACGGCGCTCATCGCGACGGCCGCCGTCGCGGCCACCGCGCGGCTCGGCCGGCGGCGGCGCGACGGGCGCCGGCGTGGGCTGCTGGCCACGGAAGAAGCGCAGGATGCGCTCCACCACGCCCACCGAATGGGTCGGCGCTGCAACCGGCGCAGGCGCCGGCGCCGCAGCCGCCGGGGCGGCTGGTTCCTCGCGCGGCTCGCGCAGCGGCGCGGGCTGCGCCGGCTTGACGTTGGTCACCGCGGCCGGCGGCGGGATGTTGAGGTGGGCCTTGGTCAGCGCGTGCGTGGCGAGCTTGCGCGGGGTGTGGCGCTGGTAGCTCGGCTTGCTGGTTTCCTCGCCCAGTTCGTTCTCGCGGATGCGCGTGACCTCGAAATGCGGCGTCTCCAGCTGGTCGTCGGCCACGATCACGACGGGCGCGTCATGGCGCTGCTCGATCTCGGCCAGCGCGCGGCGCTTTTCGTTGAGCAGGAAGTTGGCGATTTCGGTCGGCGCCTGCACCAGCACCTGGCCGGTGTTGTCCTTCATGGCGTGCTCTTCGACCAGGCGCAGCACCGAGAGCGACAGCGACTCGACGCTGCGCATACGGCCATGGCCCTCGCAGCGCGGGCAGACGATCTGGCTCGACTCGCCCAGCGACGGGCGCAGCCGCTGGCGGCTGAGCTCGAGCAGGCCGAAGCGCGAGATGCGCCCGATCTGCACGCGCGCGCGGTCGTGGCGCAGGGCATTGGCCAGCCGGTTCTCGACCTCGCGCTGGTGCTTGGACGAGGACATGTCGATGAAGTCGATGACCACCAGGCCGCCCAGGTCGCGCAGGCGCAGCTGGCGCGCGACTTCCTCGGCGGCCTCGAGGTTGGTGTTGAACGCCGTCTCCTCGATGTCGCTGCCCTTGGTGGCACGCGCGGAGTTGACGTCGATCGCCGTCAGCGCCTCGGTCTGGTCGATCACCAGCGCGCCGCCCGACGGCAGCTTCACGGTCCGCTCGTAGGCGGCCTCGATCTGCGACTCGATCTGGTAGCGGTTGAAGAGCGGGACGTCGTCCGTGTAGTGCTTGAGCTTGCGCAGGTTGTGCGGCATCACCTGCTGCACGAACTCGCGGGCCTCCTGGTACATCTCCGGCGTGTCCACGAGGACCTCGCCGATGTCCGGGCGCATGTAGTCGCGCAGGGCGCGGATGATCAGGCGCGATTCCTGGTAGATCAGGAAGGGCGCGGGCTTGGCCAGCGCGGCTTCGCAGATGGCGCGCCAGATCTGCAGCAGGTAGTCGAGGTCCCACTGCAGCTCTTCGGCGTCGCGGCCCACGCCGGCGGTGCGGATGATGACGCCCATGTCGTCGGGGATCGTCAGCGCGTCCATCGCCTTCTTGAGCTCGGCGCGATCCTCGCCCTCGATGCGGCGCGAGACGCCGCCCGCCGTGGGCGAGTTCGGCATCAGCACCATGTAGCGGCCGGCGAGCGAGATGAAGGTCGTCAGCGCCGCGCCCTTGTTGCCGCGCTCTTCCTTGTCGACCTGGACGACGACTTCCTGGCCTTCCTTGAGCAGCTCCTTGATCCCGGCCTTGTTCGGGTCGACGCCGGCCTGGAAGTAGTCGCGGGAAATTTCCTTCAGCGGCAGGAAGCCGTGGCGCTCGGCGCCGTACTCGACGAAGGCGGCTTCGAGGGACGGTTCCAGGCGGGTGATACGGCCCTTGTAGACGTTGGACTTCTTCTGTTCCTTCGACGGCTGTTCGATGTCGATGTCGTACAGATTCTGGCCGTCGACGATCGCGACGCGCAGTTCTTCCGCCTGCGTCGCGTTGATGAGCATTCGCTTCATTGTGTGGCGTCCTCGCGCGCAGCCGCGCGACGGCGCCGTGGCGTCCGTCTGGTGTCGGGCCCGTCGCGCAAGAGGCGCGGGTGGGCCGCTGGTCCAGCGCTGCACACCACGGCGGGCCGCGGGAGCGCTTGTTCGTGAAACTTGTTGTGAAACCTTCGGGCCGGCGTCGCGTCGGATGTTCCTCGGCGCCGCTCGGGTCGGATGTCATCGCACGACGGCGTCACCCGTCGGGCGAGGGCCGGCCTTGCCTGGGCGCGCTGCTAACATGGCCGACCCCGCGGGTCGTGGTCAGGCGCGCACGGGAATCGCGGAAGCGGGCTTTCGGCCCGGGCCGCACCCGCTTCCGGCGGGGGTCAGACGGCGCTTCTTCCAGCGAAATCAAGTCCTTATCTCGCGTCGCGAGTTTAACAGAATCCATTCACGATGACCCAGCCTGCAAGTAACGGCCCCGGTGCCCGCACGGTGCGCGTGCCCGAAGACCGCGAGGGGCAGCGCCTGGACAACTTCCTGCTGGGCCAGCTCAAGGGCGCGCCGCGCTCGCTGGTCTACAAGCTGGTGCGGTCGGGGCAGGTGCGCGTCAACGGCGGCCGCGCCAAGGCCGAGCGCAAGCTCGAGGCGGGCGACGAGGTGCGCATCCCGCCGGTGCGCCTGGATGCGCCCGGCGAGAAGGCCGCGCCACCGAAGGGCCTGCTCGCCGCACTGGAGGCGGCGATCGTCTTCGAGGACGCCCGCCTGCTCGCGCTCAACAAGCCGTCGGGCCTGGCCAGCCACGGCGGCAGCGGGATCAGCCACGGGGCCATCGAGTCGCTGCGCGCGCTGCGCCCCGGCCAGACGCTCGAGCTCGTGCACCGGCTCGACCGCGACACCTCCGGCCTGCTGGTGGTCGCCAAGAAGCGTTCGGCGCTGACCGAGCTCCAGGCGCTGATGCGGGAGGAGGGCGGGATCGCCAAGCGCTATCTGTCGCTGCTGGTCGGCCGCATGCCCGACGGCACGATGAGCGTGGACGCCCCGCTGCACATCGGCCTGCGCCAGGGCGGGGAGCGCCACGTGCAGGTCAACGCCGCGGGCAAGCCGTCCCTGAGCCACTTCCGCGTGCTCGAGCGCCGCGGCGGGCATTCCTATTGCGAGGTGCGCATCGAGACGGGCCGCACGCACCAGATCCGCGTGCACGCCGCGCACATCGGCCATCCGGTCGCGGGCGACGACAAGTACGGCGATCCGGAGGCCAACCGCCGCCTGCGCGAGCAGGCCGGGCTCAAGCGCCTGTTCCTGCACGGATCCACGCTGGAGTTCGCGCTCGACGCCGGGCGCGCGCCGTACCTGCTCAACGCACCGCTGGCGCCCGAACTCGTGGACGTGCTCGACCGGCTGCGCTGAGCCTCAGCGCTGCTCGTCGAGGACGAAGCAGCGGTCCGGGCGCTCGGCCGGCGGGTTGAAGCTCATCGGCACCGAGATCGTGGACTGCACCGGCCGCCCGCCGCGCGTGGCCGGCGCGAACTCCCAGGTGCGCACCGCGGCGAGCGCGGCCTCGTCGAGTTCCCTGCGACCGCTGCTCTTCTGCAGCGCGACATCGCCGACGCTGCCCTGCGGGGTGATCGTGATGCGCAGGTCCACCCGGCCACCGATGCCGTCGCAACCCAGCGCCTCGGGGTACTCCGGCGGCGGCGTACGCACCGCGCGCGGAGGCTCGGAGCGGCCGACCGTCGGCGTCTGTCCGGGATCGGGCCCGCAGGCCGCGAGCACGGCCGCCGCCAGGCCCGCGAGCAGGACGCGCCGCAGCCTCTCAGCCGAGCAGTGCATCGGCCTTCGCCGCGCAGATGAAGTCGTTTTCGGACAGGCCGCCCACGTCGTGCGTGGAGTAGCGCACGACGCAGCGGTCGTAGTGGACGCCGAGGTCGGGGTGGTGGTCCTGCTCATGGGCGACGTACGCCAGCGCGTTCACGAAGGCCATGGTCCGGTAATAGTCCGGGAAGCGGAACGTGCGCGTGATGGCCTGGCCGTCCTCGACCACCGTCCAGTCCGGAAGCCGCGCCATGAGCTGGGCGACGCGCTCGGGCGCGAGGCGGTGCTCGGCGCCGCGGCGTGGCGTGCAACGGGCGTGGGCGAGGTCGTCGGGCATGGGGGCTCCAGGCGTGGAAGGAGAATGAAGGGCGCGTAACGGCCGCTTTACCTACGGCCGGTTACCGTGGGCGCCCTTCGAAGGCGCGTCGATAGAATAGCCCGATGATCCAGATCACCGAATCGGCTCAGGGCCACTTCCGCCGCCTGATCGAGCGCGAGGCCATCCCCGGCCTCGGCGTTCGCCTCAGCGCGATCCACCCCGGCACGCCACGCGCGGACGTGCGCCTGGAGTTCGCCGAACCCGCCGACCTCGCGGGCGACGAATGGGCGATCGACTGCGAGGGCTTCACGCTCTGGCTCGACGCCGCCAGCGTGGGCTTCCTCGACGGCGCGCAGATCGACTACGAGACGCGTGCGACCGGCGGCCAGCTGCAGATCCGCGCGCCGCGGATCAAGGGCGAGGCACCCGGCGAAGGCGCGAGCCTGGTCGAGCGCGTGCGCCATGTGGTCGAGCACGAGATCAATCCGCAGCTCGCCTCGCACCGGGGGCATGTCACGCTCGAGGAAGTGACCTCGGACGGCGTCGTCTACCTCCGCTTCGGCGGCGGCTGCCACGGCTGTGGCATGGCCGACGTGACCCTGAAGCAGGGCATCGAGAAGACGCTGGTCGAGAAGGTGCCGGGCGTGACCGCCGTGCGCGACGCCACGGACCACGCGACGGGGCACGCGCCCTACATTCCGCGCGATACCGCGGCCTGACGCGCGGCGGGCCGGGTTGAGCTCCGCCGCCGCCATCATCGAAGCCCTCAACGCGCGTGCGGCCGCGACCAGCCGCATGCGCGAGGCCGCGCGCGTCAGCTGGCGCATCTGGATGGACCGCCTCGTGGCGCGACCCGGTCGGGTGACCGGAGCGCCGGCGCAGGCAGTGGTCGACGTCCTGGCCGCCCGTCCGCTGGCCAGGCCACCGGCGCGAAGCGACGTGCTGGGCCGCTGGCAGGCCTTCGCCACGCTCTGGCGCCAGCAATGGCACCCGGCCTCGCGCGACGAGCGCGGCTGGCGCTGGACTGCCGGCGGCGTGTCGTTCGTCTGGCACGTGGTGGTCATGGCCCTGTTCCTGTGGATCACCTCGCTTCGCATCCTTCCGCCGCCGGAGCCCGAAGCGGCGGTGCAGGTGGAATACATCGGCGTGGGCACGCCGCGCGAGCAGGGCGGCGGTGAACCGCCCGCGCCGGGCGAGGCGGCGGAGTCGAGTCGCCGGTCCCCTTCGGAGGATTCGGCCGCCGCGCCATCGTCTGCCGCTGCGGGACGCCAGGCGCCGACCGTGGTCACGGTGCCGCCGCCCGACATCGTGGCGCCCGTGCCCGACGTCGCGGCGCGCGAGGTGCCCGAGCCGCGGCCGGCCCCGCAGCCCCTCGCGGTGAGCCCACCTGTGACGGCCGACCCGCCGGTGTTCGAGCTGCCGCCCACCACGCCTCCCGAGCCTGCGGTGGCCACGCCGGATCTCGCCCGGGTTCCGCCGCTGCGCGAAGTCGAGATCCCCGATCCCGTGCGCGCGCCCGAAGTGCGGATGCCCGCGCCCCGCATCGCCGTCGACCCCGTGCGCGCGCCGGTGCCGGCCGTTGCCGAACGCGAGGTTCCCGCGCCGCTGCAGTTGCCTGCGCCTGCCGCCCCGGTCACCCGTGTGGACGCGCCCCCGGTACGCGCCACCGTGCCGGATGTGGCGCGGCGTGACGTGCCGGCGCCGCGTGCCAGCGCGCAATCGTCGGCCACGGCCGCGGCGACGCCGTCGGATTCCAGCTCGCGCACGCCCGCCGCGGCGTCGGCCGCGCCGACGGGCAGCCGCGCGGGCGAGTCCACGCGCGCTTCAGGGCCGCAAGTGGCATCGCCGCGCCCTGGGGTGGGCACGGGACCGTCGACCACGCCGGCGCCGGGATCATGGGCCACCCCCAGGCGTGCGGACGACTGGGGTGAGTCCGACCGCAACCGGCCGGGCCGCGGCGACGGCATCCGCGACGCCGAGGGCCAGCCACGCGTGGGTGCCGCACCCGGTTCCGCCGCGCCGGGGCGCCCGCCGGGCATGGTCACCGAGGAGATCGCCGACCTCGACCGTGCGGGTACCTGGCTCAAGCGCAAGGCCTACCCGTACGAGCCCACGCGCTTCGACCGTTTCTGGCGGCCGAATGAGACACTGCTGCAGGAGTGGGTGCGCCGCGGAATCAAGCAGATCGCCATCCCCATTCCCGGCAGCAGCAAGCGCATCGTCTGCGCGGTTTCGATCCTCCAGTTCGGCGGTGGCTGCTGGCCCGAGGACCCGAACATCAACGAGCAGCCCGCCACCGCGCGGCCGCCGCCGGACATCCCGTTCAAGCCCGAACTCCAGGAGGGCCCGGGCGTGACGGTGCCTCCGGCCCCGGCGTCGGCGCCGTCGGGCTGAGGGCGCCGCATCGCATTGGACCGCCCAGGTCGCGGCAGCAGGGCAGGCCGGATCGGGCGGGTCCGCGATGCCGTCGCAGCGAGGCCGTGTCGCGCGTTTTCCCCGGAGCGCGCCCCTGCGCTGCTTCGACAAGCCGGCGGGCGATTGCATCCATCGTTGCGTGCGGACGAAAGGAAAACGGCCCGCTTTCGCGGGCCGTTCTCGCTGTAGCAATGTGGCGTGAACTCAGTTCGCGACCGCCTCGCTCATGTCGCGCAGCTTCGACTGGCGCGAGCCGAAGTACGCGGAGAGGTCGGCGATCTGCTGGTCGGTCAGGCCCTTGGCCTGGCTCGCCATCAGCGTGTTCTGGCGGCGACCGTCGCGATACATCTGCAGCGCGTAGGCGATGTAGTCCTGGTACTGGCCGGCCAGCACCGGATAGGCGGGGTCGATCGGTGCGGCACCTTCGCGGCCATGGCAGTCCACGCAGGCCTGGCCGGTGGCTTCCATCTTCGCCGACGCGAGCTTCTCGCCATTGGCGATGTTGCCTGCGGGCAGGCCGGCCGATGAGCTCTGCGCAGCGGCCTCGGTGCCGGCGGCGCCTTCGGCATGGCCTTCCTCGGGCTTGTTGCCGCAGCCGGCGGCGAGCAGGGCGATGGCGAGGGTGCCCAGCAGCAAACGGGTGTTCGTCATGGTCGAGCTCACTTCAGGGAGGCGAGGTAGGCGGCGAGGTCGGCGACGTCCTGCTCCGTGAAGCTCTGCGCCTGGGCCTGCATGGTCGGGTGCTTGCGCGTGCCGTCGCGGTAGCCCGTCAGCGCGGCGGCGAGGTAGGCCTCGCTCTGGCCGACCAGGCGCGGCACGTGGTAGTGCGGGTAGACGTTGCGGTAGCCGGTCACGCCGTGGCAGCCCCTGCAGGTGTAGCTCAGTTCCTTGCCGCGGGCGACGTCGCCCTTGGCAGGCGCGGCGGCCTGGGCGGCGGCGGGCGCGGCCTGGGCGGCCGGGGCGGGTTGCTGAGCCTGCACGCCGGCGAAGGCGAGCAGCGAGGTCAAGGCGAGGGCGGCGATCGTCAGCGGTCGCATGGTCGGGTCCGCGGTTCTCATTCGGGCGGAAGGGGAATGCGACGCCGGTGGCGTGCGCACAAGCCGGCGAGTATAGCCGTCAAGCGGCTTTCGACGAACACCGTGGCAGACCCGCGACCCTGCCGTCCGCCCCCATGACCTTCGGCGCATGGGCAACGCGAACGCTGGTGATATACCTACCTACAACACCGGCATACAGCCGGGCGAACCCCGCATTCCACCTTGTCACCGGGAACCGACATGCACGTCTCCTCCGCCCGCGGCGCGAACGCGATCCGCTTCACGCTCCTGCTCGTGCCCTGCCTGATGCTCGTCGCCTGCAAGGGTGGTCCGGAGGCCGGGAAGGCCGGGGGTCCGGACGCGGCCAGGAAGGAAGCCGAGGCCGTGCCGGTGGAGGTGGCCGTCGCGACCCATCGGCCCATCGCCGCCAGCTATACCGGCACGGCGCCGCTGGAGCCGCGCAGCGAGGCGCAGGTCGTGGCCAAGACCTCCGGCGTCGCCCTCGCCGTGTACGTCGAGGAAGGGCAGCAGGTGCGTGCGGGGCAGACGCTGGTGCGCCTGGACGCCGCGCGCTCGGCGCTGCAGGCCGCGCAGACCGCGGCGCAGATGCGCAAGCTCGAGGCGAACTACGCCCGCGCGCGCACGCTGGCCGCGGAGAAGCTGATCAGCGCCAACGACAACGACCAGCTGCGGTATGACCTCGAGAACGCGCGCGCGGCCAACCGCCTGGCCAACCTCGAACTGTCCTACGCCAACGTCGCCGCGCCGATTTCCGGCGTCGTCGCGCAGCGCTCCATCAAGCCGGGCAACTTCGTGCAGATCAACACGCCGATCCTGCGCATCGTCGACACCTCGCGGCTGGAGGCCGTGCTCAACGTGCCCGAGCGCGAGATCGCGGTGCTGAAGGCCGGCCTGCCGGTGCGCATGACGGTGGACGCGCTGCCGGGCAGGACCTTCGAAGGGATCGTGGACCGCGTCGCCCCCGTGGTGGACTCGGGCAGCGGCACGTTCCGCGTGATCGCCTCGTTCGCCGGCGGCGGCCTGCTGCAGCCGGGCATGTTCGGCCGCGTCCGCATCGACTACGACCAGCGTGCCGACGCGCTGGTCGTGCCGCGCGTGGCGCTACTGGACGACGAGGGCGAGCCCGCCGTGTTCGCCGCGCGCGGCGGCCAGGTGGCACGCGTGCCGGTGAAGCTGGGCTATCTCGACGGCGAATGGGCGGAGATCCGCTCCGGCCTCAAGCGTGGCGACCAGGTCGTCGTGGCCGGCAAGACCGCGCTGCGCGACGGCAGCGCGGTGCAGATCCTCGGCCAGCCCGCGGCCAGGCCCGCCGGCGGCACGCCCGCCGCGACCGCCGCCCGCTGACCGGAGACGCCCGCGATGAGCGCATCCCACGATCCGCACGCGCCACCCGGCGCCGACGCACCGTTCAACCTGGTCGAGTTCTCCACGCGCCGTCGGGTGACCGTGGCGATGATGACGATCACGCTGGTGCTGTTCGGCCTGATCGCCCTGTTCGACCTGAAGGTCAACCTGCTGCCCGACCTGAGCTATCCGACGCTCACGGTCCGTACCGAATACGCGGGCGCGGCACCCTCGGAGATCGAGACCTTGATCTCCGAGCCGGTGGAAGAAGCCGTGGGCGTGGTGAAGGGCCTGCGCAAACTCAAGTCCGTGTCGCGCACCGGGCAGAGCGACGTGGTGCTCGAGTTCGCCTGGGGCACCGACATGGACCAGGCCAGCCTGGAGGTCCGCGACAAGATGGAGCTGGTGCAGCTCCCGCTCGAGGCGAAGAAGCCGGTGCTGCTGCGCTTCAATCCGTCGACCGAGCCGATCCTGCGCGTTGCGCTGACGAGCAAGGGCGCGGGCGACCCGATCCGCGAACTCACGCTGCTGCGGCGCTATGCCGACGACGACCTGAAGAAGAAGCTCGAGCCCGTCGACGGCGTCGCCGCGGTGAAGGTCGGCGGCGGCCTCGAGGACGAGGTGCAGGTCGACATCGACCAGCAGAAGCTCGCGCAGCTCAATCTTCCGATCGATACGGTCATCAGCCGCCTGAAGGCGGAGAACGTCAACATCTCCGGCGGCCGCCTGGAGGAGGGCTCGCAGCGCTACCTCGTGCGCACGGTGAACCAGTTCGCGACCGTCGAGGAAATGCGCGAGATGCTGGTCACCACGCGGAGCGCGGGTGGCGGGGCGCAGCAGTCGGCCACCGAGCAGATGGCGCGCGTGGCCGCGGCCAGCGGTGATCCGAATTCGATGGCCGCGGCGGCCTCGCTGCAGAGCGCCTCGTCGGGCGGTTCGAGCACGGTGGCGGGCGGCATGCCGGTGCGCCTGAAGGACATCGCCGACGTGCGCCAGGGTTACAAGGAGCGCGAGGCGATCATCCGCCTCGGCGGCCGCGAAGCGGTTGAGTTGGCGATCTACAAGGAAGGCGACTCCAACACGGTGGCCACCGCCGACGCCATCCAGGCCAAGCTGGCCGAGATCCGCGAGCAGATGCCGGCCGACGTGGAACTCACGGTCATCGACGACCAGTCGCAGTTCATCCGCAGCGCGATCAGCCACGTCAAGTGGGACGCGGTGATCGGCGGCACGCTGGCCATCCTCATCATCTTCCTGTTCCTTCGCGACGGCTGGAGCACGTTCGTCATCTCGCTGTCGCTGCCGGTCTCGATCATCACCACCTTCTTCTTCATGGGCCAGTTCGGGCTCAGCCTCAACGTGATGTCGCTCGGCGGCCTGGCGTTGGCGACCGGCCTGGTGGTCGACGACTCGATCGTGGTCCTCGAAAGCATCGCGAAGGCGCGCGAGCGCGGGCTTGGCGTGCTCGACGCGGCGATCCAGGGAACGCGCGAGGTGTCGATGGCGGTGGTCGCGTCCACACTGACCACGATCGCCGTGTTCCTGCCGCTGGTCTTCGTGCAGGGCATCGCCGGGCAGCTGTTCCGCGACCAGGCGTTGACGGTCGCGCTCGCGATCGGAATCTCGCTCGTCGTGTCGATGACGCTGATCCCGATGCTGAGTGCACTCAAGGGGCGCGCGCCGCTGTCGTTCCCCGAGGAAGCGCCGCACCCGGCATGGGCACCGCAGAACCGGGCGCTCAAGCCCGTCGCGGCGGCCAAGCGCGGCGTCGGCGCGGCGGTGCGCGGGGCGTTCTTCGGCGCCGCATGGGTCGTGGTGCGAGCCTGGCGTGGGCTGGGCCGCGTGGTCGGTCCCGTGATGCGCAAGGCCAGCGACGTCGCGATGGCGCCGTACGGCCGCGCGGAGCGTGGCTACCTGCGCCTTCTGCCCGCGGCGCTGGCACGGCCGGGGCTGGTGCTCGGGCTCGCCGGTGGCGCATTCGTCGCCACGCTGGCGGCCGTTCCGCTGCTGGGCGCCGACCTCATCCCGCAGCTCGCGCAGGACCGCTTCGAGATGACCGTCAAGCTGCCGCCTGGCACGCCGCTGGCCCAGACGGACGCCCTGGTGCGCGACCTGCAGTCCAGGCACCGCGACGAACCCGGCATCCGTACGCTGTATGGCGTCAGCGGCAGCGGCACACGCCTGGACGCGAATCCGACCGAGAGCGGCGAGAACATCGGCAAGCTCACCGTCGTCATGGCCGACGGCGGCGACAAGGAGATCGAGGCGGCCACCACCGAGCGCCTGCGCGAGACGATGCGCTCGCATCCGGGCGCGCAGGTCGACTTCGCGCGCCCCGAACTCTTCAGCTTCGCTCCGCCCCTGGAGATCGAACTGCGCGGCCAGGACCTGGCCAGCATCGAGCGCGCGGGCCAGCAGATGGCCGCGATGCTACGGAAGAACCCGCACTACGCCGACGTGAAGTCCACCGTGGAGCAGGGTTTCCCCGAGATCCAGATCCGCTTCGACCAGGATCGTGCAGGCGCGCTGGGCCTGTCGACGCGCCAGATCGCGGACGTGGTGGTGAAGAAGGTGCGCGGCGAGGTGGCCACGCGCTACAGCTTCCGCGACCGCAAGATCGACGTGCTGGTGCGCGCCCGCGAATCCGACCGCGCCTCGCTGGAGAGCATCCGGCGCCTGATCGTGAACCCGGGCAGCAGCCGCCCCGTCGAGCTCAGCTCGGTTGCGGACGTCGTTGCCACCACGGGCCCGAGCGAGATCCACCGCGCCGACCAGGTGCGCGTGGCCATCGTGTCGGCCAACCTGCGCGACATCGACCTCGGCGGTGCGGTGCAGGAAGTGCAGCAGATGGTCGAGGAGCAGCCGCTGGGCGCGGACGTGCGCATGCACATCGGCGGGCAGGGCGAGGAGCTCGACGAGTCGGTGCGCTCGCTGCTGTTCGCCTTCGGCTTGGCCGTGTTCCTGGTCTACCTCGTGATGGCGTCGCAGTTCGAATCGCTTCTGCATCCCTTCGTCATCCTGTTCACCATCCCGCTGGCCCTGGTGGGCGCGGTGATGGCGCTGCTGCTGACGAACTCGCCGGTATCCGTGGTCGTGTTCATCGGCCTGATCCTTCTGGTGGGCCTGGTGGTCAAGAACGCGATCATCCTCATCGACAAGGTCAACCAGCTCCGCGAGGCCGGCGTGGCCAAGCGCGAGGCACTCGTGGAGGGTGCGCGATCGCGCCTGCGCCCGATCATCATGACCACGCTCTGCACGCTGTTCGGCTTCCTGCCGCTGGCCCTGGCGGTGGGCGAGGGTGCGGAAGTGCGCTCGCCGATGGCCATCACCGTGATCGGTGGCCTGCTGGTGTCCACGCTGCTCACGCTCGTGGTCATCCCGGTGGTGTACGACCTGCTCGATCGCCGCGCGGACGCCTACTATGCCGAACGCGGGCGCCGCACCCGGCGCGAGCGCACGCCGGAAGGCGACGCCGACGGCCTGGCGGGGGAGACCACCGCATGAGCGTCGCCCAGCTGAGCATCAGGCGGCCGGTCACGACGGTGATGCTGTTCGTGTCGCTGTTCGTGGTCGGCGTAATTGCGGCACTGCGGCTGCCGCTGGAAGCCTTCCCGAGCGTTTCGTTTCCGTTCGTCGTGGTGCAGATGCCCTACGCCGGGTCGACGCCCGAGGAGGTGGAGCGGACCATCGTGCGACCCGTCGAGGAAGCTGTCTCGACCATGGCGGGAATCAAGCGGATGGATTCGGAAGCGCGTGCCGACGGCGGCAACGTGTTTCTCCAGTTCGCGGACTGGGATCGTGACGTCGCGATCGCTGCGTCGGATGTGCGCGAGCGCATCGATGCGATACGCGGGGAGCTGCCGGAGGATCTGCAGCGCTACTTCGTCCTGAAATTCTCGACCACCGACCAGCCGGTGCTGCGCGTACGGCTCGCCTCCCAGAGCGATCTCACGCGGTCCTACGACATGATCGAGCGCGAGTTCAAGCGCCGCATCGAGCGCATCCCGGGAGTCGCGCGGGTCGACGTATCGGGCGCCTCGCCGAACGAAGTCGAGATCGCCATCGCGCCCGACCGCCTCACCGCGCACGGCATCAGCCTCAACGAGCTCACCCGGAAGCTGCAGGCGGTCAACTTCTCCGTGTCGGCGGGGGAGATCCTCGACGGCGCGCGCCGCCTGCGCGTGCAGCCGATCGGCGAACTCACTGACCTCGACGAACTGCGGAACCTGGTGATCGGCGGCAACGGCGCGCGCCTGGGCGACATCGCCGAGGTGCGCCTGAAACCCGCCCGCATGGACTACGGCCGGCGCCTGGACGGCCGCCCCGCCGTGGGCATCGACATCTTCAAGGAGCGCAATGCCAATCTGGTCGAGGTCTCGTCCGCGGCGCTGGCCGAAGTGGAGGCGATCCGCCAGGAGCCTTCGCTCAACGACGTGCAGGTCCTGATCATCGACAACCAGGGCGAGAACGTGACGTCCTCGCTGCTGGAGCTGGCCGAAGCTGGCGCGGTCGGCCTGGTGCTGTCCATCGCGGTGCTGTTCTTCTTCCTGCGGCACTGGCCGTCGACGCTGATGGTCACGCTCGCCATCCCGATCTGCTTCGTGACGACGCTGGGCTTCATGTACTTCGCGGGCGTCACGCTGAACATCCTGTCGATGATGGGGCTGCTGCTGGCCGTGGGCATGCTGGTCGACAACGCCGTGGTCGTGGTGGAAAGCATCTACCAGGAACGCGAGCGCATGCCCGACAGGCCCGTGCTCGCGTCCATCCTCGGCACCCGGCACGTGGCGATCGCGCTGTCGGCGGGCACGCTCTGCCACAGCATCGTGTTCCTGCCCAACCTGTTCGGCGAGAAGAACGTCATCTCGATCTACATGTCGCAGATCGCGATCACGATCTCGGTCTCGCTGCTGGCCTCGTGGCTGGTCGCCGTCAGCCTGATCCCGATGATCTCGGCGCGCCTGAAGACCCCGCCGGCCGTGCGTTCGGACCGAGGGCTGATCCCGCGCATGCAGCGCTCGTACGCCTCCGTGCTGCGCTGGACGCTCGAGCATCGCGGCAAGAGCGTGCTGGGCATCCTGCTGATCGTGGCCGTCAGCGTGGTCCCCATGGTGAAGACCAAGGTCAACATGTTCGGCGGCGACGACATCGCCGAGACCAACGTCTTCTACGACTGGAAGGGCAGCTACACCAAGGAGCAGATGTCGGACGAGGTGCTGAAGGTCGAGCGCTTCCTCGACGCCAATCGCGAGCGCTTCCATATCACCCAGGTCTATTCGTGGTTCAGCGAGTCCGGCGGTGCCGGCACGCGCGTCACCTTCGATCCCGGGAAGGTCGACGACATGAAGCAGCTGCTCGACGCGATCAGCAGGGAGCTTCCGAAATCGGCCCGGGCGACGGTGGGCGTGGGCGACGAGGGTGGGCCAGGCGGCAACGGCGGGCCCAACGACAAGAGTATCCAGGTGCAGCTGGTCGGCGATTCGACCCGGACGCTGATGGAACTGGGGCGCGACCTCGTGCCCATCCTCGCGCGCAACAAGGAGCTGCGTGACGTCCGCATCGACGTGGGCGACCAGAACAGCGAACTCGCGGTGCGGGTGGACCGTGAGCGCGCCGCCGCGTTCGGCTTCAGTGCCGAGCAGGTGTCCCAGTTCGTCGGCCTGGCCCTGCGCGGCGCTCCGCTGCGCGAGTTCCGCCGCGGCGACACCGAGGTGCCCGTGTGGGTGCGCTTCGCGGGCGCGGAGCAGTACGGCACGCGCGACATCGCGGCGTTCACGGTCCGGTCGCCGGACGGGCGGACGGTGCCGCTGCTTGCGATGGTGGACGTCGAGGTGCGCCCGGCGGCGACCCAGATCCGCCGCGCCAACCGCCAGACGGCGGTCACCATCACCGCCAACGTGGTCGGCAAGACCACCATCCCGGAGGCGCGCAAGGCGATGGAGGGCGCGCTGGAGCGCGTGTCTTTCCCGGCCGGCTACGGCTACACGTTCGAGCGCGGCGGTGGATTCGACGACGGCGAGGCCATGGGCCAGATGCTGTTCAACCTGGCACTGGCGCTGGTCATGATCTACGTGGTGATGGCCGCGGTGTTCGAGTCGCTGCTGTTCCCGTCGGCCATCATGTCGGGCGTGGTGTTCTCGGTCTTCGGCGTGTTCTGGCTGTTCTGGATCACCGGCACCGAGTTCAACATCATGGCCTTCATCGGCATCCTGGTGCTGATGGGCGTGGTCGTGAACAACGGCATCGTGATGATCGAGCACATCAACAACCTGCGCCGCCGCGGTATGTCGCGCACGGATGCGCTGGTCGAGGGCAGCCGCGAGCGCCTGCGGCCGATCCTGATGACGATGGGCACGGCGATCCTCGCCATGGTGCCGATCGCGGTGGGCAGCACGCAGATGGGGGGCGACGGCCCGGCCTACTACCCGATGGCACGTGCGATCGCGGGCGGCCTGGCGTTCTCGACGGTCGTCAGCCTGCTCTTCCTGCCGACGATCTACGCGATGCTGGACGATCTGCGCTCGGCCACCGCGAAGCTCATCCGGCGCGCACGCGGAAAGCCCGAGCCAGCGCTCGCCACGGTGGCCGCGGGCGTGCCCTGAAGGATGCCAGGCTGCGCCGGAAGCCGCGCGGCTTGGCGCGCGGTGACGGGGCGGCCCGCCGCCCTCAGCCGACCAGGCGGTCCAGCATGCGCAGGCCGCCGGTCCAGACGCCGATGGCGGTGCCGAGGCTGGTCAGGAAGAAGTTGAGCAGCACGCGAGCGACGCGGTTACGCCACCAGCCGCGGAGCGTCTGCACGTCGTCGCGCAGCGCCATGAAGTCGGCATAGGTCGGCTTGCGTACCCAGGCCTCCACCAGCGCGCTCAGCGTTCCGGAGGCCAGCGCCGGATGCAGCGGCGTGATCGGGGAAGCGACGAAGGCGACGAGGATGCTCAGCGGATGGCCACCTGCCAGGGCGCAGCCCAGCGCGCCCAGCACCCCGGTGGCGAGTACCCACTGCAGCAGCAGGTCCGCGCCCACGTCCAGGCCACCCCGGTACACGCCCCAGGCGAAGCCGCCGACCACGAACGCCAGCAGTGCGAGCGTGAACCAGGGCACCTCGCTCTTCTTCGGGCGCGCCTCCAGGGACTCCCGGATGCCGGCGGGCGCCGCCCGTTCCTCGCGCAGGTGCCGCGACAGCCCCTGCAGGTGCCCCGCACCGACGACGGCCAGCACCTCGCGCGCATTGCCGGACGTCTCGCGCAGGCGCGCGGCCATGTAACGGTCGCGCTCGGCGATCACCGTTTCGTACAGCGCGGGGCTGCCGCTGGCGAACTCGTCGAAGGTGGATTCCAGGACGCTGCCCTGCTTGAGGCGCTCGATCTCGGAGGCCTCGATCTCGTCGGTGGAAAGCAGCGTGGCGACCAGGCCCGCGCCCACCTTGGCCCGCTGCCACCATCCAAGCTGCTCGGAAGCACGCCGGAAGGTCGTCCCCACGTCGCGGTCGATCAGGTGGACCGGAAGCTGCCGCTCGCGCGCGTCGAGCACCGCGCGCTTGAGCTCGGCGCCGGGCTCGATGCCGAGCTGCTCGGCCAAGCGCCGCTGGTAGGCCGCGAGCGCGAGGTTGGCGGCGAACAGGGCGATCCGGCCGCTGCGGATCACCTGCACAAGGTCGAGCCTCGCCAGCGCGTCCGGGTCGGTCAGGGCCTGCGCGCGCTGGGGATCGAGCTCGACGGCCACCGCATCGAAGGCGCCGGATGCGATCGCGGCCTCGACGGCGCGCACGCTGTCGGGCGATACGTGCGCGGTGCCCAGGAGCGTGTAGCGCACGCCGTCGCGTTCGACGATGGCATGGGGCTGGGTGGCTAGGATCGCGTCGAGCTCGTACGTGGTGTCCATGTCGCTCCGAAAAAATCGGCGCCCATCGGACGCCGCGGCCAGCTTATGCAGTGGGTCCCGGCTCCGCAAACGGCGGGGTCGAGTCGCCATCGCCCAGCGTGCGAAGCATTTGCACTCCGGTGAGCCAGCGCCCGTGCTTGCGCCCGATTCCCGGAAAGCGCCCGGCCACCTGGAAACCCGCGCGCTCGTGCAGCGCGATCGAGGCGAGGTTGGACTCGTCCCCGATCAGCGCGATCATCTGGCGCAGGCCGGGTCGCTCGCATCGTTCGACCAGGTCGGCCAGCAGCGCCGCGCCGATGCCGCGGCGCTGGAAGCGCGGCGAAACGTAGACGCTGTCCTCCACCGTCCAGCGGTACCCGGGGCGCGTGCGGTAGGGCGAGGCGTAGGCATAGCCGACGACGTCGCCGCCGACCAGCGCCACGCGCCACGGATAGCCCGCTGCCAGCCCCTCCGACATGCGCCGGACCATGGCCTCGGACCCGGGTGGCTCGACCTCGTAGGTCGCCGTCCCGTGCAGCACTTCGTGCGAATAGATCGCCGCGATCGCGGTGGCGTCGCCGGCCACCGCGTCGCGGATCACCCGTGGCGGGTCAGTCCCGATAGCGCTTGAGCAGGTCGCCATAGGCGTCGATGCGCCGGTCGCGCAGGAAGGGCCAGATGCGGCGTACGTCCTCGCTGCGACGCAGGTCCACTTCCGCCATCAGCACTTCCGGCGAGTGGACGCCCGCCTCGGCGAGGAATTCCCCCTGCGGCCCGAGCACGTGGCTGGAACCCCAGAAGTCGATGCCGCTGCGGCCGATCGGCGACGGCTCGTGGCCCACGCGGTTGCACGAGAGCACCGGCAGGCCATTGGCGACCGCATGCCCGCGATGGCTGAGGATCCACGCGTTGCGCTGGCGGTCCTTCTCGTCCTGTTCGTCGTTGGGGTCCCAGCCGATGGCGGTCGGGTAAAGCAGCATGTCCGCGCCGGCCAGCGCCATCAGCCGCGCGCCCTCGGGATACCACTGGTCCCAGCAGACCATGACGCCGAGGCGCCCGACCGATGTATCGATCGGGTGGAAGCCCATGTCGCCCGGCGTGAAGTAGAACTTCTCGTTGAAGCCCGGGTCGTCGGGGATGTGCATCTTGCGGTACTTGCCCGCGAGCGAGCCGTCGGCGTCGAGTACCACCGCCGTGTTGTGGTACAGGCCCGTGCCGCGGCGCTCGAACAGCGAGCCGACGATCACGACCCCGTGCTGCTTCGCGAGCGCGGACAGGCGCCCGGTGGTGGGGCCGGGAATCGGCTCGGCGGTCTCGAACTCGTCCACGCACTGGTGCTGGCAGAAGTACGCACCGTTGTGGAGCTCCTGCAGCAGGACCAGCCTGGCGCCTCCGGCCGCGGCCTCGGCCACGCGGCGCGCGATCACGTCGAGGTTGGCCTCGGCGCTGCCGTGGTTGGTTTCCTGCACCAGCGCGACGGGAAGGACCTTCTTCTTGGACATCAGACCACTCCTTCGGGCAGCTGCATCGTGATGCAGTGCAGGCTGCCGTTCTGCCAGATCAGGGAACGGCATGGGACGGGCACGATCTCGCGCCCCGGGAAGGCCTCGCGCAGTACGTCCTGTGCCCGCCCGTCGGCCTCGTCGCCGTAGGCGGGCATGAGCACCGCGCCGTTGACGATCAGGAAGTTCGCATAGCTCGCCGCGAGGCGTCGGCCCTGGTCGACGATGGGCTTCGCCCACGGCAGCTCGAACAGGCGGTACGGGCGGCCGTCGCGCGTGCGCAGCGCGGCGAGTTCGCCGGCCATCGCGCGCAGGTGCGGATAGTGCGAGTCCGACGGGTCGTCGCAGCCCTGGAAGACGATGGAATCGGGCGAGGCGAAGCGGGCGAGGGTGTCGACGTGCGCGTCGGTGTCGTCGCCTTCGAGGTAGCCGTGGTCGAGCCAGAGCACACGATCCTGCGACAGCCAGTCGGCGAGCCTGGCGCTCAACTCCTCGCGCGAGGCCCCGGGATGCCGCTGGTTCAGGCATTGCCAGGTGGTGAGCAGCGTCCCGGCACCGTCGGTGTCGATCGCGCCGCCCTCCAGGGCGAAGCGGATCGGCAGGCGCTCGGCGCGGGCGAACAGTCCCGCCCGGTCCAGGTTCTCGACCAGGGCGTCGTCGCGGCTGGCCTCGAACTTGCCGCCCCAGCCGGTGAAGCGGAAGTCCAGCAGGCGGAAGCCGTCGCCGCTGCGCAGCGTGATGGGGCCGGAGTCGCGCAGCCAGGTGTCGTCGTACGGGGCCTGCACGAAGCGCGCGCGCGCGAGGTCGACGCCGGCCTCGGCCAGGAGCGCCTGCGCATGCGCCTGGAGCGCGTCGTCGGCCACGCAGACGATCGCGCGCTCGAAACGCACGATGGCGGCGACCAGGGCCACGTAGGTCGATTCCACCTCGGCCAGGCGCTCGGCCCAGTCGGTCCCGGCGTGCGGCCAGGCGATGAGGACGGCGGACTGCGGCTCCCACTCGGCGGGGAACCGGACATCGGATCGGGTCATCGGGATTCGGTCAGCGGATCGGCGGCCTTGGGCCGACTTCGTTGGCATCGGCCTTGTTGGCCACGGCATCGATCACGCGGCTGCGCTCGAAGTAGACGGTGAACGACGGATAGACCCAGCGGTGGATGGTCGGCCACTGGCGCTTCTGGCCGCCGGCCGGCTCGAGGCGGCTGGCGGGCTCGCCGAAGCGGGCGCGGACGTCCGCCATGGTCATGCCGCGGGCGGGCAGGGCGCCCGACTCCTGCGCAACGCGCTCCACGAGCAGGGTTTCGGCGGCGGCAGGGGTAGCCAGGGCGAGCAGGAGGGTCGCCAGCAGGACGGGACGCGGCATGGTGCGGCTCCGGGACGGGGAGGGCAGGATTGTATGCAGCCGGGTGTAGGCGCTGCGCGGGCGGCGCGCGCCACGGGCCCCGGAAACGCGAAAACCGCCTGTTCGGCGGCTTTCGGAGCGAACCTGAAGGCCCGGCGCACCGGGCCTTCGAGCGCGTGCGCTTAGCGCTGGCGCGCCTTGAAACGCGGGTTCGACTTGCAGATCACGAAGACCTTGCCGCGGCGGCGGACGACCTTGCAGTCACGGTGACGGGCCTTCGCCGACTTCAGGGAGGACAGGACCTTCATGAGAGAAACCTCGGCAAAAGAAGAAAGCGGGCGAACGAAGCCGCGCATTGTAGCGGCATAAGGTTTTGATAATCAACGGCTTCCCGTGGCGCCGTTCCCGCCCCGCCCGCTGGCCGGCTGCGTGGGGCCGTGAGCGTCCCGCCAAGAGGCGGGCGGGCGACGCGCGGGACGGCAAGCCAAGCGGCCTCCCGACAGGCGACAATGGGGGATGGATTCCACCGTTCCCGTTCTCACCATCGACGGCCCCTCCGGTTCCGGAAAGGGCACGATCAGCCGCCTCGTGGCCCAGCGCCTGGGCTGGCATTACCTGGATTCGGGCGCGCTGTACCGCGCCGTGGGCGTGGCCGCCGGCTGGGCCGACCTCGACCTCAGCGACCCCGGCGCCCTCGTCCGCTGCTGCTTCGACAGCCGCATCGAGTTCATCGAAGTCCCCGGCGAGGAGCTGCGGATCCTGGTCAACGGCCGCGACGCCACCGACGAGATCCGCACCGAAACAGCCGGCGCGGCCGCCTCCGCCATCGCGGCCATCCCCGAGGTGCGCACTGCCCTGAAGGAGCGCCAGCGCAGCTTCCGGCAGCCGCCCGGCCTGGTGGCCGACGGCCGCGACATGGGGACGGTGATCTTCCCGGACGCCGCGACCAAGGTCTTCCTGACCGCCAGTGCCGAGGAACGGGCCGAGCGGCGGTATAAGCAGTTGAAGGAAAAGGGGGTTTCCGTTAACTTTGACGATCTGCTGCGGGAGATTCTCGCCCGCGACGCCCGCGATGCCTCCCGCGCGGTGGCCCCATTGCGACCGGCCGAAGACGCCGTCTGCATTGACACCACCGGGATGGGGATCGAGGCGGTGGTCGAACGCGTGCTGTCCCTGGTCCAGCGGTAACCGCTCGCGGTTTTCGCGCGCTCACCGAACCAGAGCCCGTCCACGTCCGGCCGGCAGAGCCGGCCCGTCGCGCTGTGCGACGGATTTCCAACTGCACGGTGCGTTTGTTTCCGCACCACTCAACGGGTGGGTCGAGCGACGATGCCGAAGGGCATGTGCACGGCCCGTGTGTCCAACTGAGCAATTTCCAATGACCGAATCTTTTGCCGAACTGTTTGAACAGAGCCAGCAGAACCTGGCCAAGCTGAAGCCGGGCTCGATCGTCACCGGTATCGTCGTGGATGTCCGCGGCGACGTCGTGGTGATCAACGCCGGCCTCAAGTCCGAGGGCATCGTCCCGATCGAACAGTTCCGGAACGACGCCGGTGAGATCGACGTCGGCATCGGCGACGAAGTCAAGGTCGCTCTCGACTCCATCGAGAACGGCTTCGGCGAGACCGTCCTCTCGCGCGAGAAGGCCAAGCGCGCGATGGTGTGGGACGAACTCGAGCAGGCGCTCGAGAAGAACGAGACCATCACCGGCCGCATCAGCGGCAAGGTCAAGGGCGGCTTCACCGTCGACATCAAGGACGTGCGCGGCTTCCTGCCGGGCTCGCTGGTCGACGTCCGTCCGGTGCGCGATTCGAGCTACCTCGAGGGCAAGGAACTCGAGTTCAAGCTCATCAAGCTCGACCGCAAGCGCAACAACATCGTCGTCTCCCGCCGCGCCGTGGTGGAGAGCGAGCACTCCGAGGAGCGCGAGCAGCTCATGGAGAAGCTGGTCGAGGGCGCGGTGCTCAAGGGCGTCGTCAAGAACCTCACCGACTACGGCGCGTTCGTCGACCTCGGCGGCATCGACGGCCTGCTGCACATCACCGACATGGCGTGGAAGCGCGTGCGTCATCCGTCCGAGGTGGTGGAAGTCGGCCAGGAGCTCGACGTCCGCGTGCTCAAGTACGACCGCGAGCGCAACCGCGTTTCGCTCGGCCTGAAGCAGCTGGGCGAGGATCCGTGGGACAACATCGCCCGCCGCTACCCGGCCAACAGCCGCGTCTTCGGCAAGGTCTCGAACGTCACCGATTACGGCGCGTTCGTCGAGATCGAGCCGGGCGTCGAGGGCCTGGTGCACGTGTCCGAGATGGACTGGACCAACAAGAACGTCAACCCGTCGAAGATCGTGCAGGTCGGCGACGAGGTCGAGGTCATGGTCCTGGACGTCGACGAGGACCGTCGCCGCATCTCGCTGGGCATGAAGCAGGTCACGTCGAACCCGTGGGAGACCTTCGCGGCCATCCACAAGAAGGGCGACAAGGTCGAGGGCCAGGTCAAGTCGATCACCGACTTCGGCATCTTCATCGGCCTGGATGGCGGCATCGACGGCCTCGTGCACCTGTCCGACATCTCGTGGAACACCACGGGCGAGGACGTCGTGCGCAACTTCAAGAAGGGCGACACGGTCGAGGCCGTGGTGCTGGCGGTCGATCCGGAGCGTGAGCGCATCTCGCTGGGCATCAAGCAGCTCGAGCAGGACCCGATGGGCACGTACGTGGCCTCGAACGCACGCGGTGCGATCGTGCGCGGCACCGTGACCGCGGTGGACGCCAAGGGCGCGACCGTCGAGCTCGACGGCGGCGTCGAGGGCTACATCCAGGCCCGCGACATCGCCCGCGAGCGCGTCGACGACGCCTCGCAGCGCCTGAAGGTCGGCGACCAGGTCGAGGCCAAGGTGATCGGCAACGATCGCCGTACGCGCCAGGTCCAGCTGTCGATCAAGGCGAAGGACTACGCGGAAGAGAGCGAGGCCGTGGCGGACTACAACCGCCAGTCGGCGGAAGCCTCCAGCGGTACCACCCGCCTGGGTGCGCTGCTGCGCGAGCAGCTCGGCCAGAAGGGCGAGTAATCGCCCGGCGGTAAAACCGGGACGGCCCGGCCCTGTCGGGCCGTCCTTTTTTATGGGAGCCCCGCGCTCCCGCGAATTCCTCTCCGAAGGCGTCCCGGTATCCCAGCGTCCATGACCAAGTCCGAGCTCATCGAGATCCTCTGTGCAAGGCAGGGCCATCTGAAGGCCGAGGACGTCGACCTCGCGGTCAAGTCGATGCTGGACATGATGAGCGGCGCGCTTTCGGGCGGCGAGCGCATCGAGATCCGCGGCTTCGGCAGTTTCAGCCTGCACTACCGGCCGCCCCGCGTGGGCCGCAACCCGAAGACGGGCGAGGCGGTCTCGCTTCGCGGCAAGCACGTGCCGCATTTCAAGCCGGGCAAGGAGCTGCGCGAGCGCGTGAGCGACGTGCAGCCGGTCGACGACGACGTCTGACCCGCCGGCGGCGTCCTGCCGCCTTGCGTTCGAGCCGCCGCCTGCGCGAGGCTGGCCGGCATTGCCTTGGAGCATCGCGATGGCGTTCATCAGCGAATGGTTCTGGTTCTTCCTGTTGCTGCCGCTCGCGGCCCTGTCGGGCTGGGTGATCGGGCGGCGCGGCGGGCAGCGCCACAGCGACACACAGGTCAGCCGCCTGTCGACGACCTACTTCCGCGGCCTGAACTACCTGCTCAACGAACAGCCCGACAAGGCGATCGAGCTGTTCCTGCACATCGCCGAGCTGGACAAGGAGACCTTCGAGACGCAGGTCGCCCTGGGCCATCTGTTCCGCAGGCGCGGCGAGGTCGATCGCGCCATCCGCCTGCACCAGGCACTGGTCCAGCGGCCCGGCCTGAGCGACGCGCAGCGCGTGCAGGCATTGCTGGCGCTGGGCGAGGACTACATGCGGTCCGGCCTGCTGGACCGGGCGGAAACCGTGTTCAGCGAGCTCGTGGAACTCGACCTCTCGCCCCTTGCGCTCAAGCATCTGATCGGGATCTACCAGGCCGAGCGCGACTGGGCCAAGGCCATCGAGAACGCGCAGCGCTACGAGCAGGCGACCGGCGAACCGATGGGCAGGCTGGTCGCGCATTTCGAGTGCGAGCTCGCCGACCGCCATCGTGCCGCCGGCGAACTCGACGCGGCACGCGCGGCCGTGGCCCGGGCCTACGAGGCCGATGCCAACTCCGTGCGCGCGGGAATGCTGGAAGGCCGCATCGAACTGGAAGCCGGCAACGACGCCGCGGCCATCCGTTCGTTCGAGCGGGTCGCCCGCAGCGACCCGGATTACCTGCCGGAGGTGCTGCCCTCGCTGCTGGCCTGCTACGAGCGGGTCGGCGACCTGCCCGGGACGCGGCGCTTCCTCGCGGAGATGTGCGAGCACTACCGCGGCATCGCGCCGGTGCTGGCGCTGACGCGCATGATCGAGAAGGAGGAGGGCGTCGCCGCCGCGCGCGCCTACCTCGCCAAGGAGCTGAAGGACCGGCCATCGGTGCGCGGCGAAGCGGCACTCATCGACCTGTCGCTCGCCGAGCGCACGGACCCCGCCGCCACGCTGGTCGACCTCAAGCACATCACCGACCAGTTGCTGGTGCGCAATCCGAGCTACCGCTGTTCGCGCTGCGGCTTCGGCGCCCGCAGCCACCACTGGCAGTGCCCCAGCTGCAAGGAATGGGGTTCGGTGAAGCCGCTTCTGAACTACGCGGTGGTCTGAGCCCATGTGGGGCTGGGTGCTCGCGGCACCGCTGCTGTCGGCGGCGGGGACCTGGTTCGCGCGCCGCTATGCCTTGCGCCGGAGGCTGATCGACGAGCCGGGCGCGCGGCGAAGCCACGCGGTCGCCACGCCTCGCGGCGGCGGCGCCGGGCCGGTGCTCGCAGTCGCGGTGCTGATCGCAGGCCTGGGCCTTGCAGGTCAGTGGCCGGGGGACTGGAGGTGGTCGCTCGGCGGCCTGCTGGCGGTCGCGGGCATCGGCGCATGGGACGACCACCGTTCGCTGGGCGCGGGCATACGCCTGGCCACGCACCTGCTCGCGGGCGCGGCGCTCGCGGCCGGCGTCGGGCTCTGGGGCGAACCCGTGCAGGGCGTGGCGGTGGTGCTCGCCGTCGCGGTTGCGGCGAACGTCTGGAACTTCATGGACGGCATCGACGGCATCGCGACCACGCAGGCCCTGATCGTCGCCCTCGCTGCCGTGGGTCTGGGGGAGGGTGACGCGTCACTGCGCGCATTGGCCTTCGCGCTCGCTTTCGCGGCGTTCGTCCCCTTCAACTTCCCGCGTGCGCGCATCTTCCTGGGCGACGTGGGCAGCGGTGCGCTGGGCTATGCGCTGGTGCTGCTCGCCCTGCTGGTGCCGGCGCGTGGCGCGGTGCCTGCGGCGCTGTTACTCCTGTTTCCGGCCGCGGCATTCCTGGTCGATGCCGCCGCGACCCTCGCCATGCGGATGGTCCAGGGCGAGCGCTGGTGGACGCCGCATACGCGCCATCTCTACCAGGCGGCTGCGCGCCGCTTCGGGCATGTGGCGGTCACGCTCGCATACGCCGCCTGGTCGCTGGCCGGCTGCCTGCTCGCCTGGGCGCTGCAGCATCGCGGCATGGGGCTTATCATGGCTTCTCTGGCGCTGTGGTATATGGCCGCTGCCGGCCTCTGGGCCGGCGTCCAGCAC
>JBMOOW010000112.1:0-48813 GCA_049323195.1 Pseudomonadota bacterium | reverse complement strand
AGGCGGCATGAGGGAGATGGATCGATGAGCCGGTGGAGCGACCTGTGGCAGGCGCACGTGCCGCGCGCCGCCGTCGTCGCACATGACCTTGCGGTCGTCTGGCTCGTCTGGCACGGCCTGCACTGGCTGCGCTATGCCGTCGAACCCGATGTGCCCTTGCACCGGCTCTGGTCGCCGGAGGTCCTGATCGTGCTCGCCGTGCAGGGGCTGGCCTTCTGGTGGGTGGGTCTCTACCGCGGCCTGTGGCGTTTTGCCAGCGTCCCGGACCTCTGGAACATTCTCAAGGCTTCGCTGGCCGGGCTGCTGGGCATCCTGCTCGGGTTGTTCCTCTACAACCGCCTGGAGGCGGTGCCGCGCGCCGTGCTCGCGCTGTACCCCATCGTGCTGGCCGCGCTGCTCGGCGCACCGCGCCTGGTCTATCGGGCATGGAAGGACGCGCAGTCGGACGAGCGGCGCAAGACGTCCACGCGCGTGCTCATCCTCGGTGCCGGCCAGGCGGGCGAGGCGCTGGTGCGCGACCTGCGCCGCTTCGGCACCTACCAGCCCGTCGGCTTCCTCGACGACGCGCCGCGCCTTCGTGGTTCCAAGATGCATGGCGTGCCGGTCCTCGGGCGCATCCAGGACCTGCCCGAGATCGCGCGCGAGACCGCGGCGCAGCTCGTGGTGATCGCGATTCCCTCGGCCGACGCCACGGCCCTGCAGCAGGTGGTGGGTATCTGCGAGCGCAGCGGCTTGCCGTTCCGCATGGTTCCGCGCCTGCAGGACGTGCTGGAAGGCCGCTCGCTGCCCGGCGAACTCAAGGAGGTCGCGATCGAGGACCTGCTCGGTCGCAAGCCGGTGCTGCCGGACTGGAAGGCGATCCGCGCCTGGCTGGGTGGCCGGTCCGTGCTGGTGACCGGTGCGGGCGGTTCGATCGGCTCGGAGCTCTGCCGCCAGTGCGCGCGCCACGGCGCCCGCCGTATCGCGCTGGTCGAGCTGGACGAACTTGCGCTGATGACGACCGAGGCCGCGCTGCGCCGCGATTTTCCCGACCTTGAGTTCGTGCCCGTGCTCGGCGACTGCGGCGACGGCGCGGTCATCCGGCATGCACTGGCGTTGGCGCAGCCGGACGCGGTCTTCCATGCCGCGGCCTACAAGCAGGTGCCGGTGCTCGAAGCCCAGTTGCGCGAAGCCATCCGGAACAACGTGCTGGCAACGCACGCGGTGGCTCGGGCCTGCCGCGATGCGGACGTAGGCACCTTCGTGCTGATCTCGACCGACAAGGCGGTCGACCCGGTGAACGTGCTCGGCGCCACCAAGCGCATGGCGGAGATGGTCTGCCAGTCGCTGGCCGATCGCGGCACGCGCTTCGTGACCGTGCGCTTCGGCAACGTGCTCGACTCGGCCGGCAGCGTGGTGCCGCTGTTCCGCGAGCAGATCCGCGCCGGCGGACCGGTGACGGTGACGCATCCGGAGGTCACGCGCTTCTTCATGACCATTCCCGAGGCCTGCCAGCTCATCCTGCAGGCCTCGGCGATCGGTACGCACGAGGCGGTCTACACGCTCGACATGGGCGAGCCGGTGCCGATCCGCGTGCTGGCCGAGCAGATGATCCACCTCGCGGGCAAGCAGCCCGGACGCGACGTCGCCATCGTCTACACCGGCCTGCGGCCGGGCGAGAAGCTGCACGAGACGCTGTTCCATGCGGACGAGCGGTACCGGCCCACCCAGCACCCGAAGATCCTGCAGGCCGAGCCGCGCAAGGTGGCGGGTGCGGAAGTCGAGGCGGCGATCGCCGCACTTCACGACGCGTGCGGGCGCTACGACCTGTCCGCGCTTTCGAACCTGCTGCGCGAAGCCGTGCCCGAATTCCAACCGATAGGCACGCACGGCAACGGCCCGTCGACCGCAACCGTCGTCGCATTTCCTGCACGCCAGTCACGCAAAATCTGAGCCCCCTGGCAGCCCACGATGTCGATGACCGACGCGATCCCCCGCCGCATCCGCAAGGCCGTATTCCCGGTCGCGGGCCTTGGAACCCGTTTCCTGCCGGCGACCAAGACGGTGCCGAAGGAAATGCTTCCGGTGATCGACAAGCCGCTCATCCAGTACGCGGTCGACGAGGCGATCGAGGCGGGCTGCGACACCCTGATCTTCATCACCAACCGCTACAAGCACGCGGTGGCGGACTACTTCGACAAGGCCTACGAGCTCGAACAGAAGCTCGAGCGCGCCGGCAAGACCGAGCAGCTCGAACTGGTGCGCCACGTCCTGCCCGCGGGCGTCAAGGCGGTGTTCGTGACGCAGCCGGAAGCCCTCGGCCTCGGTCATGCGGTGCTGTGCGCCAAGGACGTGGTCGGCAACGAGCCCTTCGCGGTACTGTTGCCCGACGACCTGATCTGGAACCGCGGGCCGGGCGCCCTCAAGCAGATGGCCGACGCCGCCGAACAAAGCGGCTGCAGCGTCATCGCCGTGCAGGACGTGCCGCCGGAAAAGACCGCCAACTACGGCATCGTCGCCACGCAGGATTTCGCGAACCGCCAGGGACGCATCACGCGCATCGTCGAGAAGCCCAGGCCGGAGGAAGCGCCCAGCAGCCTGGCGGTGGTGGGTCGCTACATCCTGCAGCCGCGCATCTTCGAGCTCCTCGAATCCACCACGCCCGGCGCGGGCGGCGAGATCCAGCTCACCGATGCGATCGAGCGGCTGCTTCGCGAGGAGTGCGTCGACGCCTACCGCTTCCGCGGCACCCGCTTCGACTGCGGCACCCACATCGGGCTCATCGAGGCGACCATCCGCTACGCGCTCGACCACGAGAAGCTCAGCGACGCGGCCGCCGAGACCATGCGCAATGCCCTGGTCGAGCTGGGAGTGGTGGAAATCAGCTGAGGCTGGACATCGCGCGCGCGCGCCGACACGCTTGGCGCATGCCGCGATTCCAGGGCGACTACTACACCGCGACAGCGCAGCCGCTGGTCGACATGCCGCCACTCACGGGCGGTAGGGATGCGGAGGTCTGCGTCGTCGGCGGCGGCTTTGCCGGCCTGAACACCGCACTCGGCGTGGTCGAACGGGGCCTGCGCGACGTCGTGCTGCTGGAGGCGCGGGAGGTGGGATTCGGCGCCTCCGGGCGCAATGGCGGCTTCGTGTTCGGAGGCTTCTCGCGTGGCGAGGACGCCCTGCTGGCCGACCTCGGACCGGAGCGGGCGCGCGAAGCCTACGGGCTGACGACCGCCGCGGTCGGACGCATCCGCCAGCGCATCGACGCCTACGGCATCGCCTGCGACCCCGTGGACGCGGGCGTGATCTGGGCCAACTGGTTCAGACGCCCGGACCTGTTGAATGCGCGTCGGGAGCTGCTGGCCTCAGGTTTCGGCGTGGACTGGCAGTGGCTCGATCGCGACACCATGCGTGGCCTGATTGCGTCTGAGCGGTATTCCGACGGCCTCTTCGAGCCGGCGGCCTTCCATTTCCATCCGCTGCGCTACGCCCGCGGCCTGGCCGCGACGCTGGTCCGACACGGGGCGCGAGTGCACGAGCAGTCCCCGGCCACCGCGCTCATCCGGCGTGGCGGGGGCTGGGAAGTGCGTACGCCCGGTGGCTGCGTGCGGGCGCGGCAGGTCGTGCTCTGCTGCGGCGGCTACCTGGCCGGCCTCTCCCGGCGCGTGGATGCGAGCGTCCTGCCCATCGCGACCTACGTCATGGTGACCGAACCGCTCGGCGCAGGCATGGAGGACGTGCTGCGCACCCGCGCCGCGATCTACGACACGCGATTCGCCTTCGACTACTACCGCCCGCTGCCCGACTCCCGCCTGTTGTGGGGCGGACGGATCTCGGTGCTCGACCGCTCCCCGGCGGAGGTGGAGAAGCTGCTGGTCGGCGACATGCTGCGGGTGTTCCCGCAGCTGCGTGGCGTGGGCGTGGACTATGCGTGGTCGGGGCTGATGAGCTATGCACCGCACCAGATGCCGCACATCCTGGAGGTCGAGCCCGGCCTGTGGGTGGGGCAGGCCTTCGGCGGGCACGGTGTTGCGCCGACGACGGCGGCCGGCGAGCTTCTGGCGTCCGCCATCGCCGAGGGCGACACGCGCTGGCGGATGTTCGCGCGCTACGGCCTGGAGCCGGCGCTGAAGCCGGCCGGGTTCCTCGCCGCGCAGCTGGGCTACTGGTGGCTGCAGGCCAGGGACGAATGGCGGGACTGGCGCGAGGGGAGGGGCCGGTGAGCGGCGACCGCATCGGCTGGGACGACTTCCAGCGCGTGGACATCCGAGCAGGAACCGTCGTTCGCGTCGAACCTTTCCCCGAGGCGCGCAAACCCGCGTGGAAGCTGTGGGTCGACTTTGGCGAGTTCGGCGTACGCCGGACCAGTGCACAGATCGCCGACCTCTACGACGCAGAGGCTCTCGTGGGGCGCCAGATCGTCGGCGTCCTGAATTTTCCGCCCAAGCGCATCGGTCCGTTCGTGTCCGAGTTCCTGTTGACGGGTTTCCATACCGACGCGGGCGTGGTGATCACGACGGTCGAGCGCCCGGTGCCGGACGGTGCCCGCCTGGCCTGAAACGACGACGGGGCCCGAAGGCCCCGCCGTCCGCCGCGCGGTCGAGCCGGTCAGACCGCTTCGAGGATGCCGGCCGCCCCCATGCCGGTGCCGATGCACATGGTCACCATGCCGTACTTCTGCTGGCGACGGCGCATGCCATGCACGATGGTCGCGGTGCGGATGGCGCCGGTCGCGCCCAGCGGGTGGCCGAGCGCGATTGCTCCGCCCAGCGGGTTGACCTTCGCCGTGTCGAGCTCGGAATCCTTGATGACGGCGAGCGCCTGCGCCGCGAAGGCCTCGTTGAGTTCGATCCAGTCCAGCTGGTCGCGCGTCAGGCCGGCCTGCTTGAGCGCCTTCGGGATGGCCGCGTTCGGACCGATACCCATGATGTGCGGCGGCACGCCGGCCACCGAGAAGCTGACGAAGCGGGCGAGGGGAGTGAGACCGTAGTCCTTGATCGCCTGCTCGGAAGCGATCAGCACCGCCGCGGCGCCGTCGCTCATCTGCGAGGCATTGCCCGCCGTCACCGAGCCGCCGAACTGGCCGTTCTTGAAGACAGGCCTGAGCTTGGCGAGGCCTTCCATCGACGTGTCGGGCCGCGGGCCCTCGTCGGTGTCCACGATGCGCTTCTTCAGCTGGATCGCGTTGCCGGCGAGATCCGGCACGTGCGAGACGACCTCGTAGGGCGTGATCTCGTCCTTGAACTCGCCGTTCGCGATGGCCGCCAGTGCCTTGCGGTGCGACTCGACCGCGAACGCGTCCTGGGCCTCGCGCGAGATGCCCCATTCCTTCGCGACGTTCTCCGCGGTGATGCCCATGCCGTAGGCGATCGCGATGTGATCCTCGTCCTTGCCGAAGACGCGCGGGTTCAGGGCGATCTTGTGGCCCATCATCGGCACCATCGACATCGACTCCGTGCCGCCGGCGAGGATCAGGTCGGCATTGCCCAGGCGCACCTGGTCGGCCGCCAGCGCCACGGCCTGGAGGCCCGACGAGCAGAAACGGTTGATGGTCTGTGCGGCGACGCCGTGCGGCAGGCCGGCCAGCAGCACGCCGATGCGGGCCACGTTCATGCCCTGCTCGGCCTCCGGCATGGCGCAGCCGATGATGGCGTCGTCGATCCGGTTCACGTCGATGCCCGGCGCCTGCGCGACCACGCCGCGCAGCACGTGCGCGAGCATGTCGTCCGGGCGGGTATTGCGGAAGAAGCCGCGCGGCGCCTTGCCTACCGGCGTACGGGTAGCGGCGACGATGTAGGCGTCCTGGACTTGTTTCATGGCGTTTCTCCGAAACGCCGGGATTCGGGAGTCGGGATTTGGGATTCGCAATGGCGAATCCGCGCGTCCCGTGGTGTACCGATACCGGCGTCAGTGAATAGGTTGGCGAGGAACTGCTTTTTCGAATCCCGAATCCCGAATCTCAGTTCCTCAAAGGCTTGCCCGTCTTCAGCATGTGCGCGATGCGCTCCTGCGTCTTCGGCATCTGCGCGAGCTCTACGAAGTGCTGGCGCTCGAGCTTGAGCAGCCAATCTTCATCGACCACCGAGCCGCGGTCGACCATGCCGCCGCACATCACGGTGGCGATTCGCGTGGCGATCTCGTAGTCGTGCGGCGAGATGAACATGCCTTCCAGCATGTTGATCAGCATCATCTGCAGCGAGGCGATTCCGACGTCGCCGGCGACCGTCACGTTGCGTGCCGGCAGCGGCGGGCGGTAGCCGGCCTCGGCCATCGCGCGCGCCTGCGCCTTGGCGACGTGCAGCAGCTCGTGCGCGTTGAACGTCACCACGTCCGACTCACGCGCGAGCTTGAGCGACTTCGCCTCGAAGGCCGACGTCGACACCTTCGCCATCGCCACGCTCTCGAACGGTGCCTTGAGATGGGCAAAGACGTCGCCGCCAGGGCCTGCGGCCTGCGAGGCGCGCACAGCGAACTCCTTCAGGCCGCCGCCCGCCGGGAGCAGGCCGACGCCCGCCTCGACGAGGCCGACGTAGCTTTCCAGCGCGAACACGCTGCGCGCGGCATGCATCTGGAACTCGCAGCCACCGCCCAGCGCCAGGCCGCGCACCGCCGCGACCACCGGCACCAGCGAGTACTTGATGCGCTGGCTGGTGCGCTGGAAGTTCTCGACCATCGCCTCGAAGCCTGCGACGTTGCCGGCCTGCAGCAGGCCGAGCGCGCCGGCGAGGTCGGCGCCGGCGGAGAAGGGCTCCTTCGGCTGCCAGATCACCAGGCCGGCGAAGTCGCGCTCGGCGATGCCGATCGCTTCCTGCAGCCCGTCGAGCACCTTGTCCGATACCGTGTGCATCTTGGTCTTGAAGCTGACCACCGCGATGTCGTCCTCGTCGGCCCACAGGCGGAGGCCGTCGTTCTCGAACAGGGTTTTGCCGGGTGCGAACTGCTCGCCGAGCAGCGGATCCGGGAAGCGCTGGCGCAGGTAGACCGGGTTCGACGAACGCGCGACCGCGACGCTCTGCGCGGGGCTGAAGCTGCCCGCGGCCTCGTGCACGCCGTTGCGCGCACTCACCCATGCGGGCAGCGGTGCATTCGCCATCGCCTTGCCGGCGGCGACGTCCTCGGCGATCCACTGCGCCACCTGCTGCCAGCCGGCGGCCTGCCAGGTCTCGAACGGGCCCTGCGACCAGCCGTAGCCCCAGCGCATCGCGAAGTCCACGTCGCGCGCGGTGTCGGCGATGTCCTGCAGGTGGAAGGCGCTGTAGTGGAAGGTGTCGCGGAAGACCGACCACAGGAACTGGGCCTGCGGGTGATTGCTCGCACGGAGCGCAGCGAACTTCTTCGCAGGGTCGCGCTCCTTGAGAATGGCGGCGACGTCCGGATCGAGATCACCCGCGGTCGGGCGGTAATCGCGCGCCGCCACGTCCAGCACGAGGATGTCCTTGCCGCGCTTGGTGTAGAAGCCCGCGCCGGCCTTCTGGCCGAGCGCGCCCTTCTCGACCAGGCCCGCCAGCCACGCCGGCGCCTTGAAGTGCCGGTGCCAGGGATCCTCGGGAAGCGTATCCGCCATCGTCTTGATGACGTGCGCCATCGTGTCCAGGCCGACCACGTCCGCGGTGCGGTACGTCGCCGACTTCGGGCGGCCGATCGCCGGGCCGGTCAGCGAATCGACCGTGTCGAAGCCCAGGCCCAGGCGCTCGGTGTGGTGCATCGCCGCCAGCATCGAGAACACGCCGATGCGGTTGCCGATGAAGTTCGGGGTGTCCTTGGCGATCACGACGCCCTTGCCGAGCGTGGTGGTCAGGAAGGTCTCGAGGCCATCGAGCACCTCGCGGTCCGTCGCCTCTGCCGGAATCAGTTCGGCAAGGTGCATGTAGCGCGGCGGGTTGAAGAAGTGCACGCCGAGGAAGCGATGGCGCAGCTCCTCGGGCAGCACGTCGGCCAGCGCATTGATGCCCAGGCCCGAGGTGTTGCTGGCCAGCACGGCATGCGCCGGCACGAAGGGCGCGATCTTGCGGTAGAGGTCCTGCTTCCAGTCCATGCGCTCGGCGATGGCCTCGATGACGAGGTCGCAGCCGCGAAGCAGCTCCAGCCCGGTCTCGTAGTTCGCCGGCGTGATGCGCTCGGCCAGCGCCTTGTCGGCCAGCGGGGCGGGGGAGAGCTTGGCGAGGTTGGCGATCGCCTTCGTCACCACGCCGTTCGGGTCGCCTTCCTTTGCCGGAAGGTCGAACAGCACGGTGTCCACGCCGGCATTGGTCAGGTGGGCGGCGATCTGCGCCCCCATGACGCCGGCGCCCAGCACGGCGGCGCGGCGGACGAGCAGTTTCTTCGACATGTCGGTATCGGTCCCGGTTGGATCAGGCAGGATCCGCCGACGGGCACTGGATGCCCGCGGCGGCGAAACGGATGAGCTCGCGCGCTGCGCGGGCCCGGTGGGCAGCCTCGGACGCGCCGGTCGGCCGCTTGATCAGGCCGAAGTCGGACATCGCGTAGGTCAGGGCGCCCGAAAGGAAGTCCAGGCGCCAGTACAGCGTCTCCTTGCCCAGCCCCGGCACGACCGCCGCGATCGCCTTTGCGAACTCGCGCAGGACGTGGCCGTAGTGGTCGGACAGGAACTTGCGCAGGGCGTCGTTCTTCTCCGCATAGGCGCGCGCGATGACGCGCACGAACGAGGCACCGCCATGGCGGTCCTGGGCGATGGCGAGCGCCGGCTCCACGAAGGCCGCAAGGATGGGCTCCAGCTGGCCCGGGTGGTTTTCCACCGCCGAACGCAGGGCGGACAGGCGCTGCGCACTCATCTCGTCCATGCGGCGGCGGAACACCTCGTTGACGAGGTTCTCCTTGCTGCCGAAGTGGTAGTTCACGGCGGCGATGTTCACGTCAGCCCGGCTGGTGACCTGGCGCAGCGACGTGCCGGCGAAGCCGTGCTGGGCGAACAGCTCCTCGGCGGCACCGAGGATGCGGTCTTTCGTGGAGAACGGAGTCGTACTCGACATCGGCTGGCCTAATCAAACGCTTGTTTGATGGTAGGCCGCCACCGTACGGGGGTCAATGGGCGGCGGCGGCGATCGCGGCGGGTCGCGGCCGCTTTCATCGACGCGGCCTGAACGCGTAGAATCCGCACCTGCCAGTTCGGCTAAACCCGCGTCGCTACGCGGGTTTTTCTTGTTATCTTGGGCGCCCAGACGCATCCGGCGCCCGCCAACCTCGGAGAGCAGTCCCATGGCGCTGGAGCGCACGATTTCCATCATCAAGCCCGACGCGGTCGCCAAGAACGTGATCGGCCAGATCTACAGCCGCTTCGAGAACGCTGGCCTGAAGGTCGTCGCCGCGAAGATGAAGCAGCTGTCGCGCCAGGAGGCCGAGGGCTTCTACGCCGTCCATCGCGAGCGCCCGTTCTTCAACGCGCTGGTCGAGTTCATGGTCTCGGGCCCGGTCATGATCCAGGTGCTCGAGGGCGAGAACGCGGTTGCCAGGAACCGCGAGCTGATGGGCGCCACCAACCCCAAGGACGCGGCACCGGGCACGATCCGCGCCGACTTCGCCGATTCCATCGACGCCAACGCCGTGCACGGCTCGGACAGCCTGGAGAACGCCGCGATCGAAATCGCGTACTTCTTCCCGCAGACCGACGTCTACGCGCGCTGATTCCTGAAGTGAGAGAAATGACGAGCACGTCCCGCGACATCGACGCCACGCTGGTCGACACGGCCCCCGCCGTGCCGGCCCGTGCTGCCGCGCGCGCGGACGTGCCCGTCGCCGCGCCCGAGGCGAAGAGGACCAACCTCTTCGACCTCGAGCGGGTGCAGCTGGAGGACTTCTTCGAGCAGGTGCTCGGCGAGAAGCGCTACCGCGCGCACCAGGTGATGAAGTGGATCCACCACCGCTACGTCACCGAATTCGACCAGATGACTGACCTGGGCAAGGCGCTGCGCGCCAAGCTCGAGCAGCATGCCCACGTGCATGCGCCGTCGGTGGTCTTCGACAAGGCCTCGGCCGACGGCACGCACAAGTGGCTGCTGGGCATGGACCCGAAGAACGCCATCGAGACGGTCTACATCCCCGACAAGGGCCGCGGCACGCTCTGCGTCTCTTCGCAGGTGGGCTGCGCGCTCAACTGCCAGTTCTGCTCGACCGCCACGCAGGGCTTCAACCGCAACCTGTCGACCGCCGAGATCATCGGCCAGGTCTGGGTCGCCGCGCGCCATCTGGGCAACGTGCCGCACCAGCAGCGCAAGCTCACCAACGTGGTGATGATGGGCATGGGCGAGCCGCTTGCGAACTTCGACAACGTCGTGCGCGCGATGAGCATCATGCGCGACGACCTCGGCTACGGCCTGGCGAACAAGCGCGTCACGCTCTCGACCGCCGGCATGGTGCCGATGATCGACCGGCTGGGCGAGGTCAGCGACGTCTCGCTCGCCGTGTCGCTGCACGCGCCCAACGACGAGCTGCGCAGCGAACTCGTGCCGCTGAACAAGAAGTACGGGATCGAAGCCCTGATGGACGCCTGCGTGCGCTATGCGCTGCGCAAGCCCGGTACGTCCGTGACCTTCGAATACACCCTCATGAAGGGCGTCAACGACCAGCCGCAGCACGCGCGCGAGCTGGTGCGCCTCATGCGCGCCTTCGATCGCGCCGTGCCGATGAAGGGCGCGGCCAAGATCAACCTGATCCCCTTCAACCCGTTCCCGGGCACGCGCTTCGAACGCCCGACGGACCAGGCGATCCGCGCCTTCCAGAAGCTGCTCAACGAGGCCGGGATGATCGCGCCGGTGCGCCGCACGCGCGGGGACGACATCGATGCCGCCTGCGGGCAGCTGAAGGGGCAGGTGATGGACCGCACGCGCCGCAGCGCCGATTTCCGCCGGCGCGTGGCACAGGAAGGGCTGGGCGATGCGGCCTGAGGGCTGGATTCGCTGCCTGCTGGGCCTCGTGCTCGTCGCCTCCGCCGCCGGCTGCAGCCGCGTCACGTTCCTCCGTCCCGATGTTTCGCGTGGCGACTACCGTCGTGTCGCCCCCGAGGTGAGCATCCGGCCCGACAGGAAGTCCGGGGCGGCCAACCTGATCCGCGCTGCGGAAGCGCGGCTGCTCTCGGGCGATGCCTCCGGCGCGCTGCAGGCGGCCGAGCGCGCCCTTGGCATCGACGAGCATTCCGCGGAGGCCCACAGCGTGGCGGCATTGAGCCTGGATGCGCTCAAGCGGCCTCGCGAGGCGGGCACCCATCATCGCCGCGCCGCCGAGCTGGCGCCGACCCAGGGGTCGCTCCTCAACAACTACGGCGCCTGGCTCTGTGCGAACGGCCGCCCTGCCGAGGCGCTGGCATGGTTCGAGCGCGCCCTGGCCGCGCCGGGTTATGCATCGCCCGACGCGGCCCTCGCCAACGCCGGCGCCTGCGCGCTCAGGTCCGGCGATCTCGAACGCGCAGCCGCCTCGCTGCGCCGGGCGATCGGGATCGCGCCGGCCAACCCGCTGGCCCTTCGCACGCTGGCCGAAGTCGAGCTTCGGCGCGGGCGCGCGTTCGAAGCGCGTGCCTTCATCGAGCGGCGTCTTGCGGCGGCGCCGGCGGACGAGGAATCTCTGCTGCTTGCGTCACAGATCGAACAGGAACTCGGCGACACGGCCGCTGCCGCGCGCTACGTTCGGCGCATCAGGGCGGAGTTCCCCCGGACTTCCGACTCCGCCCG
Organism: Pseudomonadota bacterium; assembly: GCA_049323195.1. GTDB lineage: Bacteria > Pseudomonadota > Gammaproteobacteria > Xanthomonadales > Xanthomonadaceae > Cognatilysobacter. The sequence goes on along the minus strand of JBMOOW010000112.1, from coordinate 37,153 downwards.
GGAAGGCGGGAACCCATGACGAATCCGCACGCAGCCGACTCTGCCGTCGGCGAGCGCCTGAGGAAGGCGCGCGAGGCCGCAGGCTACAGCCTTGCGGACGTTTCGGCCCGTTCGAAGATCCCGATCCGGGTACTGGAGACCCTGGAATCGGGCGACTGGGCCGCCGTCGGCGCCCCGGTCTTCGTTCGCGGGCATGTGCGCGCCTATGCGCGGCTCCTCGGCCTCACCCTGGACGACCAGGCGCTTCCCAGCCCCCTGACGACCTCGCAGATCCCCAGCCTCGTCAGCCATACGCACGTGCCGCGCTACCGCCACGTGGCGGAGAACCTCGGGCGACGCCTGATCTATATCGTGCTGACCGTGGCCCTCGTGGTGCCGGTCTGGCTCGCCGCGCGCAGCTCGTTCCAGACGGCCGGCCCGGCCGTGGCGCCGCTGGACGTGCCGGCACCGGTCAGCTCGGTGACCGACGGCCCCACGCCGATGGTGGCATCGATCGCGCCCTTGCCGACCGCGGCGCCCGAGCGTTCCGGCATCGTGCTGGAGTTCGGTGGCGAAAGCTGGGTGCAGCTCTTCGACGCGCAGGGCCGTCTGGTCGAAAGCGGCCTGGTGGCTGCAGGCCAGCGGCGCGACCTTGAAGGAGCGGGCGTGGTGCGCGCGGTACTCGGCAACGCATCCACGGTGCGTGCGATGCGCGGTGGCGAGGCGATCGACCTCGCGCCCTACAGCCAAGCGAACGTCGCCCGCTTTACGCTATCCTCTGACGGTTCCCTCGCGCCGATCGCGCCTGCAGGGCCCTGACGTCGGCCAGCTACGGCCGGAGTTTCCGGCCGGCGCCGCGCGGGGTCCCTTCCTCCAGCGGTTCCCGTCGACGGCGGGACGAGCAAGCATGGCGATCGACGAAATTCTCGACGAACACGAACAGAGCCGCCGCGTCCAGGACTGGCTGCGGCGCAACGGGCTCGGCCTCGCCGGCGGCGTCGCCCTGGGTCTGGCCGCCGTGTACGGCTGGCGCTGGTGGCAGGATCGCCAGGTGCAGGACGACATGCGCGCCGCGGACGCCTACCAGCAGGCGGTGGACGAGATCGTGAGCCGTGGCGTCGCGGCCGCGCCGCGCGTCAAGGCGCTGCCGGAAGGCACGTACCGCACGCTCGCCTCGCTGGTCCTTGCGCGCGCGCAGGTCGAAGCCGGGCAGCGCGATGCCGCCCTCGGTACGCTCCGCGCCGCGATGCCGGCCTCCGGCCCCCTGCGCGAGATCGTGGAGCTGCGCGTCGCCCGCCTGCTGCTGGACGGCGGCAAGATCGAGCAGGCGCTGTCGACCGTTCGCGGCGACTCCGTGGCGGTCGAGGAACTCCGCGGCGATGCGCGGGTCGCACAGGGGCGCCGGGACGACGCGCGCGAGGCCTACCGCCGCGCACTCGCCAAGGCCGAGGTCGGCTCGCCGCAGCGCGGGCTGATCGAACTCAAGTACACCCAGGTGGGCGGCGTGCCCGCCACGCCCCCGTCGCCATGAGGTCCGCCTGATGAATCATCCGTCCCGCCGTTCCGACCGCTCGCCGCGCATCGCCTCGCGCGCGCTCCATGCCGTCCTGGCGCTGGCCCTCGCGGGCGCCGTCGCCGGCTGCTCGACGGTCAAGGGCTGGTTCGGCGACGACGAGTCGAGCCCGACGGAGCCCAAGGCGCTCGCCGAGTTCGCGCCTTCGCTCACCGTCGCACCGCTGTGGTCCGCCAGCGTCGGGGACGGTGATGCCGGGGTCGGCATCGGCCAGGCGCCCGTCGTGGATGGCGGGCGCGTCTACACGGCCACCGTGTCCGGCGACGTCCGCGCGCTCGACCTGCAGACCGGCCGGGTCGCCTGGAGCTACGAGGCCGGCACGCGGCTGGGCGGTGGCCCGGGCGTGGGCGACGGGCTGCTCGTGGTCGGCGGCCTCGAAGGCGACGTGATCGCGCTGGACGCCGCCACGGGCGCGGAAAAGTGGCGCGCGAAGGTGGGCAACGAAGTCATCGCGGCGCCCGCGGTGGGGCAGGGGCGCGTCTTCGTGCGGTCCAATGATGGCCGCGTGACGGCGTTCGACGCCGCCACCGGCGAGCGCCGCTGGTTCTGGAACCATGACCTGCCGAGCCTGACCGTGCGCGGCAACGACGCCCCGGCCCTCGGCCCCGGCGTAGTGTTCGTGGGCAACGACGATGGCAGCGTGTCGATGCTCGCGATGGACGATGGCCGACCGCTCTGGGAGGTGCCGGTGGCGCAGCCGGAAGGCCGTACCGAGCTCGACCGCATGGCCGATGTCGACGGCACGCCGGTGCTCGACGGCAGCGTGGTTTTCGCGACCAGCTACAAGCGCCGCACCGTCGCCATCGACGGGCCGAACGGCCGCCCGGTGTGGGTGGCCGAGCACGGCGGCGCGGGTCGGCCGGCCGTCGCCTCCGATCGCATCGTGGTGGCCGAGCCCGATGGCGGCGTCTTCGGCCTCGACAAGCAGAGCGGCGCAGCCCTCTGGCAGCAGCCGGGGCTCGCGCGCCGCGGCGTGACGGGTGCCGCCATCGTGGGCGAGCACGCCGTGGTCGCGGACTTCGAGGGTTACGTGCACTGGCTGCGTCTGGACACTGGTGCCTTCGCCGCCCGCAGCCGTGCCGGCCGCGACGCGGTGCGCGCCGCGCCGGTCGTCGCCGATGGCGTCGTGCTCGTGCAGAACGTCGACGGTGGCGTGACCGCCTTCCGCGTCGGCCAGTAATTCCTTCGCGGGCCGCACCGGTGGCGACGCCACCGTGCGGCCCGTGCATTTTCCAGAGACCCGAGGTCGCACCATGCTTCCGCTCGTCGCCCTCGTCGGCCGGCCCAACGTGGGCAAGTCCACGCTCTTCAACGTGCTTACGCGCACGCGCGATGCCCTGGTCCACGACCAGCCCGGCGTCACCCGCGACCGCAATTACGGTGTGGCCCGCCCGGAGGGGCGCCCGGCGTTCGCGGTGGTCGATACCGGCGGCATCGCCGGCGAGGACGAGGGCCTGGCTGGCGCCACTGCACGGCAGGCGCGCGCCGCCGCGGAGGAGGCGGACCTGGTCCTGTTCGTGGTCGACGGCCGCGAGGGCGCTTCGGCGCTGGACGACGAGATCCTGCAGTGGCTGCGCCGTACCGGCCGCCCCACGGTCCTGGTGGTCAACAAGACCGATGGCATCGACGCGCAGCAGGCGGTCAACGACTTCGCCCGCTACGGCCTCTCCGACCGCGTGGCGGTGGCGGCCTCGCACCGCCACGGCGTGGACATGCTGCTGGCGCGCATCTACGCGCACCTGCCCGAGGAAGGCGCGGCGCCGGTGCTGGACGACGACCCGACGCGGATCCGCGTGGCCTTCATCGGCCGCCCCAACGTGGGCAAGTCGACGCTCGTGAACCGCCTGCTTGGCGAGGAGCGCATGATCGCGTCCGAGGTGCCGGGCACCACGCGCGACTCGGTCTCGATCGACATGGAGCGCGATGGCCGCCGTTATCGCCTGATCGACACCGCCGGGCTGCGCCGTCGGTCGCGCGTGGACGAGGCGGTCGAGAAGTTCTCCGCCTTCAAGACGCTGCAGGCCATCGAGCAGTGCCAGGTCGCCGTCGTGCTGCTCGATGCCTCGGAGGGCATCACCGACCAGGACGCCACCGTGCTGGGCTACGCGCTCGACGCGGGCCGCGCGCTGGTCATCGCCGTCAACAAGTGGGACGGCCTGACCGAGTACCAGCGCGAGCAGGCCGCGTCCATGCTGTCGCGAAAGCTGGGCTTCGTGGACTGGGCCGAGGCCGTGCGCATCAGCGCCAAGCACGGTTCCGGCCTGCGCGAACTGTTCGCCGCCATCCATCGCGCCCACGCCTCGGCGACGAAGGAATTCAGCACCAGCGAAGTCACGCGTGCGGTCGAGATCGCCTACGAGACCAATCCGCCGCCGACGGTGCGCGGCCACGTGGCCAAGCTCCGTTTCGCGCACCCGGCCGGCAGCAACCCGCCGACCTTCGTCGTGCACGGCACGCGCCTGCGCACGCTGGGCGACACCTACCGGCGCTATCTCGAGAACTTCTTCCGCAAGCGCTTCAAGCTCGTCGGCACGCCGGTGCGCTTCGTCTTCAAGGAAGGCAGCAATCCGTACGAGGGCAAGAAGAACGAGCTGAGCGAGCGCCAGGTCGCGCGCAAGCGCCGCCTGCTGCGCCACGTGAAGCGCAAATAGGGCGTCCGCCTCCGGCCCGGGCGCCGAGCGCCTTCATGGCGCGACTCGGCTCCACCGGTGGGCGCGGTGCAACGCGACGTTCAGCCGCGCGGGAGGCAGGCATGCCGCCGGCGCGCGACAATCAGCCGATGACCCCGATCGTCACCCCGCAGCAAGCCCACGACCGCCAGCGCGCAGGCGCGCTACTGGTCGACGTGCGCGAGGAGCACGAACGCGCTTCGGGCATGGCCGCCGGGGCCGTCGCCTGCGCCATGGCTGACCTCGCCGACACCTTCGGCGACCCGAACCGGGAAATCCACGTGATCTGCGAGAGCGGCCTGCGATCGGCCCGGGCCGCCGCCGCGCTGCTCGAGCGGGGCTACGCGCGCGTGTTTTCGGTCGAGGGTGGTACGCGGCGCTGGCGTGCCGACGGCCTGCCCATGGTCGTGCCCGAAGGCGATGCGGACTTCTTCGAACGCTATTCGCGGCACCTGCGCCTGCCCGGCGTGGGCGTCGACGGCCAGCGCCGGCTGGAGTCGGCGCGCGTGCTGCTGGTCGGGGCCGGGGGGCTGGGGTCGCCGGCGGCGTTCTACCTCGCGGCGGCCGGCGTCGGCCTGCTGCGCATTGCCGACGACGACGTGGTCGACCGCAGCAACCTCCAGCGTCAGATCCTGCATGCCGAGGCGAGGGTGGGGCAGCCCAAGGTGCACTCGGCGGCGGCGGCGCTGTCGGCGCTCAATCCGCGCGTGCGCGTCGAGGCCGTGGAAGAGCGCGTGACATCGGCCAACGTCGACGCGCTCGTGGAGGGCATGGACGTGGTGGTCGACGGCGCGGACAACTTCCCGGCCCGCTACCTGCTCAACGATGCCTGCGTGAAGCACGGCAAGCCGCTGGTCTACGGCGCGGTCCACCGCTTCGAAGGGCAGCTGGCGGTGTTCGACGCCGGCCGCCACCGCGGCAGCCAGCCCTGCTACCGCTGCCTCTTCCCTGAGCCGCCGCCGCCCGAGGCCGCGCCCAACTGTGCCGAGGCGGGCGTGCTCGGCGTCCTGCCCGGCGTCATCGGGCTCCTGCAGGCGACGGAGGTGCTCAAGCTCCTCCTCGGAACGGGCGAGACGCTCGCGGGCCGGCTGCTGCACTTCGATGCGCTCGGCGCGCGCTTTCGCGAGACGCGCATTCCTCCCGATCCCGATTGCGCCGTCTGTGCGGCCGGTCGCGAGTTTCCCGGCTACGCCGACGACACGCGCTTCTGCGCGGCCTGAGCGCCAGCCGGCCCGTCGAGCGGCGATAATGCGCGCCCCGTCCCACGCCGCCCGCCGATGACCGACGATCGCCCGACCGCCCGCATCCTCGACGGCAAGCGCATCGCCGAGACGCTCCTGGACGAGCTCAGGGCGCGCGTCGACGCACGCCTGGCTGCCGGGAAGGCCGCGCCCGGCCTTGCCGTCATCCTCGTCGGCGAGGACCCCGCTTCGGCCGTCTACGTGCGCAACAAGCGGCGCGCCGCGCAGAAGGTGGGCATCCGTGCCATCGACCACGACCTGCCGGCGGATACCGACGACGCCACGCTGCTCGCGCTGATCGACCGGCTCAATGCCGATCCGTCGATCCACGGCATCCTGCTGCAGCTGCCGCTGCCGGATCGCCGCGACGCGACCACGCTGATCAACCGCATCGACCCGCGCAAGGACGTCGACGGCTTCCATCCGCAGAACGTCGGGCACCTGGTGCTGCGCCAGTTCGGCCTGCGCCCCTGCACGCCGCGGGGCATCACCACGCTGCTGGGCTATACCGACCGTCCGGTGCGCGGCCAGAGCGCCACGATCGTCGGCGTCAGCAACCACGTCGGGCGGCCGATGGCGCTGGAGCTGCTGATCGCCGGCTGCACGGTCACCTGCTGCCACCGCTTCACGCCGCCGCAGGTCCTGGAAGCGTCGGTGCGCGGTGCCGACATCCTGGTCGTCGCGGTGGGCCGGCCCGGCCTGATCCCGGGCGAATGGGTGAAGCCCGGGGCGGTCGTCATCGACGTGGGCATCAACCGGCTCGACGACGGCCGCCTGGTGGGCGACGTGGGCTTCGAGGCAGCAGCGCGCCGCGCCAGCTGGATCACGCCCGTGCCGGGAGGCGTGGGGCCGATGACGGTCGCCACGCTCATGGAGAACACCCTTGAGGCCGCCGAGGCCCTGGACCCGTAGCCCGCCACCCGGGGAAGCCAAGCCCATCGGGGAACCACGCGCCGGCCCGTCGTCCGCCGTCGCCCGGGCCGATCGCCATCTCGTTTCACCGACATTCGGCGCGCGACCCGGCATCACGTTACAATGACGCGCTTCATCCTCCCGGGGTCGCCCATGCTGCGCATCCAGGCTGAAGCGCTCACCTTCGACGACGTCTCGCTCGTCCCGGCGCATTCGACCGTCCTGCCCAAGGACGTCTCGCTCGCCACCCGCCTCACCCGCGACCTCACGATCCGACTGCCGATCCTTTCGGCGGCGATGGACACCGTGTCCGAAGCCCGCCTCGCGATCGCGATGGCGCAGCTGGGCGGCATCTCGATCGTCCACAAGAACATGACGCTCGAACAGCAGGCCGCGCAGGTCGCGCAGGTCAAGACGTTCGAGGCCGGCGTCATCCGCGAGCCCTTCACCGTCGGGCCGGACACGACGATCGCCGAGGTGCTCAAGCTCACCCGTGCACGCAACATCTCGGGCGTGCCGGTGGTGGACGAGGGCGGCCAGCTCGTCGGCATCGTCACCAGCCGCGACATGCGCTTCGAGACGCAGCTCGGCGATCCGGTGCGCAACATCATGACGCGCAAGGACCGCCTCGTGACGGTGCGCGAAGGTGCGCCCGACGACGAGGTGCTTGGCCTTCTGCACAAGCATCGAATCGAAAAGGTGCTCGTCGTCAACGACGACTTCGCGCTGCGCGGGCTGATCACCGTCAAGGACATCCAGAAGAAGCGCGACAATCCAAACGCCGCTTACGACAGCAGCGGGCGCCTGCTGGTCGGCGCGGCGGTCGGCGTGGGCGGGGACACCGAGGCGCGCGTCGAGGCGCTCGTCGCCGCCGGCGTCGACGTCATCGTCGTCGATACCGCGCACGGCCATTCGCAGGGCGTGCTCGACCGCGTGAAGTGGGTCAAGACGAAGTTTCCGAAGTGCCAGGTCATCGGCGGCAACATCGTCACCGGCGACGCGGCGCTCGCGCTGATGGACCACGGCGCGGACGCGGTGAAGGTGGGCGTGGGCCCGGGCTCGATCTGCACCACGCGCATCGTCGCGGGGGTAGGCGTGCCGCAGATCACCGCGGTGTCGATGGTCGCCGAGGCGCTGCAGGACCGCATTCCGCTGGTCGCCGACGGCGGCATCCGCTTCTCCGGCGACATCGGCAAGGCGATCGTCGCCGGCGCGTCGAGCGTGATGATCGGCGGCCTGTTCGCCGGCACCGAGGAGTCGCCCGGCGAGATCGAGCTGTTCCAGGGCCGCAGCTACAAGAGCTATCGCGGCATGGGCTCGCTCGGGGCAATGGAGAAGGGCTCCAAGGACCGCTATTTCCAGGACGCGTCCGACGCCGACAAGCTCGTGCCCGAAGGCATCGAAGGCCGCGTGCCGTATCGCGGGCCCCTGGCCAACGTGGTCCACCAGCTCGCCGGCGGCCTGCGCGCGACGATGGGCTATGTAGGCTGCGCGACGATCGAGGAAATGCGCACCAAGCCCAGCTTCGTGCGCGTGACCAGCGCCGGCACGCGCGAGAGCCACGTGCACGACGTGCAGATCACGAAGGAACCGCCGAATTACCGCACCTGAGGGGGCGGCGGGATTCCGGATTCGGGATTCGGGATTCGCGTGAAGCGGCTCCCGGCCGGGTGCGGGTCCTCCAGTGAAGCGAACGCCGTGCTTTTGCGAATCCCCAATCCCGAATCCCGAATCCCGTGCAAGACATCCACAGCGACAAGATCCTCATCCTCGACTTCGGCGCGCAGTACACGCAGCTGATCGCGCGCCGCGTGCGCGAGCTCGGCGTCTACTGCGAGATCTGGGCCTGGGACCACGACCCGGCGGAGATCGCGGCCTTCGCGCCGAAGGGGATCATCCTCTCGGGTGGACCGGAGTCGACCACGCTGCCCGGCGCGCCGCGCGCGCCGCAGGAGGTCTTCGATTCGGGCCTGCCAATTCTCGGCATCTGCTATGGCATGCAGACCATGGCCGCGCAGCTCGGAGGCGCGACGGAAGCGGCCGACGCGCGCGAGTTCGGCCATGCCACGGTCGACGTGGTGCAGCCCGACGCGTTGTTCGCCGGTCTGTCCGACCACGGCGGCGCCGCGAAGCTCGATGTATGGATGAGCCACGGCGACCACGTGTCGGCGGTGCCGCCCGGCTTCGCGATCACCGCCCGCACCGACCGCATTCCGGTGGCGGCGATGGCCGACGAGGCGCGGCGCTGGTATGCCGTGCAGTTCCATCCCGAAGTGACGCATACGAAGCAGGGGCAGGCGTTGCTTCGCCGCTTCGTCGTCGACGTCTGCCGCTGCGCCACCCTGTGGACCGCCGCCAACATCATCGAGGACCAGATTGCGCGGGTGCGCGAACAGGTCGGCTCGGACGAAGTCGTGCTCGGGCTGTCGGGCGGCGTGGACTCCTCGGTCGTCGCGGCGCTGCTGCATCGCGCGATCGCCGACCAGCTCACCTGTGTCTTCGTCGACACCGGGCTGCTGCGCTGGCAGGAAGGCGACCAGGTGATGGCGATGTTCGCCGAGCACATGGGCGTGCGCGTGGTGCGCGTGAATGCGCGCGAGCGCTACTTCCGCGCGCTCGAGGGCGTCAACGACCCGGAAGCCAAGCGCAAGATCATCGGCCGGCTCTTCATCGAGATCTTCGACGAGGAGTCCGCCAAGCTCACGAACGCGAAGTGGCTCGCGCAGGGCACGATCTACCCGGACGTGATCGAGTCGGCGGGCAGCAAGACCGGCAAGGCCCATGTCATCAAGAGCCACCACAACGTCGGTGGCCTGCCCGAGACGATGAAGCTCGGCCTGGTCGAGCCGCTGCGCGAGTTGTTCAAGGACGAGGTCCGTCGCCTCGGCGTCGAACTCGGCCTGCCGCCGCACATGGTCTACCGCCATCCGTTCCCCGGCCCGGGGCTGGGCGTGCGCATCCTCGGCGAGGTGCGCCCCGAGTATGCCGAGCTGCTGGCGAAGGCCGACCACATCTTCATCGAGGAGCTGCGTCGCCACGACCTCTACGACAAGGTCAGCCAGGCGTTCGCGGTGTTCCTGCCGGTCCGCTCGGTCGGCGTGGTCGGCGACGCCCGCGCCTATGAATGGGTGATCGCCCTGCGTGCCGTCGAGACCATCGACTTCATGACCGCGCACTGGGCGCACCTGCCGCACGAGTTCCTGAGCCACGTCTCGAACCGCATCATCAACGAACTGCGCGGCGTCTCGCGCGTCGTGTACGACATCAGCGGCAAGCCGCCCGCGACGATCGAATGGGAATGAACTACCGCGCCGGAGGCGCGAGCGCGCGGTAGTTCATCGACCGGCCATGGGTGGCCGGGCCGGACCATCCGTAGCCGACTGGTCGCGCCAGGGACGGCAGCCTGACCCGCGCCGTCGAGCTGCAGGTCGCCTACGCGCTTGCGACCCCCGCACACGCCTGACCTCCGGTCCAACCATCGTGACGGCACCCGACGCTTCCACCGACGAACACTTCATGCGCGAGGCACTCGTGCTGGCCGCGCATGCGCGCGACGTGCACGACGAGATCCCGGTGGGCGCGCTGGTCGTCGATGTCGAAGGGAACGTGATCGGTCGCGGCTGGAACCGGAACATCGGGGAACACGATCCGAGTGCCCACGCCGAGATCGTGGCGATGCGCGAGGCGGGCAAGGCGGTCGGCAACCATCGCCTGCTGGGTGCGACGCTGTACGTGACGCTCGAGCCCTGCGCCATGTGCGCGATGGCGATGATCCATGCGCGCCTGGCGCGCGTCGTGTTCGGCGCGTACGACCCCAAGACCGGCGCGGCCGGCAGCGTCTTCGATCTGCTGCTCGATCCGCGTCACAACCATCGCCTGTCGGTGCAGGGCGGCGTGCTGGGCGAGGAGGCCGGCGCGATGCTGACCGCCTACTTCCGCGCCAAGCGCGGGCGGCGCCCCGCCGCGGGCGACGCCTAGCGCGAGCGGCGCGCCATTTCCTGGTCGAGCTCCTCGTCGAACGATCGCACCGACAGGCTGACTTCCACGCCCAGGATCACGCTCGCTCCGAGCAGGAAGCCCACGCCCAGGATGGCGAGCGCGGTCGGCACCAGGCCGAGGCGGAATCCGGCGAACGCATCGACGGCCAGAGCCAGGCTGGTTCCGACGAAGCTGCCCAGGCCCGCGTACAGCATCTGGCAGGCGCGCAGCACGAGGGCGGCGCGCCTGCGGTGACGCGCGATCTGGCGGTCACGCCAGGACATGTCCGGTGCGTCGTGCTTCCATTCCTCGATGAGCGCGCGCAAGCGGTCGACCACCCGCGCCAGGCGCGCGTTCGCCGAAACCAGCAGCGAGCCGGTCGCCGCCATGAGCAGGGCCGGTGCGAGCATCGCGGTGAGGATCGCGTAGTGGCCGGACGTCAGGTCGGTCGGGGTCATGGGGCATCCTCGGGTGCTCGGCTATCATGCCGCCTCACCCCAACGACCGCGAGCGCATGTCCGTTGAATCGCCGAAGGAGCATCGCCTGATCTGGATCGACCTGGAGATGACCGGGCTCGATACCGACAACGATTCGATTCTGGAGATCGCCACCGTCGTCACCGACGCGCAACTCAACGTGCTGGCCGAAGGGCCGGAACTTGCGATCGCGCATCCGCTGGAGCGGCTCGAGGCGATGGACGAGTGGAACCGCAACCAGCACCGCCGCTCCGGGCTCTGGGACCGCGTGCTGCGCGAGGGCGTCCCGATGGCCGAGGCCGAGGAACGCACGCTCGCCTTCCTGTCCGGATGGGTGGACGCGCGTACCTCGCCGATCTGCGGCAACTCGATCTGCCAGGACCGGCGCTTCCTGCACCGCCTGATGCCGCGCGTGGAGAAGCACTTCCACTACCGCAACCTCGACGTCAGCACGATCAAGGAGCTGGCGCGCCGCTGGGCGCCGCATGTGTTCGCCGGCGTGGCCAAGGAGTCGGCCCACACGGCCCTGAGCGACGTGCGCGACTCGATCGCCGAGCTGCGCCACTACCGGCGGTTCATGGGGACGCTGGGCGGCAGCATCGGCTGAGGAACCCGCGCCGGCTTCCGCGGTCGAGCTTCCCGTCGCAATGAGGGGAAGCAGGGATGCGGGAGCGGACGGGGAATCTCCAGGAGCGTGCGCTGGCGTGGAGCGGCGTCCTGCTCGTGCACGCGGCGATGTTCGCCGCGCTGGCGCGGCTGCCGCCGCCGTACGGCGGTCCCGTCGATGCCGCCGACGCGATAGACGTCGAGTTCATACGCCGCACCGCGCCTGCCCGGTTACCGATGCCCGGCGCGGAGTCGGCGCGTGTAGCGCGCGGTACGCAGCCGCGCGCCGGTGCCATCGAGACGACAGCCTCGTCTGACGCGGGCGACGCCGGCGCGGCGCGGTCCGTTGCTCCCGCGGCTTCTGCCATCGAGGGTCCGCATGCTCCGCGTCCCCTCGACCTGAGCCTCCCGCCCGCGGCACACGAGGCGCGCACCAGGCGAGCCTTCGAGCGAGCGTTCTCGATCGACGTGCGCCCTACGCGCTTCGAGCGCCATTGGGTGCCGGACGGCAACGCGCTGGAACAGGCGTCGTTCCGTTCGCCGGTGGTGGCGGCGGCCCTCGGGCTGTTCGGTGGGCCACCGCGTCGCTGCAGCGAGGTCGAGCGGCGGCTGCGGCGGGCTGATTGCCTTCCGCTGCGCGGGCAGGAGGCGGAGGACGAGGCCCTGCTTCGCCGCCTCGACGAGGCCAGCGCGCGATAGCGGGTTCCGGAAAGGACGAAGGCCCGCTTTCGCGGGCCTTCGAAGAGTGGCGTCCCCACGGGGATTCGAACCCCGGTCGCTACCGTGAAAGGGTAATGTCCTAGGCCTCTAGACGATGGGGACGTCGTGGCTGCCCGATACCGCCAGGCGAACCGAATAGTGGTGGAGCCAGCCGGGATCGAACCGGCGACCTCTACAATGCCATTGTAGCGCTCTCCCAGCTGAGCTATGGCCCCACGTGCTGGAAGCCCGCTACTTTAGCAGCGAATTCCGGTGCGTCAAGCGTTCTCGACATCGACTTCACGTTCGGTATCGGGAATGGCGCCTTCGAAGCGCAGCGAAGCCTCGCCGTGCCCGCGCTCGGCGAGGTACTGCAGCCATTTGCCGAGAAAGGTGTTCATGCGCATGCGGTGGCCGAGCAGCCGCTGCGGCGTCGGATTGAGGCCGATGACGTCCTGCCAGCGGCGGCCGACGTAGCAATGCGTGGCCTCGAGCTGGCGTGCGTCGTGATAGAGCCGCAGGTACGCCGACGGGTCCGGCTCGCCGGTCACCGGGTCGGGGATCGCGTAGCTCAGGCGCATCTCGCTCGTGTAGGGGTGCTGCCCCATCACGTCCACCACCAGCGGCAGGCCGTCGCCCACGTCCGAGACCCAGCGCCCGGGCGTCAGGTCGCGCACGGGGAACAGGCGCGCGATGCGCCCGTGGTTCTCCGAATACAGCGCCATCAGCCAGGCGAAGCGGCCAAGGCGGGGAACGAGGCGGTGGCGGGCGGCGAGCTGCGACATGGACCGACTCTACACGGCCGGGCTCGCGCCGGATGCGACCGGGCGGCGCATATTCAGCGCCGGACAGGCGCGCCTGTGGCAGGCGTCTCAGAACATCTCGCGCTGGATGCCCAGCGTGCTCATCACCTTGCTCGCGATCTCCTCGATGGAAGTATGCGTGGTGCTGAGGGTCGGGATGCGCTCGTCGCGGAACATGGCCTCGGCGGTGGCCACCTCGCGCCGGCACGTCTCCAGCTGCGCGTAGCGGGAATTCGGGCGCCGTTCCTGGCGGATCTGCTGCAGGCGGGCCGGATCGATGGTCAGGCCGAACAGCTTGTGGCGGTAGGGGCGCAGGCGCGGCGGCAGGCGGTCGTGTTCGAGGTCTTCCTCGGTGAGCGGGTAGTTCGCCGCCAGCACGCCGTAGTGCAGGGCGAGGTAGATGCAGGTGGGCGTCTTGCCCGCGCGGGAAACGGCCACCAGCACCACGTCCGCACCGGCGTAGTCGAGGCTCTGGCCGTCGTCATGCGTCAGCGTGAAGTTGATGGCGTCGATGCGCCGGTGGTAGCGCTCGAAGTCGACCATGCCGTGCGCGCGGCCGACGTGGCGCTGGCGCGTCTGCCCCAACTCGCGCTCCAGCGGCTCGATGAAGGGCGCGAACACGTCGAGCATGAGCGCGCCGCTCTCGGCGAGGACCGCGCTGATGTCGGGATCCACGCACGAGCTGATCACGACCGGGCGTACGCCATGGCGCGCCCCCGCCTCGCGGATGCGCTCGACGGCCTCGCGCGCGCGCTCGGGCGTGTCCACGAACGACATCCGGCGGCTCTCGAAGCGTGTCTCCGTGAACTGCGTGAGCACGCTGTGCCCGATGGTCTCGGCGGTGATGCCGGTGCCGTCGGATACGTAGAACACCGGGCGGGGGTCGGTCATGCGGGGCCTCAAAAGCGGCGGGGCAACAGGAAAATCCCGTGGAATCAAGCTTGTACGCGCGGGGCGCTGCGGCGATCATATCGCGCAAACATCGGCGCCCGCGCCTGGAACCCCCTACGGAGACCGTCTTGAACGAGAACATCCTCTGGTTGCACGCGCTGCGGCTGTCGGACCTGGCACGCGTGGGCGGCAAGAATTCCTCGCTGGGCGAGATGATCGGCCACCTCTCGGAGCTCGGCGTCTCGGTTCCGGGCGGTTTCGCGACCACGGCCGAGGCCTTCAAGGCCTTCATAGCGCACAACCACCTGCACGAGCGCATCTACGACCGGCTGGGTTCCCTGGACGTCGAGGACGTGCAGGCACTCACCGTCGCCGGCGCGGAGATCCGCGGCTGGGTGATCGACGCGCCGCTGCAGCCCGATCTCGACCGCGACATCCGCACCGCCTATCGCCAGCTCTGTGCCGGCAACGGCGGCGGTGACGTTGCGGTGGCCGTGCGTTCGTCCGCGACCGCCGAGGACCTGCCGGATGCGTCCTTCGCCGGCCAGCAGGAAACCTTCCTCAACGTGACCGGCGAGGACGACGTCGTCCACAAGGTCAAGGAAGTGTTCGCCTCGCTCTACAACGACCGTGCCATCGCCTACCGCGTGCATCACGGCTTCAAGCACGAGGACGTGTTCCTTTCGGCGGGCGTGCAACTGATGGTGCGCTCGGACGTGGGCGCGTCGGGCGTGCTGTTCACGCTCGACACCGAGTCCGGTTTCCGCGACGTGGTGTTCGTCACGGCCAGCTACGGCCTCGGCGAGATGGTCGTGCAGGGCGCGGTGAATCCCGACGAGTTCTACGTCTACAAGCCCACGCTGCGCGACGGCAGGAAGGCGATCCTGCGCCGCACGCTGGGCGCCAAGCAGCTGCGCATGGTCTATTCGGACGCGCCCGGCGAGCGCGTGCGCACCGAGCCGACGCCGGAGGAGCTGCGCCACCGCTTCTGCATCACCGACGAGGACGTGCAGGAGCTCTCCAGGCAGGCGCTCGTCATCGAGCAACACTACGGCCGGCCGATGGACATCGAGTGGGGCAAGGACGGCGTCACCGGCAAGCTCTACATCCTGCAGGCGCGCCCGGAAACGGTGAAGTCGCGCGCCCATGCGACGCAGATCGAGCGCTACCAGCTCCTGCAGCGCGGCAAGGTGGTCTGCGACGGGCGCGCGATCGGGCAGAAGATCGGTGTCGGCGTGGCGCGCGTGGTGCGCAAGCTCGAGGACATGCACAAGGTGCAGCCCGGCGACGTGCTGGTGGCGGACATGACCGACCCCGACTGGGAGCCGGTGATGAAGCGCTCGGCCGCCATCGTGACCAATCGTGGCGGCCGTACCTGCCATGCGGCGATCATCGCGCGCGAGCTCGGCGTGCCGGCGGTGGTCGGCACCGGCGACGCGCTGGATACGATCGTGGACGGCCAGCAGGTCACGGTGAGCTGCGCCGAGGGCGATACCGGCTTCATCTACGAGGGCGCGCTGCCGTTCGACCGCAACGTCGCCGACCTCGACGCGATGCCCGAGGCGCCGCTGAAGGTGATGATGAACGTCGCCAACCCCGAGCGCGCGTTCGACTTCGCGATGCTGCCGAACGCGGGCGTGGGCCTGGCGCGCCTGGAAATGATCATCGCCAGCCATATCGGCGTGCATCCCAGGGCCCTGCTGGAGTACGACCGCCAGGACGCGGAGACGAAGAAGAAGATCGACGAGAAGATCGCGGGCTATGCGAGCCCGGTCGACTTCTACGTCGACCGCCTCGCCGAGGGCATCGCGACGATCACGGCCTCGGTGGCGCCGAACCCGGTGATCGTGCGGCTGTCGGACTTCAAGTCCAACGAATACGCCAACCTCATCGGCGGCTCGCGCTACGAGCCGCACGAGGAGAACCCGATGATCGGCTTCCGCGGCGCCAGCCGCTACGTCGATCCGTCGTTCGCCGAAGCCTTCGCCCTGGAATGCCGCGCGGTGCTCAAGGTGCGCGACGAGATGGGCCTGAAGAACTGCTGGGTGATGATCCCCTTCGTGCGCACGCTGGACGAAGGTCGCCGCGTGGTCGAGGTGCTGCGCGCCAATGGGCTGGAGCAGGGCAGGGACGGCCTGAAGATCATCATGATGTGCGAGGTGCCGTCGAACGCGCTGCTGGCCGACGAGTTCCTGGACATCTTCGACGGCTTCTCGATCGGTTCGAACGACCTCACGCAGCTCACGCTGGGCTTGGATCGCGACTCGGGCATCGTGGCCTCGCTGTTCGACGAGCGCGACCCGGCGGTCAAGAAGCTGCTCTCGATGGCCATCCAGGCCGCGCGTCGCAAGGGCAAGTACGTGGGCATCTGCGGGCAGGGCCCGAGCGATCACCCGGACCTTGCGCAGTGGCTGATGGAAGAGGGCATCGAGTCGGTGTCGCTCAACCCCGACACCGTGGTCGATACCTGGCTGCGGCTGGCCAAGGCGAAGGCCGGCGGCTGACCGGCACTAGAGCAAACGAAGAAGCCCCGCATCGCGGGGCTTTTTCCTGGCGACCGCGGCGTTCTTCAGCGTCGCACTTGCCCGATACGCAGGGTGATCTTCGCGCCCGGCTCGGCGGGTACGGCCTCGGATTCGAGGTCGCCGGCCGCGGCGTTGGCGCTTCCGCTGGCGGAGGCGCGCGCGAGCACCTCCACGCGCCCGACCTGCGACAGGCGACGCGTGGGCATGGCGGCGTCCGCATCGTCCAGCTCGACCGTGGTGGGCAGGTCGGCGAGTTCCACGCGCTCGACCGCGACCGGCATCGGCGGGCCGGCAGGGGCGCGCGCGATGACGAAGACCGTGGCCTCGGCCGGAAGCCGGCTGCGCAGGTCGGGTGCGATGTCGACCGTTACGCGGATGGCACCGGCCGCCTTGGTGGGCGCGCTGTCCGCGAGAGGCGGCAGCCCGGCGTCCGCGCGCGCGGACTGGACCTGCGCGCGCAGTGCGGCCCCGGTGCTTTCGTCCACGCGCGACAGCAGCGCTTCCCAGGTACGCGCGGCGTCCGCCGGCCGGCCCGCCTGGCGCTGGGCGACGCCCAGGAACCATGCGGCGCGCTGGTGCGCGGGATCCATCTCGAGGGCGCGCCGGAGCATGTCCAGGGCTTCGGTATCGAAGCGGCGGTCGGCCCTGGCCAGCGCGCGTGCCTCGGCTGCCTGCGCCAGCAGATCGGGATCCCTGGGCTGCAGTTCGACGGCGCGCGCCAGTGCACGGGCCGCATCGCCCGGGCGGTTGTTCGCCAGATAGGCGTCGGCGAGAAGGCGCCAGCCCTCCGCCTGTTTCGGATTGCGCTGGAGTTCCTGCTCCAGGCGCAGGATCGCGGCCTCGAGCGTGCGCGGTATTTCGCGACGCGCGGGGTCGAGCGCGTCGGGCGTGCCGACGAGCAGGTACAGCCCGGCCGTCACCGCCAGGCCCGCCGCCACGAGCGCGGCGCCGACGACGGGACGCCGCCGCATCAGCGGCGCGAACACGTAGGCGAGGACGAGCGCGCCGAGCAGCACGCCGGCGGCAATGAATAGGCTCATGTCACCAGTCTCCCGTGTCGTCCGCGGGAGGCGCGGCGTCCCGCGGGCGCGAGCGCGCCACGCGCCAGAGGATCCAGCCGCCGCCCGCGAGCACGAGCAGCGGGCCGAACCACAGCAGCAAAGTCGCCGCCGAGATGCCGGGGCGGTAGAGCACGAACTCGCCGTAGCGCGCCACGAGGAACTCGCGGATCTCCGCATCGCTGCGCCTGTCGCGGATCATCTGCAGGATCTCGCGCCGCAGGTCGACCGCGATCTGCGCATCGGAATCGGCCAGCGACTGGTTCTGGCACATCACGCAGCGCAGCTCGTCGGTGAGCGCGCGGAAGCGGCGTTCCTCGACTTCGCTCTGGAACTGCAACGGGCGGCGGTCGGTCACCTGCGCCTGCAGGGGCAGGCACAGCAGCATCAGCAGGGCGAGCAGCAGGCTCCTCATGGGCGCGGGTCGATCTGGTCGATGAGCGGCGTGAGCTCGTCGCGAACGATCGCGTCGGTCAACGGCCCCACGTGCTTCCAGCGGACGCGGCCCCGTGCATCGACGAGGAACGTCTCCGGTGCGCCGTAGATGCCGAAGTCGATCGCGCTGCCGCCTTCCTCGTCGGCGAGCACCAGCCAGTACGGATTGCCGAACTGCCCCAGCCAGCGCAGGGCGTCTTCGCGCGTGTCCTTCCAGTTGTAGCCGACCACCCGCACCCGGCGGGTTTCGGCGAAGCGAGTGAGCACGGGGTGCTCGTCGCGGCAGGCCGGGCACCAGCTGCCCCATACGTTGAGCAGGTAGGGAGCGCCGCGCAGGTCCGCCGCGCGCACGATGCGGCCGGGCTCGTGCAGCACGGGGAGCGCGAACTCCGGCGTGGGCTTGCCGACCAGCGGCGAGGGCAGGGCTTCGCGGTCCGGTCGACGGCTGAGCCAGACGCCGGCGGCGAGCAGCAGGGCCAGCAGGCCGAAGACGGCGAGGGGGATCCAGCGGGAACGGTTCATGCGGCGGCTCCGTCGGGGGCGTCGGGCTCGATGTCGCGCTTCCTGCGCACCGGGCTCCGGAAGCGCCGGTCGAACGCGGTCACGAGGCCACCGAGCGCCATCAGCAGTGCGCCGGCCCAGATCCAGCGCACGAACGGCTTGACGTGCACGCGCACCGCCCAGGCCCCGTCACCCAGCGACTCGCCCAGCGCCACGTAGAGGTCCCTGGTGAGGCCGCGGTGGATCGCCGCCTCGGTCATCACCTGCCCGCCGCTGGCATAGGCGCGCTTCTCCGGATGCAGCACGGCCAGCACGCGGTCATCGCGCAACAGGGTGACCTGCGCGCGGTCGGAGATGAAGTTCGGGCCCGGAGTCTCTTCCACGCCATCGAAGCGGAACACGTAGCGGCCGACGTCCACCGTCTGCCCGGGTCGCACGGCGACCTCCCGCTGCACGTCGAGGCCTTCAACGAGCAACGCGCCGACGAGGAAGACCGCGATGCCCGCGTGTGCCAGCACCATGCCGACCATCTCGGCGGTGAAGCGACCACCGCCTTCGCGCCAGCGGCGCCAGACAAAGCGCAGAGTCCCGGCGCCCACCCATATCGCGGCGGCGATCCCGAGCGGGGCCTTCCATCCGCCATCGGGTGCGACGAAATACGTGAGCGCCGCTGCCACGAGCGCGAGGGCGGCCCAGGGCGCGAGCATGCGCAGCACGGCGCGTGGCTCCTCGCGCTGCCAGCGCGTGAGCGGGCCGAAGGGCAGCAGCAGCACCAGCGGCGCCATGAGCAGCAGGAACAGCAGCGCGAAGTAGGGCGGCCCGACCGAGATCTTGCCCAGTTCGAGGGCATCGGCGAGAAGCGGGTAGAGCGTGCCCAGCAGCACCATCGCGCAGGCGGTGGCGAGCAGGAGGTTGTTGGCCAGCAGGAGGGTGTCGCGCGAGTAGAGCGCGAACCAGCGCGGACGGGCGTTGCCGTCCGGCGCGCGCAGGGCGTACAGCAGCAGCGAGCCGCCGACCACGATGGCCAGGAAAATCAGGATGAAGGTGCCGCGCGAGGGATCGGCGGCGAAGGCGTGCACGCTGGTGAGCACCCCGGAGCGCACGAGGAAGGTGCCCAGGAGCGACAGCGAGAACGCCGCGATGGCCAGCAGCAGGGTCCAGCCCACGAAGCCGCCGCGCTTTTCGGTGACGGCCTGCGAATGCAGCAGCGCCGCGCCCGCGAGCCAGGGCATGAACGAGGCGTTCTCCACCGGGTCCCAGAACCACCAGCCGCCCCAGCCGAGCTCGTAATAGGCCCACCACGAGCCCAGCGCGATGCCGACGGTCAGGAATGCCCAGGCGATGTTGGTCCAGGGGCGGGTCCAGCGCAGCCAGCGGTTGTCGACATCGCCCTCGAGCAAGGCCGCGATCGCGAACGCGAACGGCACCGCGAAGCCCACGTAGCCGAAATAGAGCATCGGCGGATGGATGATCAGGCCCGGGTCCTGCAGCAGGGGGTTGAGGTCGCGGCCCTCGGCGGCGGCGGGCAGCAGGCGCTCGAACGGATTGCTGGTGAAGATCAAGAAGGCCAGGAAGCCGACCGCGACGATCCCCATGACGCCCAGCACGCGCGCCACCACGTGCGCCGGCAGCGAGCGCGAAAAGCGCGCGACGGCCGCCGTCCACAGTGCGAGCACGAGCGCCCAGAGCAGCAGCGAACCCTCGTGGGAGCCCCAGACCGCCGAGTAGCGGTACGCCACCGGCAGCAGCGAATTGCTGTTGGACGCGACGTAGCGGACGGAGAAGTCCTGCACCACGAAGGCCTGGGTGAGCACGGCGAACGCGATGCCCAGCAGCACCAGCTGGGCGTACGCCGCCGGACGCGCGACCGCCATCCACGCCCCGATGCCGCGCTGCGCCCCGACGATCGGCAGCGTGGACTGCGCGAAGGCGACGAGCAGCGCGAGCAGCAGCGCGACCTGGCCGAGTTCAGGCAGCACGGGCAGCCTCCCGGAGAGCCGTCACTGGTAGGTTCCGGGGGGCGACGCGTCCGGCGCGTCGGCCGGGGCCGCGACGTCGTACTTCTTGTGCGCCTTCCCCATCTTGTCGGCGACTTCCCTGGGCATGTAGGTCTCGTCGTGCTTGGCCAGCACTTCTTCGGCCACGAAGCGGTCCCCCTGCATGCGGCCCGTGGCCACCACCGCCTGGTTCTCGCGGAAGAGGTCCGGAAGGATCCCGGTGTAGACGACCGGCATGCGGGCGTCTCCGTCGGTCACCTCAAAATGGGCCTCCATCGAGCCGGGGGCGCGGCGGAAGGACTTCCCGGCGACCATGCCGCCGAGGCGGAAACGCGCTTGGCCGGAGCGCACGTTGTCGCCGGCCTCGCCGCTGAGGATCTCGGCGGGCGTGTAGAGGTAGGCGACGTTGCGCTGCAGGGCCATCGCGACGAGCGAGGCGGCCAGGCCCGCACCCAGCACGAGCGCGAGGATCCAGAGCATTCGACGGCGGCGGATCGGGTTCATGGCGTTTCCACGGAACGGGGGGCGCGGGGGCGTGTAGCCTCGCGCGCCTGGCGGCGGCGGGCGGCGCGCAGCTGGCGCGCGATCTGGATGCGGGTGGAGACGAAGTCCCAGCCCAGCACGAGGAAGAACACAGCATAGGCCGCGATCACGTATTCGCGGTAGCTCACTGGCGACCTCCCGCCGCCTGCGCGACCCAGGCCTTGCCGGCCTCGCGGCGCAGGTTGTCGGCGCGGGCGCGGGCGAGCAGGGCGCCGACGAACCACACGTGGGTTCCGACGGCCATCCACAGCAGCGGCGCCAGCATGCTCGGGTCCATCTTCGACTCGCCGAACACGCTGATGGTCTGCCCCTGGTGCAACGAGTTCCACCAGACCACCGAGTACCGGATGATCGGCAGCAGCACCACGCCGACGATGGCAAGGAACGAGGCGGCGCGCGCGGCGACGCGGCGGTCGTCGATGGCGCCGTAGATGCCCATCACGCCCAGGTACATGAAGAGCAGGATCAGCTGCGTGGTCAGGCGCGGGTCCCAGTCCCACCAGGTGCCCCACATGGGCTTGCCCCAGATGGCGCCGGTGAGCAGGGTGATCAGCGTGAACGCCGCGCCGATGGGCGCGCAGGCCATCGCCAGGATCTCGCAGAGCTTGATGCGCCAGACCAGCGCGATCGCGGCATACACGGCCATCAGCCCGTACACCGCCAGGCTCATCCAGGCCGAGGGCACGTGGATGTAGAGGATGCGGAAGCTGTCGCCCTGCTGGTAGTCGGCCGGCACCTGGAACAGGGCGCCGTACAGCCCGGGCAGCATGAGCAGCGCACCGAGCACGTAGCCCCACGGCGCCCACTTCGCGGCGAAGCGGTCGAAGTAGGGTGGCGAGCCGAGTTGGTGGAACCAGCGGACCAGCGGATTCATCGGGCGGGCGGTGGTGGTGGCGACGCCGCGGAGGCTTGCGGCAGAGTGTCCCCGGGCGGGACCGGGGAGCGCTTGATTGGACTCAAATCAGCGGCCTCAGTTCAGCGAGATGCGCAGGGCCGCGGCCGCTGCGAGCGGGGCCAGCAGCAGCGCGGCGACGAGCCCGGCGGCCAGCAGCAGCAGCGCTCCCTGCACGTCCAGGCCCTGCGCCGCGGCGGCGACGCTGCCCGCGCCGAACACCAGGACGGGCACGTACAGCGGCAGGGCCAACAGGGCGACCAGTATACCGGAGCGCTTCATCCCGACCGTCAGGGCCGCGATCACCGCTCCGATCAGGCTCAGGATCGGCGTGCCCAGCGCGAGCGACGCGAGCAGCACGGGCAACTGCGCATGCGGCAACTGCAGGAGCTCGGCCAGCAGGGGCGCGGCGAGGAGCAGGGGCAGGGCGGTGGTGAGCCAGTGCATGGCCGTGCGCACCAGCACCAGCCAGGCCAGGGGCACCGGCGCGAGCATCCACTGCTCCAGCGACCCGTCCTCGGCGTCGGACCTGAACAGGCCATCGAGTGCCAGCAGCCCGGCCAGCAGGACCGACAGCCAGAGCACCGCACCGGCGACCTGGGCCAGTACCCGCGGCTCGCCGCCGAGGGCCAGTGCGAACAGCACGATCACCAGCACCGCGAACATGGCCGGCTGCAGGGCATCGCCGCGGCGGCGCCACAGAAGACGCACGTCGCGCAGGGCGAGTGCGCGGGCGGACGCCAGCAGGCCGGTATGCGCCACCGCGCTCATGCCGCCCTCCGCAGTTCGATGAGCCGCGTGCGCACGGGCGGGGCGGCGTAGGCGCCGTGCGTGGTGAGCAGCGCGGCGCCGCCCTGGCGCAGGTGTGCCTGGATCAGCCGGTTCACGAGTTCGATCCCCTCGAGGTCGAGGTTCGCGTAGGGCTCGTCCAGCAGCCACAGCGGCACCGGCGACAGCCACAGGCGCGCCAGCGTCAGGCGCTTGCGTTGGCCGGCCGAGAGCTGCCGCGCCAGCGCGTCCTCGTATCCGGCAAGGCCCACCGCCTCGAGTGCCCGGTTGGAGGACTGCGTCGTCCGTCGCCCCTGCAGGCCGCCGAGATAGTCCAGGTTTTCCAGCGTGGTCAGGTCGCCCTTCAGGCCGGGCAGGTGGCCGAGGTAGCCGATCACGCCCGCGCGTTCGGCGGGTGTCGCGATACGGCCGTCGATGCGCACTTCCCCGGCGTCCGCGCGCAGCAGCCCGGCGAGCACCCGCAGCAGCGTGGTCTTGCCCGCGCCGTTCTCGCCCTGCACCAGCAGCGCTTCGCCGGTGTCCACCGCCAGGTCGAGCGGGCCGAAGACGGGCTCGTCGTCGCGCGTGAAGCGCAGGCCCGTGGCGTGCAGCAACGGTGGTCGAGGCGGGGCGGGGTCAGTCATCGGCGGGCGATTACGGCCGGCGGCCGCGGTCGCTCATTCTAGCCAGTCGACATGCGGCAGGTCCGGTGCGCCGGCCGGACGCGGCATGAGCATGTGCAGGCGCACCGGCTCGCCCGCCAGCCAGGCGAGGATGCCGGACTGCTCGAACTCGCGCCCCAGGGCGTCGGCGCGTTCGGGCGTCAGCCCTGCCACCAGCCAGCCCGCCTCGCGGTGGCCGCCCTCGGCGTCCTGCGCCCAGGTGCGGCGGAAGTCCACGCCCGCGGCCTCCAGGCGTGCCGCCAGTGCGTCGTCGTCGCGCGCATTCGCCTGGCCCGGCTGGCGCTCCGCGTCCGGGTTCCAGGCCGTGATGAAGGCATAGGTGGACGCGGGCAGGCGCCGTTCGATCTCCGTGGCGGGTTGCCCGACGTGGAGTTCCAGCGGATCCCCGCCAAGCTCGGCGCGGTAGACGGCGCTCGCGAACGCCCGGGCCAGCGCTACCGGATCGTCCTGCGATGCATGCTTCGGCGTGCCGTCATTGCTCATGCCGTCCTCCTGTCCGTTTCCGTACACTCGTGGCCCCTCCGCCGAGCCCCGCGCGATGACGCCCGAAACCAAGCTCCCCAAGGTCGGCACGACGATCTTCACCGTGATGTCGCAACTGGCCGTGGAGCACGGCGCCGTCAACCTGGGGCAGGGCTTTCCCGACTTCGACGTGCCGGCCCGGCTGGTGGATGCGATGGCGCGCGCCATGCGCGAGGGCCGCAACCAGTACTCGCCGATGACGGGTGTCCCGCCGCTGCGCCAGGCCATCGCCGCCAAGACCGAGCGCTGCTACGCATACCGGCCCGATGCTGACGCCGAAGTGACGGTGACCTCCGGCGCGAGCGAGGCGATCCTCGACGCCGTGCACGCGGTCGTGCGGCCCGGCGACGAGGTCATCGTGCTGGACCCCTGCTACGACTGCTACGAGCCCGCCATCGAGCTCGCCGGTGGCATCGCGGTGCATGTCCCGCTCCATCCCGAAACCTTCGCGCCGGACTGGGCGTTGATCCGCGCCGCGGTGACGCCGCGCACGCGCATGATCATGATCAACTCGCCGCACAACCCCTCGGGCGCGATGTGGAGCGAGGCGGACATGCGCGAGCTGATCGCGCTGCTGGACGGCACCGGCATCTACCTGCTCTCGGACGAGGTCTACGAGCACATCGTCTTCGACGGGCGCCGGCACGAGTCGGCGCTGCGCTATCCGGAGCTGCGCTCGCGCGCGTTCGTCGTGTCGAGCTTCGGCAAGACCTACCACTGCACGGGCTGGAAGGTGGGCTACTGCATCGCCCCGCCGGCGCTGAGCGCGGAGTTCCGCAAGGTCCACCAGTACAACACGTTCTGCACCTTCACCCCGGCGCAGTTCGCCTTCGCCGAGATGATCGAGGCCGAGCCGGAGCATTACGAGCAGCTGGGCGCCTTCTACCAAGCCAAGCGCGACCGCTTCCGCGAACAGCTGCTGACGACGAAGCTGCGTCCGCTGCCCGTGCCCGGCGGCTATTTCCAGCTGGTGGACTACTCCGCGGTGAGCGACCTGCCGGACGCGGAGTTCTGCCGCTGGCTGACCATCGAGAAGGGCGTGGTCGCCATCCCGCTCTCGCCCTTCTACGGAGCGCCGCCGCAGGGCCAGAGGCTGGCGCGGCTGTGCTTCGCCAAGAACGAGGCGACCCTGGACGCCGCGATCGCACGGCTGCAGGCGCTCTGAACAGAGGAGGGAACCCATGTCCACCGAATACGGCATCACCGACGTCCGTCACCCGCTTCGCGTCAGCATCGTCCAGGGCGATACGCGCTGGCTGCAGCCCGAGGCCAATCGCGAGTACTACGGGGAGCTGGTGGGTGCGCTGCACGGCATCACCGACCTGGTGGTCCTGCCGGAAACCTTCACCAGCGGCTTCTCGAACGAAGCCATCGACCGCGCCGAGGACATGGATGGCCCCACGGTGGCGTGGATGCGCGACTGGGCCCGCGAGCTGGACGCCGCCGTGACCGGCAGCGTGCAGTTGCGCACGGGCGACGGCGTCGCCAACCGCCTGCTCTTCGTCACGCCCGATGGCCAGGTGCGCCATTACGACAAGCGCCACCTGTTCCGCTATGCGGGCGAGCACGAGCGCTATCGTGCCGGCCGCGATCGCCTGACGCTGGACTGGCGCGGCTGGCGGATCTGTCCGCTGATCTGCTACGACCTGCGTTTTCCCGTTTTCTCGCGCAACCGCTACGACGTCGAGCGGCCGCAGGACCTCGACTACGACCTGCTGATGTACGTGGCGAACTGGCCCGCGGCACGCTCGAACGCGTGGCGCACTCTCCTGCGGGCCCGGGCGATGGAGAACCTGTGCTACGTCGTGGGCGTGAACCGCGTCGGCACCGACGGCAACGGGCTCGGCTACGCGGGCGAGAGCGCGGTGATCGACTTCCTGGGCAACCCGATCAGCGAGTGCGCGGACATGGAAGTCGTCAGCACCACCACGCTGTTCCTCGAGGAGCTGAAGGCCCACCGCGAGCGTTTCCCCGCCATGCTGGACGCGGACCGGTTCGAATTGCTGTAGCGGACGTCGTGGCGCGTTCGCCGGTCGGCCACGGCTTTGCAGGGACGACACGGGTCGGGTTTCGCGCCCCGGTAGATGCCGCGCAGGCACGGCCCTCCGTGGATCCGTGGCTCAAAAGCATGCTGCCTGGTCAGACGAGCCCCGTCGCGTAATAGACCCCGATCACGACGAACACCGCCAGCGTCTTGATCACGGTGACTGCGAAGATGTCCTTGTAGGCCTGGCGGTGGGTGAGCCCGGTGACGGCGAGCAGCGTGATCACCGCGCCGTTGTGCGGCAGCGTGTCCATGCCGCCCGAGGCCATCGCGGCCACGCGGTGCAGCACGTCCATGGGGATGCCGGCGGCGTTCGCGTTGGCGATGAACGCATCGGCCATCGCCGCGAGCGCGATGCTCATGCCGCCCGATGCCGACCCGGTGATGCCGGCCAGTGAGGTCACGGTCACGGCGGTATTCACCAGAGGGTCCGGGATCGACGAGAGCGCGTTGGCCACCAGCAGGAAGCCCGGCAGGGCGGCGATGACCGCGCCGAAGCCGTACTCGGACGCGGTATTCATGGACGCCAGCAGCGAGCCGCCGATCGCGGCCTTGGTTCCCTCCGCGAACCCGGCGGCGACGGGCTTCCAAGCCAGCGCCAGCACCGATGCGATGCCCACCAGAAGGGCGCCTTCCACCGCCCAGATCGCCGCCAGCCTGGAGATCTCCTGCACCACCGGGGCCGCGTCGCCGATCACCGCCGGATCGAAGCTGTAGGAGGCCCCGTAGACAGCGGGGATCCAGGTCGTGAACAGTTTGTTGGATACGCCGACCAGCACGAGTGGAAGCAGCGCGACCAGCGGATGCGCGAGCTTCGTGCCGACGAACGCGGCGGGCTCGTTGAGCAGGCTGGCCGCGTCGCCATAGCCCTCGCCGGCGGCGGCAGCGCTACGGCGCCGCCATTCCAGGTAGGCCATCCCGACGATCAGGATGAAGAGCCCGCCCAGGCTGCCGAGCACCGGCGCCGCCCAGGCGGTGGTGCCGAAGAACGTGGTCGGAATGATGTTCTGGATCTGCGGCGTGCCGGGCAGCGCGTCCATGGTGAACGTGAACGCACCGAGGGCGATGGTGCCGGGGATGAGCCGCTTGGGGATGTCGCCCTGCCGGAACAGCTCCGCCGCGAACGGATACGCGGCGAACACGACGACGAACAGCGAGACCCCGCCGTACGTGAGTAGCGCGCAGACCGCGACGATCGAGAGCATGGCGCGGCGCGCACCCAGCACGCGGATCGCCGCGGCCACGATGGCCTTCGAGAAGCCCGACAGCTCGATGAGCTTGCCGAAGATCGCCCCGAGCAGGAACACGGGGAAGTAGAGCTTGAGGAAGTTCACCGTCTTGTCCATGAAAAGACCGGTGAACATCGGCGCGACCAGCGTCGGATCGGTGAGCAGCACCGCACCGAGGGCCGCGATCGGCGCGAAGAGGATGACGCTGTAGCCGCGGTAGGCCACGAACATCAGGAAGGCCAGCGCGGCCAGCACGATCAGAAACGCCATGGAAGTCCAGCTCCGTCGAGTGCGGGCCAGTATCGACGTCGCCCGCCACGCGGGCATTGTCCGAAGGTACAGCTGCCCGGCGCGGTGGACGCGGCCCACTATCGCCGGCATGACGGCGGGGCACGCCCCGCGTTCGCCACGGATACCAGGGGAGAACCACCCGATGCGCCGCACCCGTATGAGCCGTAATCACCTCTGCCTCGCCATCGCCTGCGCACTGTTCGCACCCGCGGCGCCCGCGCAGGACGCCACCGGCGCCGAGGGCGCCGCCGTCGAGGAGGAGCGCGCGCTGGAGAACGTCACCGTGACGGCGCGTCGGCGCGAGGAGACGCTGCAGGACGTGCCGGTCGCCGTCACGGCCTTCACCGCCGATGCATTGGACCGTCTGGCGATCGAGGATCTCGGCGACCTCGATGCGCAGGTGCCCAACCTGACCGTCTACGCCGCGCGGGGCTCCTCGAGCACCGTGACCGCCTACATCCGCGGCATCGGCCAGTCCGACCCGCTGTGGGGCGTGGATCCGGGCGTGGGCATCTACCTCGACGACGTGTACATCGCCCGTCCGCAGGGCGCGCTGCTGGATGTGTTCGACGTCGAGCGCGTGGAGGTCCTGCGTGGCCCGCAGGGCACGCTGTACGGCAAGAACACCATCGGCGGCGCGATCAAGTACGTCTCGCGCGGCCTGCCGAAGCAGTTCGACGGCTTTGCCTCCGTCACGGTGGGCAACTACGACCAGCTCGACGTCAAGGCGGCGGTCGGCGGCTCGCTGGGCAGCGAGGCCCTTCGCGGCCGGATCTCGGTCGCCAGCCTCAATCGCGACGGCTTCGGCGAGAACGTGATCACCGGGCAGCCGGTCAGCGACAAGGAGATCCTGGCTCTGCGCGCGCAGCTGGGTGCCTACGTCTCCGAGGACTTCGACATCCAGTTCGCCTTCGACTGGATGGACGACCAGTCCGGCGTGCGCGGCGCCCAGATGATGCGTCCGAACCGCTTCGCGCCGACGTACGCGCCGATGGCGCATCGCTACGACGTGCGCAATGGCATGCCGAACGTCAACGACACCTCGATGAAGGGCATCTCGGCGACGTTCCGCTACGACCTCAACGACGCCTGGGGCCTGAAGTACGTCGCCGCGCTGCGCAAGTCCGACACCGAGACCAACATCGACTTCGACACCACGCCGGCGACGATCGCCGACGTCAAGGCGTTCTATGCCGACGAGCAGATCAGCCACGAGCTGCAGGTGAACTACGACGCGGGCGGCCGCTCGCGCGGCGTCGCGGGCCTCTATGCCTTCGACGGCGAGGCCGGCGGGCAGGTGCTCAACAACTTCTTCGGCCTGTCGTTCGGTGACACGCAGGGCACGGTGTTCACCGACTCGATCGCCGTCTATGCCGACTGGACGTTCGACCTCACGAACACGCTCGAGCTCAACGTCGGCGCGCGCTATACCGACGAGGACAAGCGCGCCAAGGTCCTCAACCGCTGCTACACAAATGCCACGTTCAGCGTGCAGCGCGATTGCACGCCGGCCAATCCGTCCGACGATCCGGCGGTGGCGAACTTCGACAAGACGATCAACTTCAAGAACGTCTCGCCGAAGATCTCGCTGGGTTGGCAGGCCACGGACGACATCCTCGTCTATGGCACCGCCACGCGCGGCTTCAAGTCGGGCGGCTACAACATCCGCGCGCAGGCCACGCTGGTTCCGCGTTCGGCCGAGCCGTTCGACGACGAGGTGGTCGACAGCTTCGAAGTCGGCACCAAGATGGCCTTCCTCGACTCGACGCTGTTCCTGAACCTCGCGGCCTTCCACAACCGCTACAAGGACATCCAGCTGTCGGTCTTCACCGCGCTGCCGACGGGCGGCTTCTTCGGCGACTTCACCAACGCCGGTGAAGGCACCGTCAATGGCGTCGAGGTCGAGTACCAGTGGCTGGCAGGCCCGCACTGGCGCATCAACGGTAACCTGGCATGGCTGGACGCCGAGTACGACGAGTTCGCCTTCTTCAATCCGCTCAGCGCCAGCACCATCAACATCGCCAACGAGCAGGAGTTCACCAACGCTCCCGCGTTCTCGGGCGCGATCAACGTCGAGTGGCGCACGGACCTCGCCAACGGCGGAAACGTGTCCGCGCGCGTCGGCTACGCCTACCAGAGCGAGGTCGTGGCGACGACGGAGATCATCCGCACCGTCACGCCGCCGCTGGCGCCGTTCGGAGCGCCGCCGATCCGCCAGGACGGCTATGGCCTCGTCAATGCCGCCATCTCCTGGCGTGCGAACGACACCTGGTCCTTCGCCCTGAACGGGACGAACCTGACGGACAAGAAGTACCTGACCACCGGCTACAACCTGGCCCAGGCACTCGGCGTCTACACGGGCTTCTACGGGGCACCCCGACAGGTGTCGCTGACGGCGCGCTACGACTTCTGACCGACGCCGAAGGCGGTCGGAACATGGCGGCGGGCCTCCGGGCCCGTCGCCTTTTTGTGCGGCACCGGCAGACGGGTAGGGTGCAGCCGGCTATGCTCGCGACGGGGATTGCACTGGATCCGGCCACGGGCCGGGAGGCGATGCTGAACTTCGCGCTGGTCACGGGCGCCAGCCTGCTCTGGCTGGGGCTGATGTTCGCCGCCGCGCTCCATGCCGAGCGTCGGCCCGCACTGGGCGCGCGCCACTGGCGCCACATCTACGCGCTGTCGCTGGCCGTGCACTGCACATCCTGGACCTTCTACGGCACCGTGACGCAGGCCGCGCGCCATGGCTGGCCGCTTCCGCCCACGTTCGTCGGTGCGATCCTGCTGTACGCCCTGGGCGTGGGCATCATGCTGCGGCTGGTGCGCCTTGCGCGCGACAGCAATGCCACTTCGCTGGCCGACCTCATCGCCACGCGCCTGGGCAAGGATGCGTGGCTGGCGGCCACGGTCACGCTGGTGGTGGCACTCGGCCTGATTCCCTACATCGCGCTGCAGCTCAAGGCGGTCGCGATGGGCTTCTCCATCCTGGCGGCCGCGCCCGGTGGCAACGCGCCCGCCTGGCAGGACAGCGCGCTGTACGTCGCGATCGTGCTGGCGGTATTCGCCATTCTTTTCGGCGCGCGCAATGCCCGTGCGACCGAGCACAACCGCGGGCTGGTGTTCGCGATGGCGCTCGAGTCGGTGTTCAAGCTTCTGGCGATGCTGGCGATCGGGGCATGGGTCTGGCTGGAGCTCGGCGACGGCCCTGCGCTCGCGCTGCCGCGACCGGACGCGGCACCCGGCGGCTTTGCACCACTGGTCGCGCTGGGCGCGCTGGCCATGTTCATCCTGCCGCACCAGTTCCACGTGGCGGTGGTCGAATGCCGCGACGAGCGCCACGTGCAGACCGCGCGCTGGCTGTTCCCGCTCTACCTCGTCCTGATCGCGCTGCCGGTGCTGCCGATCGCGCGGGCGGGGGCGGCGTGGCTGGGCGATGCGGTGCCGACCGACCTCTACATCCTCGCGCTGCCACTGTCGCAGGGGAACGAAGCACTCGCGCTGTTCGGCTACCTGGGCGGCCTGAGTGCGGCCACGGGCATGGTGGTGGTGAGTACGCTCGCCCTCAGCCTGATGGTGGGCAACCACTGGTTCGCGCCCGGGCTGCTGCGCGGCGCCTGGGGCCGCGGCGACGCCGGCGACCTCAGTGGCAGTGTTCTGACGCTGCGGCGCACGGGCATCGTGGTGGTGATGCTGCTCGCCTGGGCCTACAGCCGCGTCATCGCCGGCAGCGAGGCGCTGGCGGACGTCGGGGCCGTCTCCTTCTCCGCACTGGCCACGCTCGCGCCGTCGCTGGGTTTCGCGCTTTGGCGGCCGCAGACCTCCTCACGCGCGGCGACCGCCGGCATCCTGGCGGGCTTCGCGACCTGGGCCTGGGTGCTGCTGCTGCCCCTGCTGGGCACTCCGGGCGACATCGCGCCGGGTGGCCTCGCATGGCTCTCGCCCGACAGCTTCTTCGGGCTCACGGGGTGGACGCGGCTGGGCCGCGCCGTGGGGTCCAGCCTGTTCGTCGGCACGCTGGCCACCGTGGTGCTCGCGGCCTCGTGGTCGGCGGCGCCGCGGCGCGCCTCGCGCGGGCTGGACCTCGCGACGCTGCGCGCGGCGAGCCAGCGCTTCCTGCCGCGCGAGCGCGTGACGCGGCTGCTGGACGGCGTGGAGTCCTCCGGCCCGGTCCCGGCCGAGGCCGAGGAACGCGTCGAGCGCGAGCTCGCCGCCGTACTGGGCGCCGCGTCGGCGCGGGTGCTGCTCGATGCCGCGCGGCGCGAGTCCGGCGACCTCGAGACGGTGGCGACCATCGTGGGCCAGGCATCGGCCGACCTGCGTTTCAACCAGCGCGTACTCGAGGCCGCGCTGCGCAACATGAGCCAGGGTATCAGCGTGGTCGACGCCGACCTGCGGCTGGTCGCATGGAACCCGCGTTACGCGCAGATCTTCGGTTTTCCCGCCGACCTGCTGCAGGTCGGCCGCCCCATCGCCGACCTGGCCCGCTGGGCGATGCGGGGAATCGACTTCGCCGGCGACATCGAGCGTGCGCTGCAGAGGCGGCTGGCCTACATGCGCGCGGGCACGCCGCATCTGTCCGAGCGCGTGCTTCCGGACGGCAGCATCATCGAGATCCGCGGCAACCCGATGCCGGGTGGCGGTTTCGTGGCCACCTTCACGGACGTCACCGAGTTCCGGCGCGCCGAGCGCGCGCTGATCGAAGCGAACGAGACACTGGAGCAGCGCGTGGCTTCGCGCACCGCCGACCTGGAGGTCGCCAAGCGCGAGGCCGAGCGCGCCAACCACGCCAAGAGCCGTTTCCTGGCCGCGATCGGCCACGATCTCATGCAGCCGCTCCATGCCGCGCAGCTGTTCACCGATGCGCTGGCCGACGAGCTGGAGTCACCGCGCCATCGAGCCACGGCCGCGCAGGTGCGTGGGGCCCTGGAATCGACCACCGACCTGCTGACGGGCCTGCTGGACATGTCGCGCCTGGAGGCCGGTGGCCTCGTGCCGCAGCCGCGCGAGTTCGCCCTGGCGGAGGTGCTGGAACCGCTGGCCTCGGAGTTCCGCGCGATCGCGGCGGCACGCGGCCTGGCCTTCGGTTTCGTTCCCACGCGCGCGTGGACGCGTACCGACCCGCAACTGCTGCGCCGCATCCTGCAGAACTTCCTGGCCAACGCGGTGCGCTACACGCCGGCTGGCGGCATCGCGCTGGGCGTGCGCCGCGCCGGGGGCATGCTGCGCATCGAGGTGCACGACACCGGCCCGGGCATCGCGCCCGACCAGCAACGCGCGATCTTCGAGGAATTCCGCCGCGGCCCGGACGCGCCGGGTGAAGGGCTCGGCCTGGGCCTGTCGATCGCCGACCGCATCGCGCACCTGCTCGAAGCGCCGCTCGCGCTGCGCAGCCGGATCGGGCGGGGTACCGTGTTCTCGGTCGACCTGCCGCGCATCGCCGCCGGCGTCATGGAAGCATCGGCGCAGGCGCCCACGGCCGGCCTTGCCGGCCTGAAAGTGCTCGCGCTCGACAATGATCCGTCCGCGCTGGCCGCGCTGCGGGCGCTGCTCGAACGCTGGGGTTGCGAGGTCGTGACCGCGGCGGATCGCGATGCCGCCATGCTGGCCTGCGAGTGCTTCGAGGCGGAGGTATGGCTGTTCGATTTCCATCTCGACCACGGCGACACCGGCGTGCGCGTGGCGCAGGCGCTGGCGACGCACGTCGGCACACGCCCCACG
Organism: Pseudomonadota bacterium; assembly: GCA_049323195.1. GTDB lineage: Bacteria > Pseudomonadota > Gammaproteobacteria > Xanthomonadales > Xanthomonadaceae > Cognatilysobacter. The sequence goes on along the minus strand of JBMOOW010000112.1, from coordinate 4,122 downwards.
CTGATCCTCAGTGCGGATCCGGGGGAGGAGGTGCGCGCCTGCGTACGCGAGGCCGGTCACCTGCTTCTGGCCAAGCCGCTCAAGCCGCTGGCGCTGAAATCGACATTGGATCGCCTGATAGCAGCGCGCGAGCGACCTCCCGCCGCGGTCGCCTGACGCGCTCAGCCCTCGAGCGTGCGCGCCGGGTCGCTGAGCTCGAGCTCCCGTAGCACGACGCTGGCCTGCGTGCGGTTGCGTACGCCCAGGCGTTCGAAGATGGCCGACAGATGCGCCTTCACCGTGCGCTCCTGCACGTCCAGGCGGTCGGCGATCTGCTTGTTGAGCAGCCCCTGCGCCACCAGGGTGAGCACGCGGAACTGCTGCGGCGACAGGCTTGCCAGCCGCGCGGCGAGGTCGGCGTCGCTGCTGGACGTCTGCGTGCGCGCCACCGCTGCGCGCAGCGAGGGCGGCAGCCACTGTTCGCAGGCCAGTACCGCGCGGATGGCATCGCGCAGCTCGTCCAGGCCCGAGCTCTTGGGCAGGTAGCCGGCCGCGCCGTGGTCGAGTGCACGCCGCACCACGCGCGCATCGTCGTTGGCCGAGACCACGATGACGGCCACGTGCGGAAACTGGGCGCGCACGGCCGCCAGCCCCGCCAGGCCGTGGTTGCCGGGCATGTGCAGGTCCAGCAGCACGAGGTCGATGTCGGCCTCGCGCTCCAGCGTTGCCAGCACGCCGTCCAGCGACTCGGCCTCATGCACGATCAGCCCGGCCACGGCATCGGCCGCCGCGCCGCGCAGCGCGGCGCGGAAGAGCGGATGGTCATCGGCGATCAGCAGGCGGGGCATGGCGGTCGTGGGGATGCGGGTGGTCGTGCTACTGCACGGTCCAGCCGCCGTCGACATCGATGGTATGGCCGGTGATGTTGCGCGCCACCGGCGACATCAGGAACGCCGTGATGCCCGCCAGTTCCTCGAACGTGATGAACACGCCCTTCGGCATGGGCTTGAGCATGACCTGGCTGACCACTTCGGACTCGGGAATGCCGCGCGTGCGCGCCTGGTCGGCGATCTGCCTGTCCACCAGCGGCGTCTTCACATAGGTGGGGCAGATCGTGTTGATCGTGATGTCGGTATCGGCCGTTTCGAGCGCGATCACCTTGGAAAAGCCCACGAGCCCGTGCTTGGCGGCCACGTAGGCGCTCTTGAACGGGCTGGCCACCAGCGAGTGGATGGAGCCGATGTTGACGATGCGCCCGAAACCGCGGGCGCGCATGCCGGGCAGCACCGCGCGCGTCAGCCGCGCCACGCCCACGAGCATGACCTGCACCAGCAGGTCCCACTTCTCCATCGGGAAGTCCTCGAGCTTCGAGACGTGCTGCAGGCCGGCGTTGTTGACCAGCACGTCCACCGGACGCGAGATCGCCGCCAGCACGTGCTCGACGCTGTCGTCGCGCGTCACGTCCAGCGCATGCGCCTCGGCGCTGCCGCCCTCGCCACGGATGGCGTCGGCGACCTGCGTGGCAGCGTCGCCCGAAAGATCGGTCACGACGACGTGGTGTCCCTCGCGCGCCAGGTGCGTGGCGATGCCGGCGCCGATGCCGCTGCCGGCGCCGGTGACGAGGATGCAGCGGGACGTGACGGGCGAGAGCATGGATGCGGGCATGGAGTCCTCCTGCGTGCAGCCTACCAACCGCGACGCGCCCCGGCGTGGTACGAACGTACGATGCCGCGCTGCGCAGCCGCTGCTAACGTCGGCCCATGACGACGATCCCCATGCTGCGACAGACGGCCCTGCTGGCCGCGCTCACCGGCCTCGCCGCGGGCTGCGCGAGCCTCGACCCCGGAGTCCGCATGGACGACCTCGACATCGTCGGCCCGATCCGCGTCACCGAACACCGTGGCGGTGACGACCTGCTCACCGCCGGGCTGGGGCTGGACGGCCTGCGTGCCGCGGCGCCGCCCGCATTCGCCGACGGCGAGCACCCCACGCCCGCGGAGCTGCGACGCCGCGCGATCTGGTCGAACTGGCGCGGCATCGCCGACCTCTCCCCGCAGGGCGGCTTCGGCACGCTCTACGGCTCGACCGCGCCCGTGCCGGGTCGCGAGTACCACGCCTTCCTGCGCCTGCCCGGTGCCCGGCATCCGCATCGCGTGGCGGTGCAGGTGCCCGACGGATTCGACGCGAAGCGGCGCTGCATCGTCGTGGCCCCGGCCTCGGGCTCGCGCGGCGTTTACGGCGCGATCGCGGTCGCGGCGAGCTGGGGGCTGCCGAAGGGTTGCGCGATCGCCTACACCGACAAGGGCGCGGGCACCGACTACTTCGATCTCGACGCGGGGCAGGGCGTGGCGCTGGACGGCACCGTGCAGGCCGCAGGCAGCACCACGCTCGGCTTCGAGCCCGCGGCGGGGGGCGAGGGCGTGGCCTTCAAGCACGCGCACTCGGCCGACAACCCGGAGGCCGACTGGGGCCGCCACGTGCGCCAGGCCGCGCGGTTCGCCCTGCACGCATTGGACCAGGCGTTCCCCGCGCAGGCGCCGTTCCGCTTCGACGACACCACCGTCATCGCCACCGCGGTGTCCAATGGCGGAGGCGCGGTGCTGCGCGCCGCCGAACTGGATGGCGACTGGCTCGACGCGGTGGTGGCCGGGGAACCCAACATCGCCGTGCCGGGCGCGCCACCGCTGTACGACATCGCCACCGAAGCGGCGCTGCTGATGCCCTGCGCGCTGTCCCACATGAAGGTGCCCGTGCCGCCTGCGGCCGGGCCCGGCTGCGCCGCGGTCGCCGATTCCGGGCTCGTCCCGGGCGAAGACGACGCGGCGCGGGCGCGCGCGGCCTACGAGGCGCTGCGGGCACGTGGCTGGACCGACGAAGCGCTGCGCGCCGGCGGCCTCAGCGTCGCCTTCGACCTCTGGAAAGCCGTGGCCGCCACCTATGCCTCGGCCTATGGGCGCTTCGGGCCGCAGTCGCACCCCTGCGGCTTCCGCTTCGCCGCGACCGATGCGTCCGGCGCGGCGCGCAAGGCCACCGCCACCGAGCGCGCGGCCTGGTGGTCCGACGCGAGCGGCATCCCGCCGGGCGCGGGCGTCGCCTTGATCACGCCGCCGGAGCAGGCGCTGGGCGGGACGCGGTGCCTGCGCGCGCTGTGGACCGGCGACCATGCCCAGGCCGCGCGGGTGCGCGAAGGCGTTGCGGCCACGCGCGCGGGGCTGCCGAGGCGCGGGTTGCCGGTCATCGTCGTGCATGGCGTCGACGATGGCCTGGTGCCGATGGCCTTCACCAGTACCCCGTACGTGCGCGCGGCGCGCGCCGCGGGGCGCGACGTGCGCTTCTGGGAGGTCGAGCGCGCGCAGCATTTCGATGCGTTCCTGGGCCTGCCGGCGATCGGTGCCTCGTACGTGCCGCTCATGCCCTACGTGCACGCCGCGCTGGATCGCGTATGGGCGCATCTGCACGAGGGCAGGGCGCTGCCGGCCGACGCCCGCATCCGTGCGACGCCACGCGGCGCCGAGCCGGCCCTCCAGGCGCGGCATCTGGCCATCCCCGCCGGCTGAGGCGCCGGGCGGCGTGGACGCGCCGGGCGTGCGCATGCAGCCCGGCAGGCCTGGCGCGGATCGACATTCGACGCAGGTCGCCGATGCGTCGGCCTCGTCGAAGCGCGGGCCTGTTTCCCGCTTCCGCGCGAACGACCACGCGGTCTCATTGCACGCGTTCGCGGCCCCTTCTCCTCCCGCGCGATAAAGCGCGCTTGCGGAGCGAGGCTCCCGTGATCATGAGCGCCGGGGCACATCGGCGCTTGGGCAGGGGTGCGCGTCGGGCGGGGATTCGGTGCGCACCCTTTGACCGCACGGCAAACAGGCAACGTCCATGGATGCCCGCGTTCGCGGGCATGGCGACGTGGATTGAAGGGCGACGCGTCGTGGCGTTCGTGCTGACGTTCGTCCTGGCGGCGGTGGCACCGGCCGGCATCGGTATCTGCCGAACAGGCGGATCGATCTCCGCCGGCAAAAGGGAACCTGATTCCCCACCTGTCGCATCCCATGATACGCGGCCATTCCATGCTGACCCCACCTGACAAGGAGGGGTGTGGTCATGGCCAAGAACATGGTGCAGTTCCAGGCGGGGCTCAGCCTGCCGGCG